>CALBME010000191.1 GCA_937896295.1 uncultured Micavibrio sp. | reverse complement strand
GGTTCATCTGCTGTTCGACGCTCGCAAAATAGCTGTTCAGGTCCAGAAGCAGCCAGCGGACGCCGTCATCGGGCGGAGGGTGAAGCATCCCTCAGAATAAGAACAAAAAGTGAACAAAGTCAAGGGTGGGGAAATAGAACTATTTCCGGCGCAGGCCGATCAGGGCCGAGATAATGCCATGAAACGTGCTGGCTTCCTGGCTGGTCATGCGGGTACGTGCAAATAGCGATTGCAGGTTACGGACAAGGGTAGGGCGCAGTTCAGGCGAACGGAAAAAGCCGCCTGAGTCCATTTCGGTTTCGAGGCGTCCGACCAGCTCGGCGATTTCCTTTGCGGACGCGATGTCGGAATCACCGCTGACCAGCTGGGCGGGCGCAGTCGTATCGCCGGCGGTGAACCATTCATACGCCACCAGCAGAACCGCCTGTGCGATGTTCAGCGACGTGAAGTCGGGGTTGAGCGGAATGGTGACGACACCGGTCGCAAGCGCGATATCATCGTTATGCAGGCCCGTCCGTTCCGCGCCGAACAGTACCGCGCCCTTGCCCTCGGCCCGCAGGCGCGTGCCAGCTTCGCGCGCGGTGAAAACGTCTTTCACCATGTCGCGCGGACGCGCCGTGGTGGCCAGAACATAGGTACAGTCGGCAATGGCATCTGCGGTGGAGGTATAAACGCGTGCGGTCACGCCTTTTTCAAGCGCACCGGCTGAAGATGATACCGCCTTTTCCGACGGCCAGCCGTCGCGCGGATTGACGATGCGCAGGTCGGTCAGCCCGCAATTGAACATCGCCCGCGCGCACATGCCGATATTTTCACCGAGCTGCGGGTTGATCAGGATAATGGCGGGTTTCTGCGTCATGGTTCTTCCTTAAATGACAAAGCCACCATA
Organism: uncultured Micavibrio sp.; assembly: GCA_937896295.1. Taxonomy (GTDB): domain Bacteria; phylum Pseudomonadota; class Alphaproteobacteria; order Micavibrionales; family UBA1664; genus UBA6145. The sequence goes on along the minus strand of CALBME010000191.1, from coordinate 1,170 downwards.
AAGGTGGCTTTGTCTTGTGGGTCGTCGCGTAAAAATTAACGCGAGTAGAATTCGATGACCAGGTTCGGTTCCATCTGAACGGCGTAGGGGACTTCGTCCTTCTTCGGCACGCGGATGAATTTGCCTTTTTTGGCTTTCACGTCGACTTCGACGTATTCCGGCAGGTCGCGTTCGGCGGACTCGAGGGCCGACTGGATCTGGCCGATGTTCTCGGCTTTCGGCGACAGGCTGATTTCATCGCCTTCTTCGACGCGGTACGACGAAATCGTGACGCGCTTGCCGTTGACCAGAATGTGGCCGTGGGAAACGTACTGACGGGCTGCGAACGGGGTCGCGGCGAATTTCATGCGGTAGACGACCGAGTCCAGACGCGATTCCAGCAGGCCAACCAGGTTTTCCGAGTTGTCACCGCGCAGGCGCATGGCTTCCTGATAGTAACGGCGGAAAGCGCGTTCGCCGATGTTGCCGTAGTAGCCTTTGAGCTTCTGCTTGGCCATCAGCTGCTTGCCGTAGTCGGACAGCTTGCGCGATTTTTGCGGGCCGTGCTGGCCCGGGCCGTATTCGCGTTTGTTGACGGGGGATTTGGCGCGGCCCCAGAGGTTGAGACCCAGGCGGCGATCGATTTTATGTTTGGACTGAGGACGCTTGTCGCTCATGATTTGTATTCCTTTTTCTATGTTTCTTTCGTGTCCCGATAGTCCCAGTAAAGGGCAGGAGCATGGCTCCGTATTCTCGGGAATGGCGCTTTTATAAGGATTTTGACCGGTAAGTCAAACAAAACGGCCAAAACCGGTCGGTTTTTCAGCGATCCGGCCCGGAATCGATCAGATTTTGCAGGGTGGCATACGAAAAGGCCCCCGACCACGCGATCAGAAGCAGGCCCGTAATACTCTCAAGAGAGGCTAAAATACGAAGCGGACCAAGGGGATAGATGTCCCCATACCCCAGAGTGGTGAAGGTTTCGGCCGAAAAGTGGAAATAGTCGATGGCCCGGAAATCACGGGCGCCCAGAAACTGGCCCAGCTCAAGCGTATGGTGGGCGAAAAACAACCCGCCCGAGAAAATCAGGATCTCCGCCACGTGCAGGATCAGGATCAGCAGGATCGTGGCGACCAGATGCCATTCGGTCAGGGCATGGGGGGAGTTCAGGGCGAAACGCTTGATGGCGAT
>CALBME010000190.1 GCA_937896295.1 uncultured Micavibrio sp. | reverse complement strand
GGCCATGGGAGCCACGACCACGTCGTGGCCGGCGGCGCGCAGCGGCTCGGCAAGGGCGTCCGCGACCTGGGCCGCGGTCGCGGTTCCTCGGAACTTGTCGGGCGCGACCACGATCCGCACGGCGGTGAGCCTACGGCCAGCCCGCGGTCGGACCGCCCGGCGGGGATCCGCCGTGGGTGCTCCTAGGGTGGGCCCATGGACCCGGCCGAGCGTCCCATCGTCCTGGTGTCCAACCGGGGTCCGCTGTCCTACCGGCAGGACGGCGACGAGCTCGTCGCGGTGCGGGGCGGCGGCGGCCTGGTGTCGGGTCTCGGTCCCCTCATGGACGAGGGTCGGATCAGCTGGGTCGCGGCCGCCCTGTCCGACGCGGACCGGTCGGCTGCTGCCGAGGCGCGACCCGTGAGCGACGGCTATCCGGTGCACCTCGTCGACGTCCCCGTCGGTGAGTTCGACCGCTACTACGACGTCGTGTCCAACCAGATGCTCTGGTTCGTGCACCACGGGCTGTTCGACCTCACCCGCGACCCGGAGCTCGACGTCGGCTGGCGCGACGCCTGGACGTCGTACCGGGCGGTCAACCGGCTCTTCGCCGAGACCGTGATCGCCCACGCCCCGCACGGTGCGGTCGTGCTCGTCCAGGACTACCACCTGACCCTGCTCGCCCCCACCGTGCGCGCCGCCCGTGACGACCTGACGCTGGTGCACTTCCACCACACGCCGTTCGCCGGACCCGACAACGCCCGAGTGCTCGCCGCCGAGCCGCTCACCGCCCTCTTTGCGGGCGGCTACGCCGATCGCCCCGCTCAGTTCGCGCGGACGGTGCAGCTTACACGGATCGTCTTCCCCTACCTGTTCTTCATGGGGAGCGCCGCCCTCGGCATGGCCGCCCTCAACGCGAAGAAGAAGTTCGCGGTGGCGCCCACGAGCGAGAACGTGCCCGTGACGGCGGCGGCGATAGCGAGGTCGAGCGCGGCGGCAGCACGGGGCGCGCCTGCCATGTGCGTCGCCGAAGCAACCGCTGGCGATGCGGTCGCGGTGGACGATGCGGCGGGGCAGGCCGGTGATGACCACCGGGGCGGCGGTGAAGGCCAGCGCCTGCAGCCCGTCATGCACGTAGTGGTTGCGGCCCAGCATTTGTGCGTCGGCAAAGGGCAGGGTGAAGGCGGTGGGGCAGGAAAAGGTGCAGTCATCGAGTTGCGCGCCGGAGAGGATGACCCCGGCAAAATGACTGCCCGTAAAATCGACGCCGGACATGCGGGCATCGGCGAGGCAGGCAAGGGTCAGGTCGGCGTCGCGGATGCGCGCGCCGCTTAAATCGCTTTCCGAGAGATTGACGCCATACAGGGCGGCGGCCGTCAGGTCCGCCCCGCGCAGGTCGGCACCGTCAATGCTGGCATGGGCAAGGTCGGTATGGCGCAGGTCGGCATTGCGCAGACTGGTGCCGGCTGCGACCGCGGCCTCCACGCAATGCCGCATGCTGGCGTAGGGGCCTTCGAACAGCGTGTGCTTCGTGTCGTGCGTGCGTATGGCGATGGTGGGCATTCGTGTACTCTCCCTGTTTTGTTTTCTCGTTATGGTTTTAGGAATAATTTCTTTGCGGCTATGCGTCAATAGGAATTTACCTATTAAAGACAGGGGGTTTCCTATTTAATTGTGGGTAATTCTGTGTATAACTCAGGTTTTTGTAGGCATTTCCCTATATTTTTATTATGGTAATTCAACAAAAGATTGTGTATGGTTTCATGCAATCAAAAGTTGCCAGCATTCAGGGGGGAAGATGAACGAGGCAAGCCGCGAAATCGCGCGCATACTGGAATTACGATTTGGGAAAACGCAGGCGCAGGCCATGCTGTTCGGGCGCGCGCGCATGGTGCGCGAGGATATCCAGTTCATGGACGTCAAACACCTGTCCGAACTGTGCGAGCGGTACCGCGCGCGGGTGCGCAAGCAGATCATGGCTTATCGCCTGTGGGAAAAGGCGCAAACCCGGCAGAATGACGCGCTGGCGCAGCTTTACGGCGCGGCGGAAGGCGTCATCATGCATCGCCGCATTGCGGATGAATTCAAATTATGGCTGATCGCGCACAAGGATTATCACTGGATGCGGCGCGCATATCTGATCAAGCTGGCAGGGCCGAAGATCAAGGTGCAGTGGCGGCGGGCGGCGTAAAATACGGCTGCAGTTTGACTTTTATCTATAAAAAAATTTAATTGCTGGATCGTTATGAAAGATTAGATCTCGTGCTTTTCAAATTTCTTTTTGCCGTTAGGAGAACACTGTCTTTTTTAGAAAGACAGTCTGATCTGATCAAGAAAAAAGGCCCTCCTGTTTATCAGAAGGACTGCAAAGGAAAAGTACAAGAAGAGGGTGCCGGAAGACTTTTAATTCCGCATATGCCCCAGTTCTGGGTTAGGCACATTATCGATGGTGACACAGTTGTTGTCGGTGGTTTTTGGCATGAAATAAGGGTCAGGCTTGATTCAATTGATTGTCCTGAAGACGGACAATATTGGGGTGATAAGGCCAGATACGGCCTTATCAAACTGATAGGCGGACGCCGGATCAGAATGGAAGAGCATGGGGTTGACGGGTACGGTAGAACTTTGGCGACTTTATATGTTTTCCAAGAAAATAAGTGGGTAAATGTGAACGAACGGATGATCGCGTTGGGGCATGCCTGGGTCATGCATAGATTTTGCGATCATTTGCCGATGGAAAGGCAAGACAACCTTAACCGCTTGGAGCGCTGGGCGAGATCATGGTTGGACGGCAGCATGTCGGCCTTCCCCGCCAGCGTCGGCGCGAGCACCCGCACGCGCTCGCCCCGCGACTGGGCGGCGGCCAGGGCCTCGCGGGCCGAGGCGACGGCGGACCGCGCCGCGCTCACCGCGTCGGGGCGCGCGCCCAGGGTTCCGACGTCCTTGCGCCGGGCCACGGCGGCGGCGTTGGCGCGGGCGGAGTCCAGGGCGGCCTTCACCTGGTCCAGCTTGGCCGGGGCGTAGATCCCCTTGGCCACCAGCGGCGCGACGCGGTCATAGTCCGACCGGGCCTGCCGGACCTGGGCCTCGGCGGCCGCGCGTTCGGCGTCATAGACGGCCAGCTCCTGCGGGCGCTGGCCCTTTTCGGCGTCGCGCAGCTGGGCCTCCGCGATGGCCGTCTGGGCGGCGGCCTGGTCGCGGGCGGCGGTCAGCTGGGCCGCGTCCAGGGCGAACAGCGGCTGGCCGGCCTCGACCCGATCGCCGCGCTGGACGGCCACCGTGCTGACCAGCCCTGCGTTCGCGGCCCC
>CALBME010000189.1 GCA_937896295.1 uncultured Micavibrio sp. | reverse complement strand
CAGTCCGTGCGGCACCACAACCGGACCTGAATGCGTGGAATGCCACGGACGACGTGCGCATGAAAAACAATTGTTATGCCCATGCCGCGAACGATATCGATACATCCGAATTTGGGGCCATGCCCGGCCACCGCACGCTGGGCCAGCCATTTCCCAAAACGGATATTTCCTATGCCGATTATGAGCGCATGCTCATCCGTGGCGCCATCGCCGACGGCATGATTTATACCGGCAACAAACCGGCCACGCGCCCCGGCTATTACCGCGTGGTTCTGCTCATGAGCCCGCGCTACAACAACCGTTCCTCCTACTGGCACTGGTTGCGCCAGAATAACAACGGCCTCTGGTCCGGCAAGGACGGCAGCGGCGAGGCCACGGATCTGGATCGTTTCCGCCGGCCGATCACGGACCCGGAAAAGGCATGGTTCGGCCCCTATGTACAGCCGGTCGCGTATTTTCTGGTGCCTCAGGGTGGGCTTGATGTCGGTAATCCGAAGGAACGCAAAACCCATCCCGGCACGCGCCCTGCCCTCCGGTACGGTGCGTAAAATGAAATTCCGCCCCAACCTCGTTGCCGTTCTGTTTTTGGCCAGCGCCACCGGCGTCACCGCGGGCGTCATCAGGAATTATGCGGACGAACAGGCCGCCATCGCGCTGGAAGAACGGAACAACGCGCTGACCCTTGCGGCCGCGCCGCCCTACGAACCCCATCGCTGGAACACCGAACAGGTCCAGAAAAACAACAACTGTTATGCCTATGCCGCCGATGATATCGACACGGTTGAATACGGCGCCATGCCGGGCAAGCGCACCCTCAATCAGGACCCGCCCTATCTGGGGGATACATACTGGGAATGGCAAAAACGCCTGATCCGCGGGGCCATTGCCGACGGCATGATTTATACCGGCGACAAACCGGCGGCGAAGCCGGGCTATTACCGCGTTGTGCTACTGATGCATCCCGACCATCGCTACGGCTTGCCCTATCACCACTGGCTGCGTCAGGGACCGGACGGATACTGGTCCGGCAAGGACGGCCCGACACCGGCGACCGACCGCGACCGCGACGGCCGGCGTATCGCCAATCCCGAACAGGCTAATCTCGGCTTCCCCGGCATGCGCGGACGCCCGGTGGGTTATTTTCTGGTACCGCACGGCGGGCTGGATGTCGGCAATCCGAATGAACCGAAAACGCATGCCGCCACGCGCGCGGCGTGGCAGGCGCCCCCTCCCTCACCGCCGCAGATGGAATCTGAAACCATTGTCGTGACGGCAAAACGTCACAAGCCGCCCGCGCCGTCCGGTGCTTAAAATCGCAGGCGCGGTAACGCTATCGTGGGTCCCGCACCTTCCGCAGGCACGATGATGTCCCTTGATGTCACGCCGTAATGCCCCATGGGAATGCCGGTATCGCCCACTCGGATCAGGCGCATTTTTTCCGGCTTCACCAGCCCGTATCGTTCACGCAAATCTTTCTCGCGCGCCTGTCCCGACTGCGTATGCACATACTGAATGCGGCACGCATCGCACGCGGCGATGGTCTTGGCGCTGATGATGTCGTTTAAAATTTTGCGCCGCGTCTCCTGCTCGGGATTTTCTGAACCGCCCCATGTCTGGTTCGCGGGCTGCCACAACACGGTTGCGATGGCGTCCGGCGTCAACCGGTACTGAAACTGGTCCTGCGGCACAAGGTCCATGAAACCGATGCGCTCCTGCCCGTTCAGCAACATAAAATTGGCACCCTTCGACGGGTCGATGCCGTAACCGTTTTCCTCGATTTCCTTGGCGTCCTTGATCGTCTGGATAAAAAACCGCACCGGCATCGCCGCGATGCGCTCGGCCAATGGCCACAGCCGCGCATTCGTGCGCTCGACACCCTGCTGATTGGGTGTGCGGCGCGTCACGATATTTCCGGCCACGCGGCCCCATTCATCCGTCTGTGTCAGGACTTCCTTGATCCGGTTGGTGCGCGATTCCATTTCGTCGCGCGTCATGCCCAGCAGATCGCCTTTTAGTTCTGGCTGTATATCCGCAACCGCATGCTCCCTGCCTTGCGCATCTCTGGCAAAAAACATCGCAATGGGCTGGGCCGCGCGCGCATCCAGCGCGGCCTGCGCACATAATTCCATGCGCGGCGGATGCGTAACGTCCAGGAAAAGCGGGCGGTAAATATTGCTGACGCGCAGGATATACGACGCATCGCCCGCAAGACCGTCAATCCGCCACACGTCGTTGTTGGTGCCGCTGCTGATGTATTGGCCTTCATGCATGCTTGCCGCCAGAAAGGCGGGGTCGCGCATACGTGCGTCGGGCAACTCGGGCAATGGCTTGCGCAAGGTCATGGCCATGACCTTAGCCCCCGGAGGCCCTTTTTGTCAAAATTATGTAAATTAAATCAGGTTAACACTGCGACAGCTTGTCGACCCGTCCCTGATGGCGCCCGCCTTCGAATTCAGCCGACAGGAAAACATCGACGCAGTCCTTGGCGACCTCAACCCCGGTCAGGCGTGCGCCCAGGGCCAGGACATTGGCGTCGTTATGCTGACGGCACAGACGTGCGCCGGTGACGTCATGCACAAGGGCACAGCGGATATGCGCGTGCCGGTTGGCCGCGATCGAAATGCCGATGCCCGATCCGCACAGCGCGACGCCGAATTCTGCCGCGCCGCTGGCGACATGCGCGGCGAGCTTGAAGCCATAATCGGGATAATCGACGCTTTCGGGACCATTGGTGCCCAGATCGGCAACATCATGCCCCTCGGCACGCAACCAGTCGGCGAGCACGGCTTTCAGCTCGTAAGCAGCATGGTCAGAGGCAATCGCGATGCGCATC
>CALBME010000188.1 GCA_937896295.1 uncultured Micavibrio sp. | reverse complement strand
ATGTTCGCCCCGGTCCCGTCGTGACCCTTTATGAACTTGAACCGGCACCGGGCACCAAATCGTCCCGCGTGATCGGCCTTGCGGAAGATATCGCCCGCTCGATGAGCGCGGTTGCCGCGCGCGTCGCGGTCGTGCCGGGCCGCAACGCGATCGGCATCGAATTGCCAAATGCCAAGCGCGAAACCGTGCTGCTGCGCGAATTGCTCGCTTCGGAAGATTTCGAGAAATCGAAACTCCGCCTGCCGATCTGCCTCGGCAAGACCATCGGCGGTGAGCCAGTGATCGTCGATCTCGCGCGCATGCCGCATCTGCTCGTCGCGGGCACCACGGGTTCGGGCAAATCGGTGGCGATCAACACCATGATCTGCTCGCTGCTCTACCGGCTGAAGCCGGAAGAATGCCGCCTGATCATGATCGATCCGAAGATGCTCGAACTGTCGGTCTATGATGATATTCCGCATCTTCTGGCGCCCGTGGTGACGGAGCCGGGCAAGGCCATCGTCGCACTCAAATGGACAGTGCACGAGATGGAAGACCGTTACCGCGCCATGTCGAAACTGGGCGTGCGCAACATCGACGGTTATAACCAGCGCATCAAGGAAGCGCAGGCCAAGGGCGAAGTCCTGACCCGCAAGATCCAGACCGGCTTCGACCCCGATACAGGCAAGCCGATCTACGAGGAACAGCCGATCGAACTGGTCGAACTGCCATACATCGTCGTGGTCGTGGACGAATTCGCCGACCTGATGCTGGTTGCCGGTAAGGAAGTTGAAAACGCCATCCAGCGCCTGGCGCAGATGGCCCGTGCCGCGGGCATTCACATCATCATGGCGACACAGCGCCCGTCTGTGGATGTCATCACCGGTGTCATCAAGGCCAACTTCCCGACCCGAATTTCCTTCCAGGTCACCAGCAAGATCGACAGCCGTACCATTCTGGGCGAAGGCGGGGCCGAACAGCTGCTGGGTCAGGGCGACATGCTGTACATGGCCGCTGGCGGCCGTATCCAGCGCGTCCATGGCCCCTTCGTGGCAGATGACGAAGTCAACCAGATCGTCGATCACCTCAAGGCACAGGGCGAACCCGATTACCTTGAACAGATTACCGAAGGCGGTGACGAAGACGGCGAAATGGGCGACATGTTCGGCGGCGGATCCGGCGGCGGCGGTTCGGGCGACGAATTATACGATCAGGCAGTCGCCATTGTCGCACGCGAGGGCAAGGCGTCGACCAGCTTTATCCAGCGTCACCTGCAGATCGGATATAACCGCGCCGCCACTATCATCGAACGCATGGAAAAGCAGGGCGTTATCAGCCCCGCCAACCATGTCGGCAAACGTGAAGTCCTGATCGGTGAGCGTTAAAGCCCCCGTCACGCGCTTCGCGCCGTCGCCGACCGGGTATCTCCATCTCGGTCACGCCTACTCGGCCATGCTCAATCATAAAACCGCCCGCGCGAATAACGGACGGTTTTTGCTGCGTATTGAAGACATTGACCCCATCCGCTGTAAGCCGGAATGCGAAGATGCGATTTACGAAGATCTGCGCTGGCTGGGACTGACATGGGAAGAACCGGTGCGCCGGCAGTCAGACCGGATGGCGATCTATGAAGCCCGGCTGGCTGAACTGCATGACCGCGGCCTTGTCTATCGCTGTTTCAAAACCCGCAAGGAGATCAACGACATTCTGCATGCCCCGCATGAGCGCGTGGACACGGTCTTCACGAGCGAGGCCCTGCCCGCCGACGAAGAACGCAAACTGATGGAGAACGGCGTACCGTTTTCATGGCGCCTGTCGATGCAGCGCGCCATTCAGGCAGCCGGTTCGTTCACCTATCTCGAACAGATCGATGAAAAAAGCACGGTGGAATGCGACCCGCTGGCACAGCGCCATGGTGATGTAATCCTGGGCCGCAAGGATATTCATACATCCTATCATCTGTCCTGCGTCATGGACGACGCCGACCAGGGCGTCAATCTGGTGATCCGCGGCCAGGATTTGGCGGATATCGCCGACCTGCACGCGTTGCTCTTCAAGCTGATGGGCTACGACATTCCCATCTTCCGCCATCACCAGCTGATTGCCGACGAAAGCGGCCAGCGCTTTGCCAAGCGCGACCAGTCAGTAACGCTGCGTGCCCTGCGGGCCAGCGGTCTGACACCTGCCGATATTCGGGCATACCTGCCATAATCCGCCTTTCCAAGGCCGTATTGCTCGCCTATGTTTAAGCCATGAGAAAACTGGCTTTTTTGATCCTGGCCCTCGTGGCTTTCATCCCTGCCTCCTACGCCAAGGACGCTCGCGTGACGCAGGCTGAAAACTGGCTGAAAAACCTGACCTACGGACAGGCGCGTTTTTCACAGAAAGGGTATGACGGCACCGTTCTGACCGGAAATTTTTACATCCACCGCCCGGGCCGACTGCGCTTTGAATACGATCCGCCGGCAAAGGACTTCATCGTCGCCGACGGCGTTCTGCTCTATTTCTACGACGCGCAGCAGCGCCAGACATCGACGGCACCGGTCGGCACCACCCTGGCCGATTTTCTTCTGCGCAAAAATCCGCGGCTGGAAGGGGACCTGACCGTGAAAAACGTCACCGAGACTGCCGACACCGTCACCTACACCATCTACCAGACCGCCGATGCATCCAGCGGCACGCTGACCGTCAATTTCCGGCGCGAACCCTTCCAGCTCCAATCCTGGTCGATCAAGGATGCGCAGGGTTTACGCACCGACATCGTACTGAACGATTTCGATATCGGAACACCGCTTCCGCCATCGCTGTTCGTTTACAAAGACCCCACCGGCCGTTCGCGCCTCAACAATTGACGGAGAAGACGGGGTGCTGACAGCCAACATCCCAGCTGCGGTCGAACGTATCGAAGACCGTACCCGTGACGTGCGCATCATCACGCTTGCGCCACGGGGCCCGTTTGCCTGGCGCGCGGGCCAGTACATGCAAATCGGTGCGGATGGATTCGGTAGCCGTTCTTATTCCATCGCCTCACCGCCCAACGATCAGGGCCATCTTGTATTCCACGTCCGTAACATGGGCGGGGGGCTTTCCGCCCATCTGGCACAGAACATAAAAACCGGCGACCTGCTCAACCTGCATGGGCCGTTTGGCACTATGAATACAGGCCTGATTGAAAAACGCCCCGTGCTGATGGTGGCTGGGGGCACCGGAATAGCCCCCATGCTGGCCATGGCCGAAGACATCATTAAGAACGATCTGACCGGCCAGATCACACTGGTATACGGCGCGCGCACGCTGCAGGACATTTAATGCCGGACAGAACTCGACCGCCTTGAGACCAGTGGCCGCGTCCGGTTGCACATCGTCACCGACCCGCATACTCCGGATCAGCACCTGCGCCAGCTTGCCGCCGATCTTAGAGAGCATGTCATCTATGTCAGCGGTCCAGACCCCATGATGCTGCCTGTTCACAAAGCGCTTCTGGAACTACATGCGGTGTCAGATCGTATTTTCTGCGATACGGATATGAACACGTTGCAAAAGGCTGCCCCATGACCAGCGCCGATATCAATGACCTGATCCGTATGCTCGCGCGCCTGCCCGGCGTGGGCCCGCGCTCGGCGCGGCGGCTTGCCCTGACCCTTCTGACCGGCCGCGAAACACTGATGAAGCCGCTGATGATGCAGATGGACAAAACCTATGCCGGCATCCGCACCTGTCATGCCTGTGGCAATCTCGATTCATCCGATCCCTGTCATATCTGTACGGACCAGCGCCGCAACCGCAGTGTTGTTTGCGTGGTACAGGGTATCGCCGATATATGGGCAATTGAACGCACGCGTGTGTTTGACGGCCTGTATCATGTGCTGGGCGGCGTTCTGTCCGCCATCGACGGGGTAAAGCCGGACAATCTGCGCATTGGCGAACTGCTCGACCGCGTGAAATCAGACGGCACGCAGGAAGTCGTTCTGGCCCTGTCTGCGACGGTCGATGGCCAGACCACGGCGCATTATCTGGCCGATCGCCTCAAGGATACAGGGGTGCGTATCACGCGCCTTGCGCACGGCATGCCGGTCGGCGGCGAACTCGATTATCTCGACGACGGCACGCTGACCACCGCCCTGAAAAGCAGGACGGCGGTCAATCGCTAGACAACATTGTCAAATCGCTTTGTGACTTGGCGTTATCAGTTGATTTTGAACGCTCACTCTTTTTCCGAGATATAGACGCTGCAATCCGTGCCATCGGCCGCCAGAACGGCCAGATGCGTGAATTGACCAACCTTGCCCGCGCCGCCGCAGATGGCAAAATCGTAATACACGCCCGTAGGAAAATAATGGTCCGTGTTGGCAGCCGTTACGGTAGCCCCGCCAAACCGCAGGTAAACATTCCCGGTGGCATACACGGATACCACGCGCGTATTTGCGTTGAAGCCCGTGACATTGCGCGCGGACGTGGTGGTGGCGGTAATGGCATGCGCCCCGCCAGTGGCCTTCAGGCGCATGGCCGGGATGACGTGCTGATCGTTATCAAGAGGCATGTAAGTCATTGGAAATCCTTTCAAAAAAAATAAAAAAACCCGCCGGCGGATCCCCGCGGCGGGCGCAACTCTGGTAGGAAGATGTTCCTAATTTAGCGGACAGGCATTCTGTTTGTCAAGTTGCGTATGCGTCTTCGATCTCCTTGCCGTACTGATAGACGACCACCGCCGCACTATCGCGCAGGTATTCTGAAAGATCGACCTTGTTCAAGACCAGCGCCAGATCGGCATAACCAAGATCGGCGTAGGATTTGAGCGATGCCATGACCGACTCACGCCGTGTGCGGTTCCATGCGACCACGTACATGGTCTGATCCACCATGCGGGCAAGGACGCGCGCATCGGCAAACGCCAGTGATGACGGCGCATCCAGAATGACCAGATCATATTGCTCGCGTAAGTTGTCGATCAGGCGTTCCATGCGGCCCGAAGTCAGCAGCGTAAGGGAATAGGACGGCACGGCCTTGGCCGTGACCAGATGCACGCCGGACGGATCCTTGCGGTAAATCACATCGTCGATCGACAGACGATCGGACAGGTAATCGGCCAGACCACGCGCATTCCCGATGCCAAAAGCTTTGTGCACCGACGGACGGCGCAGATCACAGTCAACCACACAGACGCGTTCTCCCGATTTTGCGGCCACCATCGCCAGCATCACGGCCAGCGAGGTTTTCCCCTCTTCCGGCAGGGTGGAGGTAAAGGCGACAACGCGCGGACGGCGCCCCGTATCCCCGCGCAGGCGTAAGGATACGCGTAACGAACGCAGTGATTCAGCCAGAATCGCGGCTGGGTCTTGCATGACGTTATGATGCACGGCGCCGCCCTTGGCACCGAACTTGCCCCCGGCGGCTGGAATGGCGGCGAACACGGGATAACCTGTCATACTTTCCAGCTGCGCCGCCGTGGTGAAACCGGTGGCCCAGGCCAGGCGCAGGACCACGAAACACAGCCCGATCACAAAGCCTGCCAACGCAAGCGCAACGACCATGGCGATACGCGCATTCTGATCTGGCGCAGACGGAATGGTCGCCATGCTGATGACCTTGATGTCGTTGCCGCGCAACTGTGCCTCGGCGGACAGGCCCTGATACTTGATCATGAAATCCGCATACAGCCGTTCATTGGCGGCCACATCATCCTGCAGGGTTTTAAGAGCGACGCTGGCGCGGCTGCTTTCATCGGTTCGCAGCGACAGCGCATCGATTTCACGGCGCAGGGCCTCAAGCCTGTTTTTGGCTGCATTCAGGTCCGCATCGATCGCGGGTGTGGCATTGCGTGCTTCGGCCCGCAGATCAGACTGTACGCGCGCCAGACGCGCCTTTTGCTCTACGATTTTCGGATGCAGCTCGCCATAGGTTTTGCGCAGGTTTGAAAGTTCAGCGCTCAGGTTGCTTTCTTCCGATTTAAGCGACTGGATACGCACGATCTTATCGGCTGATTTGGCGCGGCTTTCCTTTTGGGCCGCCTCAAGCCGTGACGACAAGGTAATGATATCGGACTGTGTGCGGTCCATTTCGCGGTTCAGAATGGCCAGCTGCTGCGACTGAGCCGGAACATCGGATGCACTTTGCGGGTGTGCGGCTTCGAACGCGGCCAGCTTCTCGCGCGCCTGCGCGCTTTGTGCACGAAGGGCTTCCAGTTGCTTGCCCGTCCATGCCGACATCTGGCGGGATTGTTCGAAACGCTCATCGGCCTTGCGTTCCTGATAAGCGGTCAGGAGCGCGTTGGCGATCTGCGCCGCACGTTCGGGATTCCGATTGAGCACGGTCATATCGATGATGGAGGTATTGGGCAGAACGCGCACATGGATCATGTCATCCAGTCGGTTCATGACGCGGTCGGACGTGCCCGTATCCATCAATTGCGGCTTTCCGACGACATGCTGAATCACGCTGCGCGGTTTGGTAAAGGCCGGATCTTTATAAAGGCCGAGCGTGCCCGCCACTTTGGACAGCACCGGAGTCGAACGCACAATCGCTGCTTCTGACTCAACCACGCCGTTTTTACCTGCGGGGGTATCGACCATGATGCGCGCGGATGCCTTGTAGAGCGGAGGCATGAACATAAGCGCGCCCATCCCGACCGTAAAACCTACACACGCTCCCAGGACCGGCACCCATTTACGACGCCACAGCGCATCCCACTTCGCCGCCATATCGCGGCGCACGGTGCCGCGGTTGCGCAGGACGGCGCCGTCCATCGGCGGCAGGGGCGTAAACGATGTCATTTGGATTGGACCTCGACACTGACTTTGGGATCGACCAGGTAACCGGCGCGGTAAGCGTCGCTGATGACCCCGGCAAGCGCGCTGTTGGGTTGGCCAGCGACCGCGATTTTACCGGCCAGTGGCATGGTGATGTTGCCATCAGGTCCCACGGTATAGCGACCGGACAGATCGTCCTGCCCTTCGATGACGACAT
>CALBME010000187.1 GCA_937896295.1 uncultured Micavibrio sp. | reverse complement strand
CGAACAGCACGACATCGCGCTCGACCTCAAGGTCGCGGCCAAATCCAGACCGGCCAACAGCGATATTTTCACCGCCGCCGGCGCCCGGCTGCCCCAGCCGGTGGACTGGCAGACCGTGACCGATCTCGACGGCTCCGACGTGCGCGTGCGTGTAAGCCTGCCTGCCTCCGCCTCGCGCCTTGCCGCCGGTGAAGACGGCGATATCGAATTTTTCCCGCTCGAATGGGGTTATCTTGAAAACGCCGCCGACCAGACCGCGCAATACGAAGCCGCCAGCGGCACGTTGACCCTCCGTCAGGCGCGCATTCACGACCGCGATATGTCTGCCGTCGACACGGCCGGCTACGTTATCAAGATGGGTGAGAACGCCTGGGTTGTGTCAGGTCCTGTCACCGGCGCGGCTGCCCCTGTCATGGGTGCCACGCCCGTTGACGGCGCGAATGCCGGTATTTTCACCCTGCTGCTGTTTGCGTTGCTGGGCGGTGCCATTCTCAACCTCATGCCGTGTGTGTTCCCGATCCTGTCGATGAAGGCGCTGCATCTGGTGTCTATGCCGCATCACGAACGCCGGCATGCGCAGAAAACCGCGCTGCTGTATGCCGCCGGCATCATCACCATGTTTCTGGCGCTGGCCGCCGCGCTCATCGCGCTGCGTGCAGGCGGGCAACAGCTCGGCTGGGGCTTCCAGCTGCAGAACCCTGCCTTCGTGGCCGCGCTGGCATGGCTTGTCTTTGTGGTCGGCCTCAACCTTGCGGGCATGTTCAACTTGCGCATCGCCTTCGGCGGCGAAATGCTTCTGGCAGAAAAACACCACCCGCTGCTCAGCGCCTTTTTGTCGGGCGTTCTGGCGACTCTGGTGGCGACACCGTGCTCGGCCCCGTTCATGGCGACCGCCGTAGGTGCCGCGATGACCCAGCCGACCCCCGTGGCGCTCCTGATCTTTGCGTTCCTGGGGCTTGGCCTTGCCGCGCCCTTCCTGCTGCTGGCCTTTGTGCCGGGGGTACAGAAATTCCTGCCCCGTCCCGGCGCGTGGATGGAAACCTTCCGCCAGCTTCTGGCATTCCCGATGTTCGCGTCCGCCGTGTGGCTGGTCTGGGTCATCGACCGTCAGGGCGGATCCCCTGCCGTGGCATGGACGCTGGCGGGTGCAGTGCTGATTGCCTTTGCCATCTGGCTGGCCGGGCGCCAGCCGTCCAGCAGGGCTGCACGCACCCTGACCCGCGCCTTCAGTATCGTCATCATTCTGCTGACGCTGGGCGGCCTGTCTTTCATCCATACCGCGCCTTCCGCAACGGGTGACGCTGTCTCCACCGATGCGGTCAAGGTTCAGGCCTTTACGAACGATGCGCTGGAAACCGCGCTGAAGGAAACGGACGATCCGGTCTTCATCAACATGACGGCCAGCTGGTGCATCACATGCCTTGTGAACGAACGCGTGGTGCTCTCCACCCCTGAAACCCAGACGCTTTTCCGCGACAACAATGTGACCTATCTGAAAGGTGACTGGACCAACCGCGATCCGCAGATCACCGATTACCTGCAGAAATTCGGTCGTTCCGGCGTGCCGATTTATGTGTTCTACGGCGCCCCCGGCGATGACGGTACGCGTCCCGCGCCGGTGGTCCTGCCGCAGATTCTCTCGGCTGATATCATTGAAACCCTGTTTGAAGAGGAACAACAATAATGCGCCTTATCGCTCTTGCCGCCCTGTGCATTCTTGCCATCACCCCTGCATTCGCAGCCGACAAAACCCTGACCGCGCCGAAAACAGGCGCCCCCGCCCCGGTTTTTTCCGCATCTGATACCAAGGGCGTGACGCAGTCGCTTGCCGCGTATAAGGGCAAGACTGTCGTCCTTGAATGGACCAATGCCGAATGTCCCTATGTCAAAAAGCATTACGGTTCCGGCAACATGCAGAACCTTCAGAAAATGGCGACCGACGCCGGCACGGTGTGGCTGCGCATCAATTCCGGCGCTCCCGGCAAGCAGGGCCACCTGAGCGCACAGGAATCCGACGCGCTGGCCGCTAAACAGAATGTCGCCGCCACCGCCACCATTCTGGATGAAAAAGGTGATATCGGACGCATGTACGGGGCCAAAACCACCCCCGCAATTGCCATCATCAACCGTGACGGTGTGCTGGTCTATCAGGGCGCAATCGACGACCGTCCCACCTCCGATCCCGCCGACATCCCGAACGCCAAAAACTATGTGAAAACGGTGCTGGACGATCTGGCGGCCGGCCGGCCCGCATCCGTGACCACCACGCAAAGCTATGGCTGCGGGGTCAAATACTAGAAAAAGCCGCAATCGCATGGTTTAATTGACCTTCTCAAAGGGAGATTGCCATGCGCCTGCTTTTTCTTTTCGCTCTGTTTCTGTCTGTTCCGGCCTTTGCCGCTGAAACCCTGACCTTTTCCCGCGCCAGTGTGATCGCGGTGGATCAGAAAACGCCGCTTGCGGGTATTTCACTGGTTGTCGTCAATGACGGTGCCGATGATAAAATTACCGGCGCGCGTTCCACTGCCGGCGTTACCACGGGCCTGCGCACGACCGTGGTTTCCGAAACCGGCGCAATGATATCTGAAAAAACGCCAAGCATTGCCATTCCGGGCGGCGGCAAGACCACGGTGCTGAATGCGGCGGGCGATTACGTCGTCCTTCAGGGCCTGACCCGTCCGCTCAAGGAAGGAGAAAAATTCCCCCTTCTGCTGACCTTTGAAAAGGGCGGCGAAAAAACGGTCCAGGTTGAAGTGGTCAACATTGATGATTTCATCAAACGCTTCCCTCCGGAAATCATGGGCCAGAATCTTGAAAAATCCCGCATGATCTATTTCAAGGATCAGGACACCAAAAAAACGGGCAGCATCATCGAACGCCTGCGTGAAAAAATCCGCGGTTCTTCCGATGCGCCCGCGCAAGCTGCATCTGCGCCCGCACCCGACAAAAAATGAAATCAGTCGTCTTTGATATCGGCGGGGTCCTGGTCGACTGGGACCCCGCCTATCTTTACCGCACGCTGATCCCCGATGCGGACATGCGCACAGTATTTCTGCGTGATGTATGCCCGCGGGAATGGAATGCGCGCTGCGATGCGGGCCTGCCTTGGAAAGATGCGGTTGCCGAACGTATCGCACTCTATCCGGCACAGGCGGACCTCATCCGCGCCTATGACGAACGCTGGCCCGAAATGGTTGCCGGCCTGCTGGATGATGTCGTGCGCATCAAGGACGATCTGCGCGCGCAGGGCGTTCCGCTTTACGCCATCACCAATTTTTCATCCGATAAATGGCGCCTCTCGCAGACATTGTGGCCGACACTGGCCGATTTCGACGGCATTGTTGTTTCGGGGGACGAAAAAATCATGAAACCCGATCCCCGCATCTATCACACGCTGCTGGACCGCTATGGCCTGTCCGCCTCCGACTGCCTGTTCATCGACGATGTGCCTGCCAATGTCGATGGCGCCCGCGCCGTGGGCATGCACGGCCACGTCTTTACAAATGCCTTGTGTTTACGCCAAGCTTTGCAGGTATTTTTGGGGGGCCAGCAAACATGACGACCATTCTTATTCTCAACGGGCCGAACCTGAACATGCTGGGCCTGCGCGAACCGTCCATCTACGGCACGGCCACGCTGGCCGATATTGACGAACTCTGCGCATCCGCATGCCGCGATGCGGGCTTCGAAGCCGATTGCCGCCAGTCGAACCACGAAGGCGAACTCGTCACCTGGATCCAGCAGGCGTCACAGGAACCCATCGGCGGCGTCGTCATCAATGCCGGGGCGTATACGCATACATCCGTCGCCATTCATGACGCGCTGCGCCTGCTCAAATGCCCGATCGCGGAAGTGCATCTCTCCGATCCCAAGACGCGCGAACCCTTCCGCCACCACTCTTATATCGAACCGCTGGCCTTCATCAGCGTCTGCGGGCAGGGGCCGGAGGGTTACCGCAAGGCGATACAGGCGCTGGCGGCCAAGTTAAAGCACTGATTTAATTGAATTTTATCGACCATTTTGACGTGGGAAGTCCTATCTGCTAAACCCATGCAACTTATTCAAAGTAAAAGGAAAACATGAAAATCGATAAGGCCGCCATCCGCGAACTGGCGAAACTGCTGGACGAAACCTCTCTCAACGAGATCGAGGTCGCCGAAGGCGACAACATGATCCGTGTTTCCCGTGGCGGCGCCAGCGTCAGCTACATGCCCTCCGTCGCCGGCCCCGGCCCGGCCTTCCCGGTTGGCGATCCCGGCACCCCGATGGCGCCGACGATGGAACTCACCCATTCCACGGCTGCCCAGCACCCGGGCGCTGTCATCTCGCCGATGGTCGGCACGGCCTATCTGTCTCCCGAACCCGGCAAGCCCCCCTTCGTCTCCAAAGGCGCGACGGTCAAGGCTGGCGATACGCTGGTCATCATCGAGGCGATGAAGGTCATGAACCCGATCAAGGCCGAACGTGGCGGCGTGATCAAGCAAATCCTGATTGAAGACGCGCGTCCGGTCGAATTCGGCGACGTCATCATGATCATCGAGTAAGAACGAACTCTTTAGGGGTCACATGTTCAAAAAAGTTCTCATCGCCAATCGCGGCGAAATCGCGCTGCGTATTCACCGCGCCTGCAAGGAACTGGGCATCCAGTCCGTCGCCGTGCACTCGACCGCCGATGCCAATGCCATGGCCGTGCGCCTGGCCGATGAATCGGTCTGCATCGGGCCGCCGCCTGCCAAGGAATCCTATCTCAATATTCCGGCCATCCTCACCGCCGCCGCTGTCACCGGCGCGGACGCCATTCACCCCGGTTACGGTTTCCTGTCGGAAAACGCTGAATTCGCCCGCATGGTCGAGGAACACGGCTTCACCTTCATCGGTCCCAAGCCCGAACATATCGACTGCATGGGCGACAAGGCGGTGGCGAAAGAAACCGTCAAGAAACTCGGCCTGCCCGTCGTTCCGGGTTCGGACGGCATGGTGAACAGCCTTGAAGAAGGCATGAAGATCGCCAAGAAAATCGGCTACCCCGTCATCACCAAGGCTGTATCCGGCGGCGGCGGCAAGGGCATGAAGGTGATCCGCAAGGAAAGCGAATTCGAAGAAGCGTGGACCACCGCCCGCCGCGAAGCCAAGGCGAATTTCGGCGACGATTCCATGTATCTTGAAAAATACCTGGAAAAACCCCGCCACATCGAAGTGCAGGTGTTCGGCGACGGCAAGGGCGAGGGGATTCACCTCGGCGAGCGTGACTGCTCGATCCAGCGCCGTCACCAGAAAGTGGTTGAGGAAGGCCCGTCGCCTGTCCTGACCCCGGAACAGCGCGAATATATCGGCGGCCTCGCCGCCGATGTGGTGCGCAAGCTCGGCTACCGCGGTGCAGGCACGTTCGAATTCCTGTACGAAAATAACGAATTCTATTTCATCGAAATGAACACCCGGATTCAGGTCGAACACCCGGTGACGGAAATGATCACGGGTATCGATCTTGTGACCGAGCAGATCCGTATCGCTGCCGGCGAACCGCTGCTCATCAACAAGGACAATTTGCGCCTGCGCGGTCACGCCATTGAAATCCGCATCAACGCGGAAGATCCGAAGACGTTTATGCCCTCGCCCGGCGAAATCACGCAGTTCCACGCTGCCGGCGGCCTGGGCGTCCGTCTGGACTCGGCCATCTACACCGGCTACCGCATCCCGCCTTATTACGATTCCATGATCGGCAAGCTGATCGTCCATGGCCGCACCCGGGAAGAGGCGCTGAAAAGACTCCGCCGCGCCATCCATGAAACCGTGATCGACGGCGTGAAAACCACGCTGCCCCTCCATGCGTGGATCATCGACCATCCGGATTTCCTGGCCGGTGATTACACCATCCACTGGCTGGAAAAACAGCTGGCGGCTCTGGCGGAAACGGAAAAGACCGCGGCTGACACGGCCGCCCCGGCCAAGGGCGACAAAGCCGCGTGATAGCGGAAGTTTGAAAAAATCCCGGATTCCGTATATGGTTTCCATAAGGAGATCTCACGGATGAATAAGAAACTGGCATCCATGGCGGCCGGCACCGCCCTTTTGACGGGCATATTTGCCACGAGCGCCCAGGCATCCCTGCCAGCGGTCAAGGGGCCTGTACAGGCGCCGTCGTCGTCCGTCGATCAGGATGCCGCAAAACTCACGGTCAACACAAACGTCTGTTTTTATGCCGATGGTAACACGCTGGTTGCCGTTTATCCGGACGCCACCACGGTCATTGAAACGCCGCCCATGCGTGTCACGGTCACCCCGGATGAAAAGGTGCGCTACGAGATTTCCGGCATCGATCTGGCGTCGCTCGCACAGGAAGATGATGATGCCGGCACGCCTTCCCCGGCGCCTGCGCCCTCGGAAGACGAACTGAAACTTGTGTCGTCGGTGAAGTCTTTGCAGGGCATGTGCCGCGACCGCGGTTTTAAACTCAAGCCCTTCTGAGCAGGCACGGGCGGACCTCGCCCGCTGCGCCGGTCCGCGCTGTTTTACGACAAACTGGAAAAATCCCGCGTTTTGCGGTAAGGTATGGGCCGATGTCGACCCCGCGCGCCAAAAAAGCTTCAGTGAATTCAAACACTTCCGCTACATCCGTCGCGGCGGAAGTCGGCGCCCTGTCCGCGACCCTGCGGGCGGAGGAAATCCGCCAGTTCCTGGCCATGACCGAAGACATGATGTGCTCGACCTATCCGGACGGGGGCATCATCCGTTTCAATCCGGCCTTTGCCCGCATTCTCGGCTTCGAGGCGCAGGACATGATCGGCAAGGAATTCCTCGATTTTGTTGACGTCTCCGACCGCGCCGCCGTGCGTGCCGCATTTTTCGGCGTCACGCAGTTCGACGACGCGCCGCCGGTGCTGAATTTTGAATGCCGCATGCTGACGGCGGATGGTCATGTGCGCCAGGTCCGCTGGACCGTGCGGCTCGAAGGCCAGGTCTTTTACTGCCTCGGCCAGGACATCACCGAAAGCAAGGCGCGGGAAACCGAACTCATCCGCCGCGAACAGCAACTGTCCGAGGCGCAGGCGCTGGCCCATATGGGTCACTGGCGCTGGGAAGTGGGCGCATCCGAAATTGAATTCTCGCCCGAACTCTACAGCATCTTTGGCGTCAGCCCCGACGAATTCAAACCCGCGATGGATTCCATCAACGCGCTCATTCACAGGCGCGATCTCGGACGCCTGTTTCAGGCGTTTCAGCGTGCGATCATTCAGCAGAATGACTACGACATGGATTTCCGTGCGATCCGTCCCGACGGACGCGTGCGCACCATTCGCTGCGAAGGCCGCTGCGAACTGGACAGCGAAGGCGAAGTCATCGCCCTTTACGGCATCATGCAGGACATCACGCCGCAGAAAGAACATGAACGCGCCCTGCGCGATGCCAAGGATCAGGCCGAAGCCGCCTATGCATCGAAATCGCGCTTTCTTGCCAACATGTCGCATGAACTGCGCACGCCGCTGAACGCCATCATCGGTTTTTCCGACCTGATCGAAAAACAGCTGCTGGGCCCGCTGGGCAACGAAAAATACCTCGATTACATCAGCGCCATCCGCGAAAGCGGCCACCATCTGCTCGATCTCATCACCGACATTCTGGATATGAGCAAGATCGAGGCCGGCAAATACGAACTGACCCTTGAAAACGTCAATGTCAGCCAGGTCATCCGCACCGTGGTCCAGATGATGGAGGCGCGCGCCCATGAAGGGAAGCTGAAGCTGACCTGCCGCCTGCCGGTGGAGGATATGACCATTCGCGCCGACCGCCGCGCGCTCAAACAGATCCTGCTGAATCTGCTGTCCAACGCCATTAAGTTCACGCCGGCCTCCGGCGCGGTCGATGTCACGCTGGAAGACGACGGTGCCTATATCGTCTTCGAAGTGCGTGACACTGGCATCGGCATTCCGGCCCATAAACTGGCCGATGTGACCAAGCCGTTCGAACAGGTCTCGAACGCCTTCACCCGGGGCCATGAAGGCTCGGGCCTGGGGCTGGCCATTACAAAAGACCTGACTGAGCTGCATTCTGGTACACTGAATATCGATTCACGTCTCGGGGCGGGAACGACCGTTCAGGTCCGCCTTCCCAAGGCTCTGGATCGCTAATATTTTCCAAAATCCTGCCTTCCGCGGGGAAATTTGAACAAAATTTTAAGTATTTCGGTCCACAATCAAGGGTGGAGAACCCCATTTTCAAGGGGTGGAGGGGTTATTGGCTATGCTTAACGTTTTGAAAAAAATCATGTTATCGATCGCGGTCTGCTCGACCCTCGGTCTGTCTGCATGTTTGCCGGATAATACCGATCCGGACAAAGCGGCCAATGCGGGCCAGCTCTCAGGCACTTTCTACGCCAACGGCCTTGGCAGTGTCGCGCTGGCCATCCAGAACGCCGTGGTGACCAGTTCCAACTGGTTCGCCGCCATGGGCTCAGACGGCCTGAATCTGGCTGCGCTCGGGGTTTCTTCTCAAGGCCTTGGCGTGCCCGTCAAATCATTCGTCTGTAACAATGCCTCGGGTTCGGGCGTGCTCCAGATCACGTGGATCGATGCCCGTGACGGCTCCAACAAATTTGCGCTGCGCGGCATCGGTTCCGATGCCGGTTCCATCGTCAGCGCCCTGCGCAACCGCGTTTCCGGCAACCAGATCGGTGTCTTTAACGGCTCGTCCATCGTGATGGCAAACGGCACGTCGCAATCCCTGCCCAGCGGCTGCGCCGCCGCCACCATTCCGAACGGCGCGCCCGTTCTGGCCTTCGCCATCGAAACACCCGCGCCCCCGACTCAGGAAATGGTGCGTACCGAATACCGCACCACGCCCTGCGGTGCCGATGAAACCGGCCGCCAGATGCGCGGGACGCAGGTGCAAAGCCGTATCGTCCGCTATCTTGCCAACGGCACGATGGCGGCGGACGCATGGTCCACCGACATTGCCAGCATGGGCCAGTGTATGAATGACGCGGTGGTCGAACTCGGCACCCGCAATTTCCGTGCCGGCGCCGGTACGGTCAACATGAACAACTTCGCAGCCATCGCGCTGCGCGACCTGCTTCAGGGCCAGCTGCAGATGGACTGCGTGGACCGCAGTGTCAACGCCAACATGGCACGCAGCGGCCAGATGAAACGCTCGGCCAAAACCGTCGATACCTGCCCCCTTATGGCGGGCATGGCGGGCATGACGCAGGGTGGCGAATCCGACACAGGCGACGGTACCGACACCAAGATCCTGCAGTGTAAGGGCCAGACGCCTTTGATGTACAAACAGTTCGTGAACCTGATGGGCCAGGGCCTGCAGACCACGGCATGGACGCGGGGTACCGCGACCCTGCTGCGCACGCTGGACAACAAGGCGGTCGACGACCGCGGCCAGCAGGCAAAACGCTATAAATGGACGGGCACCGACATCAACTGCGGCGGGTATCAGACCTTCTACGCAGGCTGCGGCATCATCCCCGGCAACCCGGCGGTTGAAAATCGCCGTTCATGGGACAAGTTTTCCATCCGCCCACTGGGCGGGTATAACGTTCACAAATCATGGCTGAACAAGGTGTTCGGCGTCTGCTTCCTCGGTTCCTGCGTCAGCGTCGAGGGGGGCGAGGTCTATAACCTCAACCCCGATTATTTCTCGGGCATCGACAACCTGCAGAACAACGGCACCCTGACCTACCGCGCCATGGGTGCGTTCGCGTGGCTCGACAAC
>CALBME010000186.1 GCA_937896295.1 uncultured Micavibrio sp. | reverse complement strand
CCGGTATATCCCGTGTTGCCTTACGAGTTGTTGGTTGGCTTGCGTTATACGCGCGCCAAGCGCCGCAATCACTTCATTTCCTTCATTTCTCTCGCTTCCATGATTGGTATCGCGCTGGGCGTGATGGCGCTGATGCAGTTCGCGCTGTTTGACCGAATTGAAATAGTGGGTGAAGCAGGTTTCAGGGTTGTCCTTGCGGGTACGGCGCAGATGTTCGTCGTAGGCTTCCGTCAGGGCGGCACGCGTCAGGCCATAGGCGCGCTGTGCATCCAGTGTTTCAACGGGAATGGTTTTGGCGATATTCAAAGGCGACTCCTTATTTTCAAAAGTGCCGCTTTATATTATGTGACTAATAAAATTACAAGATTTTGTGTATAGATCTGGCTACAGCTTTGAATTGTGACGAAAATTAGGCATTTCCGCCTTTCAGTGCGTGCACGCGCAAGGCACTGCTAAGATTGACGTTTCCGCGATGTCCGTCCACGTCCTCGACCAGCTTTTGCAAACTGAGTCCTTTTGCCGCAGCCATACCTTCCAGCGCAGACCAGAATTCCGGCTCCAGGCTGATGCTGGTCCGGTGTCCCTTCAGGGTGATGGACCGTTTTTTCATCAGTCGCGGGGTTTGACCATGTCGGCGGGATTGATCCACGACTTGAACTGCGCATCGTCGAGAAGCCCCAGCGCCTTGCCGGCATCCAGCAGCGACGTACCGTCATGATGCGCCTTCTTGGCGATTTTGGCGGCGTTGTCATAGCCGATATGGGGGTTGAGCGCGGTGACCAGCATCAGGCTTTCATGCAACAGCTTGTCGATGCGCTGGCGGTTGGCGGTGATGCCGATGACGCAGTTATCGGTGAACGAGCGCGCGCCGTCCGCGATCAGGCGGATGGATTGCAGCACGTTGTAGATGATGACCGGCTTGAACACGTTCAGTTCGAAATGCCCGTTCGATCCGCCGACGGAGACGGCAACGTGATTGCCCATCACCTGCGCGCAGACCATGGTCAGCGCCTCCGACTGGGTCGGGTTGACCTTGCCTGGCATGATGGATGAGCCGGGTTCGTTTTCCGGCAGTGAAATTTCACCGATGCCGCAGCGCGGGCCGGAGCCGAGCAGGCGGATATCGTTTGCGATCTTCATCAGCGATACGGCCAGCGTGTTAAGCACGCCGTGCAGTTCGACCAGTGCATCATGGGTGGCCAGCGCCTCGAACTTGTTGGGCGCGGTGATGAAATCAAGCCCGGTGCTTTCGGCGACTTTTTTGGCGAACAGCCTGTCGAAACCGACCTTGCAGTTAATGCCGGTGCCGACGGCGGTGCCGCCCTGCGCCAGTTGCAGGATATGCGGCATGCAGTTTTTTACGCGTTTGATGCCGTTGGCGATCTGCGTGGTGTAGCCGGAAAATTCCTGGCCCAGCGTCACCGGCGTCGCGTCCTGCAGGTGGGTGCGGCCGATTTTGACGATATCCATGAATTCTTTGGCCTTGGCGTCCAGCGCAGCATGCAGGTGTTCCAGCGCCGGGACCAGTTCGTGATGCACCTGTTCGGCGGCTGCGATGTGCATGGCGGTCGGGAAGCTGTCATTCGACGACTGCCCCATATTCACATGGTCGTTCGGGTGAACGGGCTTTTTGGAACCCATTTCGCCGCCCATCATTTCGATGGCGCGGTTCGAAATCACTTCGTTGACGTTCATGTTGGTCTGGGTGCCGGACCCCGTCTGCCACACCACCAGCGGGAAGTTGCCGTCCAGCGTGCCGTCGATGACTTCATCTGCCGCCTGCGCGATGGCCTGCGCCAGTTTCGGGTCCAGCGCCTTGAGTTCCGCATTCGCGGTCGCGGCGCATTTCTTCAAGATTCCGAACGCCCGGATCAGGGGCTTGGGCATGGTTTCGCCGCCGATCTTGAAATTCTGCAAAGACCGCTGCGTCTGCGCGCCCCAGTATTTGTCCGACGGGACATCGATGGGGCCGAAGGAATCGGTTTCGACGCGGGGTGCGGCTACAGGGGCGTTTTTCTTGGGCAGGGCAGGCGACATGATCTGAAAAATCCGTAAAAGTTGTTTGGACTACGGGAATTTAAGCCAGTTTTTGTATGAAACCAAGGCTAAATGGCGCATGCGCGCGCACGCGTCAGCAGGCGCGAAACCGTTGAATGCAAAGGCAGATCCATGACGGTCTGGCGGTCGCGGTCGCGGCGCGACCAGTCCAGGTTGGGACTGGCGGCCAGCTGCCACGTGGTTTTCAGGGCGCGAAATGGCGTTACGTTCTGCGGCGCTTCCAGTGTGAACGATGTCTGCACCGCCTGGATCATCAGCGGCGTATAATGTTCCCAGTCGCCGCGGCGCGGGGTGTTGATGTTGCTGGTGGCGCAACGGCCAAGCCCCCCTGTCGCGGCAGGATTCTGAGCATCGATCGCCTCCCATATCGGTGCCTGGTGTTTTTCATGCGCGACATCCACGACATTACCGCCGTCGCCCATGTTCAGGTTCAGGTGTTTTTCGCCGTACAGGAAAATATACGGATCGCGCGCATGTCTGGCCCAGTAAAGTTGCGGCAGTTTGCCTTCACTGTCCGGAATATCGAAACGCGCGCCGAATTCCGTCTTCAGCGCATGCGCCATGGTCGTGGTGCGCGCCAGATGCGCGGGGGTGGCAAAACATACGTCGTCGGACCCCTGGAAGAAAAAGAAACCGGGCGTGTTCATGTGGGCGCGGATCTGCGGTCCCATTTTCTGCATCAGGACAAAGGCGCGGTGCAGGTCGTCGTCGTAAACCGCCTGCATGAACAGCGTGATGGGGCGGCCGCGCAGCATGCGCACGCCTTCCAGCCGCTCGAACCCCGGCACCCGGTCCTGATTGTAAAGGGCGGGGCCGAACCCGCGGAACATCAGCGCATCGCCCTCGCGCGCATATTGAAGAAGCCGGTCGGTCGCCAGGTGCACCGGCACGATGGCGGGCAGGGCGTCTTCCGCCGGGTCGGGATCGAAGATGGTGGGTTTCGCGGCGGGAAGTGCCGGTGATCTGTTGGCCCGGCGCATGGCGTCGCGCGCTGTTGCGAGAGAGACAATTTTGTCGGTCACGTAACACCCTGCATATGGTTGTATTTAATTATAGAAATAGAAAACCGCGGACGGGTTCGTCAATCGCAATATCGCAAATTTGGGCAGGCCTCGGGTATTTTCTAAGTCCTTCATGCGCCGCAACAATCCTGCCATTTGCGCGCAGGGGGTGAAATGTATATATGTAAACGCCCTGACAGGAGAAACGAATATGCATGCGCGTTTATTGATGGAGCCTTCAACGGTCGAACCGACACTGGTCAAGCAATGGGACGGCGTCATCCGCAAACCCGAATACAGGCATGTCAAAACCAATGCCGATGCCGACGCCGCGTATGAAGAGCTGATGGCCGGCAAGCCTTATGGCGCGCATGGGCATGTCGTGGAAAGGGACGAACACCGTTATTTCGAAAATGCCCGCGCCGATTACATCAATTTCTATGTCAGCGGCGACGTGCATGGTCACACACATGTGCAGCTGCATGGTCGCGCCATGATGCATCTTCTGGAACGCACCGATATCGACGCCGGTCTGCGCCGCGAACTGCAAAGCGGTCTTGGATTTTTCCGCGCCATCGCGCCGGAAGCATGCTGGGGGCCCGAAGGCGTGCCGGCGCTTCCGCCCCGGACGCAGGCCGCATCCCCAAAATCAGGGACCGCGCCCGCTTAATATAAAGGCCGCTGATCAGCGGCCTTTTTTCATTTCGGATCAGATAATTCCGACAAAACGGTGAGATGGCCCATCTTGCGCCCCGGCTTGGCATCTGCCTTGCCGTAATCGGTGAAATAGGCGGGCGGCACCGGCGCGAGCGAGCGCGGGGGAAAAATCTCATCCCCCAGAAGATTGGTCATCACCGCGTTGTGATGACGGTCGAACGACCCCAGCGCCATCCCCGCGACCGCGCGCATATGCTGTTCAAACTGCGAGTGGTCGCAGGCGTCGATGGTCCAGTGGCCGGAATTATGCGGGCGCGGGGCGATCTCATTGGCCAGAATTCGTCCGTCGCGGGTGACGAACATCTCGACCCCCAGGACGCCGACCAGTTTGATCTTTTCCGCCAGCCGCCGCGCCATGTTCTCGGCCTGCGACAGCAGGGCTGGGGCCAGCGGGGCGGGTACGGTTGTGGTTTTTAAAATGTGGTTCTGGTGCACGTTGACGCCGGGTGTGAACGCGCCGACATTCCCCATCTGGTCGCGGGCGACGATAACTGAAATTTCACAATCGAAATCAACTGGTTCTTCGACGATGACAATGTCGGCTTTGAGGGACGCGAAGGCGCGCTCGGCCTCGTCCGCGCCGCGCACGAAGGTCTGGCCTTTTCCGTCATATCCAAAGCGTGTTGTTTTAATGATACAGGTAGTTACGCCCCATTGCTCCATCACTGCTTTAACATCTGCGCCGCTATGGGCGGGGGCAAAACGCGTGGTCGGAATGCCGAAATCGTTCAGCGCCGTTTTCTCGGCAAGGCGTTCCTGCGCGATGGCCAGTACCTGCGAGGACGGATGAACGGGCTTAAGGGTTTCAAGAAACCGCACCGTCTCTACCGGGATGTTTTCAAATTCGTAAGTGATCGCGTCGACACTGGCGGCGAAGCGGGCGAGGGCATTGCGGTCTTCATACGCGGCATTGGTGGTGACCGCCGCCACCTGGCTGGCCGGCGAATCGGTTTCAGGACAATAGACGTGGGTCTGAAGCCCTAGTTTTTCGCCCGCCTGTGCGGACATGCGCCCAAGTTGCCCGCCGCCGAGCATGCCGATGATTTTCGCTGTCATGATGAGGTTGTTAGACGGGCGCACGGCCCGAAACAAGAGGATTGTGGCCTGACAGGGCTGCGCGGACGGTGCGGCGGTGATGGACGTAACCGACCCCGCCATAGGTCCATCCAGCCCATTTGATAGCCATGCACAGCAGGATGGCGCCGATATAAAAGGCGGTTTTTTGCGCCCCGCCGCCCTGCGCGGCCTGGGTCAGTGTTTCGACGGCGGCTGTTTCCGTGGCAACGAAATCGGTGGCGAGGAAGCCGACCAGAACCCAGCGCCCGGCCCAGCCTGCCGTGCCGATGACCAGTGCGTAATTCCGCAGGCGCGCGGCGCGTTCCAGATCGCAATAGCGTCCGACCCATGCGGTGGCCTCTTCAGCCCTGGCGATAATCCCGAGGAACATGCAGGGCCGAGTTTAACAGCTATTGCGGGGTTTTGGCGACCGATTTGGTTTGCTTGTCCCTGAAGGAATCAAGCTTTTTGGCCAGTCCCGCGTCCGTGGTGGCGAGGATGGCGGCGGCCAGAAGGCCGGCGTTTTTGGCCCCGGCCTCGCCAATCGCAAGCGTGCCGACCGGAATGCCTGCAGGCATCTGCGCGATGGACAGCAGCGAATCGAGACCTTTCAGCGCCTTGGACTGGACCGGCACGCCCAGCACGGGCAGGGGCGTCATCGACGCGGCCATGCCCGGCAGGTGCGCAGCACCCCCGGCGCCCGCAATGATGATGCGAAGCCCGCGCTTTTTAGCGGTTTTGGCGTATTCGACCAGCCGGTCCGGCGTGCGATGGGCCGAGACGATGGCGGTTTCATACGGTATGTCGAACAGATCGAGATGGTCGGCCGCGTTTTTCATCGTCTCCCAGTCCGACTGGGACCCCATGATGATGCCGACGACGGGCGTGGAGGCGGGTTTGGAGGCAGATTTCCGGGCCATCAGGCGATAATGTCGGGCAGCAGCCCGCTTTCAAGCTTGTTGATCATGTCCTTGAGCGCGAGTTTGCGCTTTTTCAGGCGCTGGAGCTGGAAAAGATCGACCGGCTGGGCGTTGGAAAGCTGGCTGATAACGGCGTCGAGGTCGCGGTGCTCGGTCCGCAGCTCTTCGAGCTTTTCCTTCATTTGAATGGAGGCTTCATCCATGAATCGTCACTGCCCTTTGAACCGTAAAATGGGCCCTCTTTGTATCATAACCCGCCATAATCTTTAAGTTTTTTGTTGGGGCCGGCAAAAGGGCGGAAAGATTTGCCGCCCGGCGGCGGAATTGCCTGTGAATTGTTGGTTTGCCGCGTCTGTTAAATGCGCGCGCCCTTGGTACAACAATACCCATGACCAAAAGACGAATTGGAATTCTGACCAGCGGTGGCGATTGCGCCGGCCTTAACGCCGTCATCCGCGCCGCCACGCACCGCGCACATATCCTGGGTTACGAGATGGTGGGCATCCTTGACGGGACCCATGGCCTGATCAGCAACCCGCCGCAGGTGCGCATCCTCACCCCCGCCGACGCGGATTACAACATGATGCGCCAGGGCGGCACCGTTCTGGGCACAACCAACAAGGGCAATCCGTTTGCCTTCCCGATGCCGGACGGCACGACCAAGGACCTCTCGGGCGACATCATCGCCGGCATTAACGCGCTGGGCCTTGAGGCCGTGATCGGCATTGGGGGCGACGGATCGTTCGCCATTCTCAAGAAACTCGCAAAACAGGGCGGCTTCAAGATGGTGGGCGTGCCCAAGACCATCGATAACGACCTTGGCAAAACCGAAGTGTCCGTCGGATTCGACACCGCCGTCGCCGTCGCGACGGAGGCGCTGGACCGCCTGCAGCCGACCGCCGCAAGCCACGACCGCGTCATGATCCTGGAAGTGATGGGCCGCGACGCCGGTCACATCGCACTGTGCGCCGGTATTGCCGGTGGCGCCGACGTCATCCTGATCCCGGAAATTCCCTACAACCTCGACAAGGTCGCGGCCAAGATCAAACAGGTCAAGGACGGCGGCCGCAACTTCGCGCTGGTCATCGTGTCCGAGGCGGTCAAATCCGCCAGCGGCGAAGACATGAAGATTACCTTCGCCGACGGCCAGCAGCGTTACGGCGGCATCGGCCAGTATATCGGCCACGAACTTGCCAAGAAGACCGGTTCGGAAACCCGCGTCACCGTGCTGGGCCACGTCCAGCGCGGCTGCCCGCCCACCTATCAGGACCGCCTGATCGCATCCGCCTTCGGCGTGCATGCCGTCGACCTGATCGCGGCCGGCAAGTTCGACCGCATGGTATCGTGGACCAATCGCGGCGTGGTCGATGTGTCGATCGACGATGCGATTGCCGCCTATCAGCAGGTCGACACCAAGGGGGCCATGGCGCATACCGCCCGCGCCCTTGGCATCAGCCTTGGTGACTAAAGAATAAAAACCCCCCACGAACAGGGACCGGGACGTTGAGCTACGTCGAACAATCTCTCACCGGCAATGAAAAGGTGATCGTCATCGGACGCTTTCACTGGATCTATATGGCCGGTGCGTTTTTCTGGCTGGTCTTCGGCCTGCTGGCCTGTCTCGCGGTGCTGGGCATCGGTCTTGCCTTCAACGTCCACAGCGTGGTGTCCGCGCGTTTTCCCGATCTGCCCATGAGCGCGATGTGGGATGCCTGGGCCACCGTCATTGACATGCAGGGAGGTTACATCGCCGCCGTCCGCGACGTCGGCACGGTCGTCCGCCTGATTGCCTTTGCCTTCCTGCTGCTGGGGCTGGCCCTGTTCGCGCATATGATGATCATCCGCTCGACCACCGAAATCGCCATCACCACCCACCGTCTGGTGCTGAAGGAAGGCGTGATCGCCCGCAACGTCGATGAAATGAACATCGACCGCATCGAATCCGTCCATGTCATCCAGTCGGTTCTGGGCCGGATGCTGGATTACGGGACGGTCATGGTCCGCGGCATGGGCGTGGGTGAAATCCTGCTGCCGCCACTGGCCGAGCCGGTCACTTTCCGCAACGCCATCGACCGGGCGCGTGAATACCAGATGGGCCAGCGCCGATGAAATGCCTGGCCCGCCTCGAACGGTTTATTCCTGCGATCGCGGCCCTGAGCGCGGTCACGTTACTCTGCCTCGTCATCTTTGGCGGCAATAGCCCGGTCGAGGCGCAGACCATTTTCCAGCCTGCCGCATCATCCAAGGAACCCGAAGACGTCTTGCGCGACTTTTACGCAGGCCGCGGCCATTTGCGTCTGTGGACCGAAGAAGACGGCGGATTCACCGGCCGGGCGGCCAGGGTGCCGGATATTCTGGACGGTGCGCGGGCCCATGGCCTCGACCCCGAAAGCTATGGCGCAGGCCAGATGCGCGCAATGCTGGCGACCCCGCCCCAAACCCTGCGCGGCTGGCAGGAGGCGGAAGTCTTCTGGACCTATAATGTATGGGCCTATGCATCCGACCTGATGGGTATGAAGGCCGACGCCAATACGCTGGCCAGCGTGGTCAGCGGCAACATCGCCGACAATCTGGCCACGCTTGCGCCCGCCACCCCTCTTTACCGCGACCTTCAGAGGCGGCTGGCGCAGGCCGACGCCCAGACGGCGCCCGCGGATAAAATCGACTTTAATCGCTCCGGCTTCAAACCCGGCATGTCCAGCCCAATGGTGCCGGCGCTGCGCGCGCGCATGGTCGCCTATGGCGCCACCCCCGGCGAGATGGGCGAGGTCTATGACGAAAACCTGGTCCGCGCGGTCAGCCGCTTCCAGCGGGAATACGCGCTGGACGATGACGGTACGATCGGACCGGTCACACTGAACATCATCAACCGGACCGCCGCCGATGAACGCCCGCAGATCATCGCCAACCTGCAGCGCCTGCGCGAACCGCACCGCCGTCACCGTGAAGACCGCCGGATCGAGGTGTCGATCGCGCGCTACCAGCTCACGGGGTACGAGGGGGGCGAACCGGTTCTGCTCATGCCGGTCGTCGTCGGCCAGCCGCGCCGCCAGACCATTTCCTTCCGCACCGAAATCACGGGCGTGCGCCTGAACCCGACATGGACGGTGCCGTCCACCATCAAGAAGCAGGACATCATCCCCGGTCTGCTCAGCGATCCGGCCAAGATGATCCGCAAGCACAATGTGCGTCTGTATAAGGACGGGCAGGTGATCGACGACCCGCAGAATGTCGACTGGAGCCAGTGGAGTCCCCGCGAACTCATGCAGGTGCGCTTCACCGCCCCGTCAGGTGACGGCAACCCGCTGGGCCGGTACCGCGTGATCATGGAGAACCCGTACGATATCTATCTGCACGACACGAACCACAAGGAATTGTTCGACCTATCTATGCGCGCGCAGTCGTCGGGATGCGTGCGCGTGGCCCGTCCCGAGGCGCTGGCAGAATTCATATTACGTGGCAAAAATGGGTGGAATCACGAGAAAATCACAACTTCAGTAGGGTCTAACCGGACTCAGGATGTGATTATAGAAAATAAAATGCCGATATATCTTGACTACGTGACGGCATGGTTTAATGATCGCCGCCAGCTCATATTGGGACCGGACATTTACGGTCTGGACAAACCCCGGTACGATGCTTTGGTCAAAAATGGTCTAACAACCCAGAGGAACGCCCAGAAGATCCTAAGCCGAGTGACGGACATTCTCGAACCGGAACTTAAGGAAGCTCAACACGGGGAATCAGTTCTTACCCACACTACAAACTAAAACGCTTCGGGCAGACGACTTGTTCCAACAAGAATAAGAGATTTGTGAATGAAAAAATTTTTTACGCGTAGAAAAGTGCTGAAAATGGGTCTGGCCGGTTTTGCCGGTCTTGCCGCCAGCTTCGCCGGCATTCTGCCCGCCGCTGCCCGTGAAACCATCGGTTACACGATTTCGATTAAAAACGCCCACACCGGCGAAGTCTT
>CALBME010000185.1 GCA_937896295.1 uncultured Micavibrio sp. | reverse complement strand
TGCTTGGGGGTGAGGGCGAAGCGCCGCTCGGCATCGAACGCAGCATATTCATCGCGCAGACGGATGGCGCTGGCAGGCACGGAGCCCAGACCCCGCCATTCGAAATCGTCGCGGACTTCGAACAGGCGGTCGACCAGCGCCTGCGCCTTCACATTGCCTTCGCGGGTGACGACGCGGCTATATTCATTTTCGACGTCGACGCGCCCCTCATTGACCTGGCGGATCAGCATCAGCGTCGATTGCATCACGTCCAGCGGTTCGAAACCGGCGATGACGACCGGCTTTCCATATGTCCGCGCGAGAAATTCATAGGGGCGCGAACCGATCACCGAGCTGACATGGCTGGGGCCGAGGAACCCGTCCAGTCGCACCGCCTGTTCCGGATCGATTTCCGGGGCGTCCAGGATATGCCGGATCGCGGCGGGGGTCAGGACGTGGTTCACGAACACGGAGAAGTTCGTCAGTCCCTCGGTCCGCGCGGTTTCGATCGCCATGGCCGTCGGCGGCGTCGTCGTTTCAAAGCCGATGGCCAGGAACACGACTTCGCGGTCGGGATTGGCGCGGGCGATTTCCAGCGCGTCGAGCGTGGAATAGACCATGCGGACGTCCGCTCCGTCCGCCCGCGCGCGCAGCTGCGGCGCCCCGAGCTCTGCGATCCCGAAGTCGAGGATCTTCACCATAAACGGCATATCCGGCCGCCGCGCTTCGGCCAGAAAGATGTTCTCCGGCTTCAGGTCGCGATGAATCACCCCGCGGCCATGGGCGTGCGAAATCGCTGCGGTGACCTCGAGAAATCGGCGGAGCCTCGCGTCGAGGTCGAGCTCTTCCTCGGCGACGGAACTGAGGAACGTCCGAGCGCCGTCGATCCACTCCATGGCGACGAAGGGCAGCGTGCCGTTTGCCGTGCTCGTCTTGTCGGGGCTGGGCTGGGCGTTCTGGCGGGCCCGCCCAGCGCTGAGCGTTCCAGATCCGGCGCTGGCCACCACCGCGCGGGTGCTGGCCTTCATGCTGGCGATCATCCCCATTTCCACAGCATCTTATAAGACCAACGAACTCTTCATGGATGAAAACGGTGTCGTCGAATTGCTGCAGGCGGCGTTTCTTTTGGCGTCCAGCATCATTGCCTTTCGCGCGTGGCGTACGTTGCCGCGTCAGCAGTACAAATGGTTTTCAGCCTGGCTGCTGATTGCCGCCATATGTTGTTTTGTTGTTTTCGGTGAAGAGGTCAGTTGGGGGCAATGGTGGTTTAAATGGACCACACCCGACTACTGGAAGACTCTGAACCAGCAACATGAAACCAACCTGCACAACACATCGCGTTATCTGAACCAGATACCGCGCCGCATACTGGAAATCAGCGTAATCTGCGCCGGGATACTGATCCATGTTGTGGCACTTATGCCGGCCATGAAGCGTTATCTGACACGGCGCTTTGCGCTGATCTATCCGCCCACCACACTATGCATTGCTGCATTCTGCTATGTTTTGCTTTTGATTATAAGCCGTCTGGGCAGGCAGGCCTACGATTTAAGCCTTATTCCACACACCAGTGAAACGCAGGAAACATTCCTGTTTCTGTTCGTTTTTCTCTACATACTGATCTTGAAAAAGCGCACGGATAACCTGCGTTCAGACCGGCAGTGAGAAAGAGATCCGGCACCCGGGGGTAAACGTCTCGTCCAGCCATAATTCCCCTCCATGCATTTCAACAATACGCCGGCACAGGGAAAGGCCGATGCCATAGCCTTCGTTTCTGGCATCCGTCTGTGCATACATACCAAAAACTTTTTCGCGCCAGGCCGGCTCAACACCCCTGCCATTATCTTCAATCGAAAACATGTGCAGGGCATTCTCCTGCACATAGCGCAGAATGATAACAGGACTCGATTCCGACCTGTATTTCAGGCTGTTTTCGATCAGGTTGTGAATCAGCTGCCGAAACATCGGCTTATTGACACTCAGTACCGGCAAGGCGGATGAAAGTACCTTCGCTTTTTCCGACTGAATGCGCGCGGACAGTCCGAAACGCACCTCTTCAAACAGAATGGAGAGATCGCATTCACTGCGAAAATCTTTGGTCTCCTGATTGATCTTATTCGCTGATAACAAAACGCTGATCTGTTCGATCAGCCCGTCAACGCAGGTGCTCATCAGGGCGATGTGCTTACGTGCCACCGCGCTCAATTGGCTATGCTCATCGCTGCCGATCAGATCCAGGGATGATGCCAGTGACGCAAGCGGCGACCGCAGATCGTGCGCGGCCACGGCCGCAAAATTCTCGAGCGCAGGGTTGCTGGCCGCCAGCGCACGTTCCCGTGCAGACTGCAGCGTGATATCGACGGAGACACCAAGAACATAGTTTTCTCCGTACTCATCGGTGATACGTGTTTTCTGCGTCTGCAGAGTGCGCACGCGGCCTTTGTAATCGGTAATTTCTTCCACGATCTCTGAAAACCCCTGCTCCAGTGCCTTGCGGTCTTCTGCGCTGAAAACTTCATATTCCACCGAATTGAAGTTTCGTGCCGAGTGCGTGCCGATAACCGATATGCGTAACTCAGGCGGATACAGATTTAAAAACGCCTGGTTGCCATAGATGATGTTAAGCGCCCTGTCCTTTACGAAGACAAGATTGCGGCTGTTGTTGAGAAGCTGTTCGAAAAAGGCGGCGCTATGCGAAACTGCGGTTTTGTTCAGGCTGGAAAACATACCTTCCAGCATGCGCAGGGCGCTTTAAAAAGTCCTTTAAAATTGAACCCGCATACATGGGCAGGATCGGAAGAAATGGTGCCGGTAGAGAGGATTGAACTCCCGACCTTCGGTTTACAAAACCGCTGCTCTACCGCTGAGCTATACCGGCATTTTTAACGCACTTGTTGAAATCTGCACTTTCAAGGGTTTAAGCCCTTTTAAGATGCTTTGTTTTGGAAGAGTTTTCTTTTAAAATCAATGCAGATTCTGATAATAGTATTTTACTTAATAATCAAGGCCGCTAGGCCTTCGCGAAAGCGATCATAAGGGCGATCCATAAGTGGCTGACAATAGAGGCGATGACGGGCTTTTGATGTTCCTGTTCCTCCTGGCTGTAATCTGGGGGGGCGGATATCTGATCTGGATAGGATTCAAACCGCAGATTTCCGCGGGCATCCTGGCCGTACGCTCGGCTGAGATGAAAATCGCCGAACTCTGGTACGACGACAAGGACGTCATCACCGTCCCGCTGCAGCGTCAGCAGTCCAAAACAAAAGAACTGCATGCCGAAATGGGCAACATGGTCGTCCGTGAATATGACACGGAATTCGGCGTCTGGCGCAACTTTGCCGAAAACGCCAACCCGGACCAGATTCAGGGCGATCACATCAAGGTTGTCACCTATGTCGCCCTGTATCCTTTACGCTGGCTCATTGTCGGAATCATCGCCTGCCTTTTCGTCTGGGTCATCTTCAACGGGCCGACCAGCAAATTCCACCGCGTGCTGGGTCTTGAAAGCCTGATCATCGACCAGGCTAAGACCTTCAAGGTCATCCGCCCCTTCCTGAAATTCAACCCGAACAAACTGCCGGGCCGCCCTGTAGGCGCCCCCGTGCCGGCGGAACTGCCCATATTCGCGGAATCGTTAAATCCGGAAGAATGGATTGCTTACAACGAAATCCCCTTCATCAACGGCCAATTGGACATCCCCGCCACGGAAGAGGCCTTCGCAAGACAGTTGGGGCCGCGCTGGAAAGGCGCCATGTCTCTGGCACCGGAACTGCAGATCCTTCTGGCCGCATTCTGCCTCAAGGCAGCCCGCAAGCGCCTGGACTCCGACGACATGCTGGGCCGCCTCGCCTGCTGCTGGGATCATAAAAGCGGCCTGAAGCTCTCACGCGACCGCGGCCTGCTGCGCGAAGCGCGTAAAATTCTGCGCGACAAGAAAATCTCCGACAGGGTGCTGAACAACTGCAACCGTCACGCGTACATCACCACAGCCATGATGCGCGCCCTGAACACGGCACGTGAAGACGGCGGCGTTCTGGCACCCGCACAATTCGTATGGCTACGCGCCCACAACCGCGGCCTGTGGTATCCGCTGAACAATCTCGGCCGCCAGGCCTTCCATACCGAGGCGATTGGCTGCGCATCGCATTACCGCGCAGAAAAACAGATCAACCGTCCCATCCCGCGCCCGCGTATTGCCGATGCGATTGACGGCCTGCAGGAACACCTGAAAAACCCGATTCTGGCCCGTCCCATCCCTGAACTCGAGGGCGGGCCGCGCTCGCGTAAAAAGAAAAACAGCATTCTGAGCTCACAAGCCGCATAAGGAGAATCCTTCAATGTCTTCCCGCCCCACCGCCAAAATCGCCGATGGCCGTTTTGTCCTCAACCTTCCTGATGCGGAAACCCCGGCCCTCTGGGTAATGGACCTTGCCGAGGCGCAGGCATCCGTTATCCGTCTTGAAGCGGATAAGGGCGGTCTGTACGTCCTGAAAAAACACGGTCACGCCAAGGCCGAAACCATTGCCGTCTATCGCAACCGCGAGGCGGGCATCCGTGCCATGAACATCGCCACCCGCGCCCTGTCCCGTGGCAGCCGCAGCGCCGGCGCTGCCGGATCATGCGATTCCCGCTGGGCCTGCGCCGGCCGCGTCTTCACCTACTTCGTGATGGTCTGGTTCCTGCTCTGGTCCATCAACCTCACCCCGTTCATCATGCGTCTGGTCCTGTCGCCATTCGTGTCGTTTGAAGCGCCCCGCGCCGCTGTCAAGGCTGACGCGGAAATCGAGGAAGGCGACCAGGCCGAGGTGCCGGAATTTTTAAGACAGCGTCCGACGACAAACGCAGCGCCGACGGGCGTGCCGCTTTCGGCCGATGATTTTTTACAACAGCAATCGGGCGATACGACCGGTAAATAATCCTTTCTTACGAGTGATATAAGATGGCAATTTGGCAAAAACGATATGACATGAAGTTGATGCATATCCTGCGGGACACGCGCCCGCTGGGTACGCGCCTTTATGAATTCTTCGTCAATTCCGATTACGCCGCCGCCATTTTCTTCACCTTCGGTGCCACGATCATCATTGCGCGCCCAGGCGTTTTCTTTGCCGATATCATTCTGGTTATCAGTCTTCTTTATTTCTGGTTCCTCAAAAAAGCCAACCGCACCCTGTCCTATAAAATGCCGGCCTGGTCCAAGTATAAGGACGGTAACGAGCGCAATGGCAAGGCGCGCGGCATCATGTATATGGGGAACTCGCAGCAATACGACAACGAGGAAATCTGGTTTAACAACGACGACGTCCGGACCCACATTCTCTACCTCGGCACCACCGGCGCCGGTAAAACCGAAGGTCTGAAATCCATCGTCACCAACGCCATGACCTGGGGTTCGGGTTTCGTCTATATCGACGGTAAGGCCGATACCGATCTGTGGTCGTCCTTGAGTGCCCTCGTCCGCCGCTTTGGTCGGGACGACGACATGATGGTCCTCAACTACATGACCGGAAACTCCGACGATCCGGCGCCATCCAATACGCTGAACCCGTTTTCATCCGGTTCGGCTTCCTACCTGACCCAGATGCTGGTCTCGCTGATGCCGGAGGCCGGCGGCGACAACGCGATGTGGAAAGAACGCGCCATTTCGCTTATGTCCGCGATCATGCCCGCCCTGACCTGGAAGCGCGACCATCAGGACCTGCCCCTGAACATCAACACCATCCGCACGGTGATGAACTTCCCAGAAGTGGTGAAGCTCAGCCGTGACGCAGCACTGCCCACGCGCATCCGCGAAGGTCTGCGCGGCTATCTCGACACCCTGCCCGGCTATGTGGACGCGGCCTTTGATGACAATGGCATGGAAAAGCCGCTCGGTCCGGACCAGCCCATGGTCGACACCAACGTTGTCAAGCAGCAGCACGGCTACCTGACCATGCAGTTCACCCGCGCGCTGCAATCACTCGGGAACGATTACGGTTACATCTTCGAGGCGCGAAACGCCGACATCGATATGATCGACGTCGTCCTGAACCGCCGCGTTCTGATCACCCTCATCCCCGCGCTTGAAAAATCGCCGGACGAAGCGGCTAACCTTGGTAAAATCGTCGCTGCCACGATCAAGGGCATGATGGGCTCGACCCTCGGCGCCACCGTCGAAGGCGAAGCCAATACCGTCATCGAAAACAAACCAACTCGCTCCTCCACGCCGTTTATCACGGTGTTTGACGAAGTGGGCTACTACACCACGTCCGGCATGGGCGTCATGGCCGCACAGGCCCGTTCGCTTGGCTTCTGCCTTGTCTACGCCGCACAGGATTT
This sequence comes from uncultured Micavibrio sp., assembly GCA_937896295.1. Lineage (GTDB taxonomy): Bacteria > Pseudomonadota > Alphaproteobacteria > Micavibrionales > UBA1664 > UBA6145. Next base: position 7,784 of record CALBME010000185.1, on the reverse strand, counting down.
GGCCGCGCTTGAAAAACGCGTGAAGGAAGAAGCAAAATCCATCACCGGTAACTGTAACATCAAGATCTTCGGCAAGATCGAAGATCCGATGGGTACACAAGACTTCTTTGACCGTACCATGGGTAAGGCCCTTGTCTCGGTCGTCGGCGGCTGGAATCTGGGCGGCACGGGTCAATCGGCATCCAACACCTACTACGGCAACACCACGGCGCAGGCTGACTTCCGCCAGCGCGCCACCTTCGACGACCTGCGCGGCTTTAAAGAGGGCGAAGCGGTTCTCGCCTTCATGATGACGTTTAACGTCGTTAGAATTTTTTACGCAAATCCCGGAACCGCACAGGTCATGCGCGTTCAGCGTTTCATCGGCCTGCCCAAAACGGACGAATTCGTACTCAAACACCTCAAAGACATCAGCGCCCTGCGCGACCGCCTGATGAACAAGGACTGGACCGCCGCCAAGGGCGCGCCCGCTGTTCTGACCAGTCCTGAAATCGCCGCCATGACGCAGGCGATCCGGATGCGCGGAAAATCCGGCGAACCGCTGCGCGACGGTGCACTTGCCATCATTGGCGTTCAGTCCCTGTCCGGCAATATGGACATGACCCCGGCGCAGGTCGCGGGCGATGCTGCTTCCATCCCTGCGTCCGGTCCCAAAGCGCCCGCAAATCCGATGGATTTCTTCACCAAGAAGAAAGAGGAAGAAGCGGCAGCAGCAGCCGCCAAGGCGGATGATGCCAAGGACGGTGAAGAGGAAGAAGAAGGCAAAGGCTCGGCCTCCGGTGGCGGTGGCAAACAGCCAAAAGTACGTGACGATATTCAGAACGTGCCGGTCGAACGCTTTGACTCCATGCAGGCGGTCGAACAAAAGGCAAAAGGTGGCCTGACCATGATGCCGGAAAACCTGACCGATGCTGTGAAATCCATTCTTAAAAGCGCGGCTGACACGTTGGCTGCCGGTCTGTTCGGCACACCGGAGCTGCAGGTCGGCGCTGCCAGCGGCGGCGATTCCCGTACCGTCAAACCGGGCAATGCGCCTATCCAGAACACGACGCCCTTCAAGCGATAACCAACACATCGCATAATAAAAACCCGGCCTGTCAGAGCCGGGTTTTTTTATCCTAAAAAAATCAGATCAAACGTCGAGGTTGCTGACCTTAAGCGCATTGTCCTGAATGAATTCGCGGCGGGGTTCGACGACATCGCCCATCAGGGTAGAGAAGATCTCGGACGCTTTCTCCGCGTCCTTGACACTGACTTTGAGCAAGGTGCGTACGCTGGGGTCCAGCGTGGTTTCCCACAGCTGCTCTGGGTTCATCTCACCAAGACCTTTATAACGTTGCATCTGCAGGCCCTTGCGGCCCACTTCAAACACACCGGCCAGCAACCCCGCAGGGCCGGTATACTTGCCATGGTCCTTGTCCTTCACCTGAAGGACAACGGGCTGGTTAAACAGTTCGGCCAGGAATTCCTGCTTGGAATGCAGACGCACGGCCTCGGTCGAACGTTGTTGTTCGGCCGTGATACGGTTGGTATGCGTGACGCCACGCGTGGTGCAGGTCGCAACGAAACCGCCGACCGGCGTATACATGACGGCCCATTTGCCGCGGTCACTGGCCACAGCATTCAGACGATCGGCAAGCGCCTTGCCTGCGGCAACGCCCAGCTTCTCGTCAGACGATATTTCGGGCGCGAAACACCCGGCAATCGCCGCCTGTTCGATAATGTCCTGGTTGCCGGTCTTGCGCGCCAGCGTATGGACGGCGCCGGACAGTTTGCGGCATTCCTCGATAATCTGTTCGAACATCTTTGTATGTGCGCGTTCGCCGTCAGCAACCAGCGCCCCGTCATCCAGCATCATACGGATCAGGTAATCTTCCATTGCCCGGTCGTCCTTCAGGTAAAGCTCCGAGCTGTTGCCGCGCTTGACCTTATAAAGGGGCGGCTGCGCGATGTAGAGATAACCACGCTCAATCACCTGCGGCATCTGACGGAAGAAGAAGGTCAGCAAAAGCGTACGGATATGACTGCCGTCGACGTCGGCGTCGGTCATGATGACGATTTTGTGATAACGCGTTTTCTCGACGTCGAATTCGTCGCGCCCGATGCCTGTGCCCAGCGCCGTGATCAGCGTGCCGATTTCGGCGGAGTTCAGCATCCGGTCGAACCGCGCGCGTTCCACGTTCAGGATTTTGCCGCGCAGAGGCAGGATGGCCTGGTTTTTACGGTCACGCGCCTGTTTGGCCGAACCACCCGCCGAGTCACCCTCGACGATGAAAATTTCAGATTTGGACGGGTCACGCTCCTGGCAGTCGGCAAGTTTTCCGGGCAGCGAGGACACATCAAGCAGCCCCTTGCGGCGTGTCAGGTCCCGCGCCTTGCGCGCAGCTTCACGGGCGGTGGCGGCCTCGACGATTTTACCGACGATTTTTTTAGCTTCCTGCGGGTTTTCTTCAAACCATGTCGTCAGACGTTCGTTGACGACATTTTCGACCACTGGGCGTACTTCTGACGACACCAGCTTGTCTTTCGTCTGCGACGAGAATTTGGGATCAGGCACCTTCACCGAAATGATGCAGGTAAGACCTTCGCGCATATCCTCGCCTGTCAGGTCGACCTTCTCTTTCTTCAGAAGACCGGAATCATTGGCGTACTTGTTGATGCAGCGTGTCAGCGCGGCGCGGAAACCCGCAAGGTGCGTGCCGCCGTCGCGCTGCGGGATGTTGTTGGTAAAGCACAGCGTGGTTTCGTGATAGCTGTCCGTCCATTCCATGGCGACTTCGACACCGATGCCGCCGTCCTGCCCCTTCATGGAAATGCCCGGCTTGAACAGCGGCGCCTTCGAACGGTCGAGATACTCGACGAAGCTTTCGATACCGCCCTCAAAATTAAAGCGGACTTCCTTCTTTTCTTCCGTGCGCTGGTCAACGAACAGGATATTGACGCCGGAATTCAGGAACGCCAGTTCGCGGAAGCGGTCTTCAAGCGTGGAAAAGTCGAATTCCGTTTTGGTGAATGTTTTGGGCGACGGCAGGAAAGTCACTTCAGTGCCATTGCGGCCATCCCAGTCGGCAACGGGGGCCAGCGGCGCCTCGGCATCGCCGTGGCGGAAACGCATATACCATTCTTTGCCCTGACGGCGGATGCGCAGGTCCAGCCACTCGGACAGCGCGTTGACAACGGAAACGCCCACGCCGTGCAGACCGCCCGAAACCTTGTAGGAATTCTGATCGAACTTACCGCCGGCATGCAGCTGGGTCATGATGACCTCGGCCGCGGAGACACCCTCTTCTTTATGGATGTCGACAGGAATACCGCGGCCATTGTCGCGCACCGTGACCGAACCATCGGCATTGAGGGAGATATAAATTTCGTCGCAATGACCGGCAAGGCTTTCATCGATCGCGTTGTCGATGACTTCATAAACCATGTGATGCAGGCCCGAGCCGTCATCGGTATCACCGATATACATGCCGGGACGCTTGCGCACCGCATCCAGACCTTTCAGAACTTTGATGGAATCGGAGCCGTAATCGCTTTGGTCCACTTGGGGATCGGAGGTCTTTTTCACGGTATTTTCAGCCATTATTTTCTCGCAGGGATTTGAAGGATAAAACCTACCAGAATCGCGGCCCATAACCAAGGGAAAACACCCCGGAACATGGGTTTTAAACTACTGATATTACTTGTTTTTTCAGGACGATTAAAAGCAGGCCGAAACGACCGGGAAAGCCTCCGAAAACGGATGCGTCTCAGGCCGCTTCCCGCACCATGTCGGACGCCACCATAAGGTGACGGGCCGATGGCAGGCCGGCGAAAACGTAATGATCGGTGCCCGTCAGAAACACCTGCGCCCGCAGGTCGTGAAGAATGCCAAACAAGCTGCCACGGCGCCTTTCATCCAGATGCGCGGCAACCTCGTCCAGCAAGAGAATAGGGGCGGCATCGCGTATTTCCGCAGTACGCACCGCATGCGCCAGAACAATCCCGGTCAGCAATGCCTTTTGCTCACCCGTCGAACATTGGGCCGCCGGCATGTTGCGGTCCGCATACGACACCTGCAGGTCAGTGCGGTGCGGCCCCACACTGGCCCCGCCATTTTCACCGTCATATTTACGCGCATCCGCCAGGCGGTCGCGCATACGGTCTTCGACTTCCAGCGCCGGCGCCGTGTCCAGCGCCTCCTCGATCCCGCCCGTCAATGCCAGATGCGATACCGGAAAGGCCGTGTCTTTAAGGATTTTTGCCAGATGCGCGCTTAACGATTGCAGTGTCTGCGTTCGTGCCGCCGCAATAGCGACGCCTGTCTCGGCCATCGTGGCCTCAAGCGATGACAGCCATACACTATCCGCCGCCACACCATCTTCGCGCGCAAGCTTGAGCAGTTTTGACCGCTGGCTCATCACGCTTTCATATCGCGTCACGCGGCCCGCATGCGCAGGGTCAAAGGCATAGACAAGCCGGTCGAAAAACCGACGTCGGTCCGATGCGGCATTCAGGAAAAGCCCGTCCATCTGCGGGGTCAGCCAGACACAGGTGACGTATTCCGCCAGATCCGCCTGCGCCTTCAGATCCACACCATTGACCCGGGCGATGCGGCGTTCTTCACGGCTGCCTGTACCGATTTTAACCTCACCTACAGCCGTTTCGACGGTGGATGCGATGGACCAGGGCACGCCGTCCGGCAGGGCGCGGTTGCGTAAATCGCCCATTTTAGCGCTGCGCAGACCACGGCCGGGGCTTAACAGGCTGACCGCCTCGAGAATATTGGTCTTCCCCACGCCGTTTGCCCCCGTGAGGACCACGAAACCGGGCTTCAGGTCGCTGACCGACATGTCGCGGTAATTCCGAAACGCGTGCAGTTGAAGGGAACGGACAAACGACATACTTTATTTCCATTACGGTTTTATTGTTTTGGCCCCCGCAAGGCCTTCATGAAGCAACGAAAAGGTTAATGCATGATCCGGTATGTATACCTCGGCGCCACTGTTCTTATCCTACAGATTTTGTCGTGGCTGACATCTTATTTCGTGACACAACAGGCCGTTACGACGTGGTATCGCGACATTGAAAAATCCACGCTGAACCCGCCCGACTGGGTTTTCGCCCCCGTATGGATCGTGCTTTACGCCATGCTGGGTGTCGTCCTCTGGCGCCTGTGGCTGGCCCGCGCATTGAAACCCGCGCGCATCACGCTCGGGCTTTTCCTGACACAGCTGGCCATCAACTACGCCTGGTCGTTCGTCTTTTTTGGCATGGCGAATTTTCAGGCTGCATTTTTGATGCTGCTAGCCATCGTCATCCTGAGTGCCGTTACCATGATCAGGGCGTACAGCTTTGACCGCATGGTCACTTGGCTGATGATTCCCTATCTGGCCTGGGTATCCTTTGCCACATGGCTGACCTTTGCCGTCATGCGCCTTAACTAAAAAAAAGCGCCGAGGGAAAAACCTCGGCGCTGACTGGTGATGACAAACTCTATACCGATTCTCCGACGCGCCCCTAGCGCGAAGCGCGTTTAGACACGGAGGGGCATGAGCACGTAAAGTGCACTTTCATCGGATGAATCCTGAATGATCGTGGGCCCCGTACCATCGGCCAGCACCATACGGCATCCGTCCGAATCGATCTGCTGGGTGATATCCAGCAGATAACGGGAATTAAAACCGATCTCCAGCGCAACGTTGTCGTTGTTGATTTCGATCTCTTCCGTGGCCGAACCTGAATCCGGAGACTGGGCCGACAGGGTCATCCCCTTGCCGTTGATCGTGATTTTAACGGCGCGGGTCTTCTCGCTCGAAATGGTCGACACACGGTCGATGGCCTGCGAAAAGGCCTTGGAATCGACCTCGATGACCTTGTTGTTATCGTTCGGGATGACTTTCTCGTAATCCGGGAACGTGCCGTCGATCAGCTTGGATGTCATTTCGATATGGTCGACCGAAAAACGTACCTTGTTGTCAGACAGGCTGACCTTGACGTTGTCGGCGGCCTCTTCAAGCAACTTGCGCAGTTCGCCTACGGTTTTGCGCGGGATGATGACACCCGGCATTTTTGCAGCGCCCTCGGGCAGCGGCATCTGGAATCGCGCCAGGCGGTGACCGTCGGTCGCAACCGCACGCAGAACGCTGACGCCGTTGTGCTGGGCCGCGTGAACGTAGATGCCGTTGAGGTAATAACGGGTTTCATCGGCCGACATTGCGAAGCGCGATTTGTCGATCAGATCGCGCATGGATGCGGCCGGGACCGAGAAGTTGATATCCATGTCGCCTTTGCCCAGTTCAGGGAAATCCGAAACCGGCAGACAAGACAGTTTGAAAACCGAGCGACCCGATTTTACGGTCATCATGGCGCCGGAACCTTCCAGCGACATTTCAACGGTGCCGCCGTCAGGCAGTTTGCGCACGATGTCGTGCAGGGTATGCGCCGGTGCGGTGGTGGAACCGACGGTCGTCACCTGCGCGGGTACGGTTTCATTGATTTCCAGGTCCATGTCGGTGGCCGAAAGCGACAGAGCGCCTTCGCGGGCCTGCAGGCGGACGTTGGACAGGATGGGGATGGTGTTACGCCGTTCCACAACGCTTTGGACGTGTGAAAGTGCCCGCATTAAATCTGCACGGCTGATCGACAATTTCATGGCGCTTTTGCCCCTAAAAAATGATTATGGTTCACTCAAACCGTATACGCTCTAAAACGCGGTTACAAGCGCCTTTCAGGGCTTCTGAACCGGTGTTTCCACAGCTTCCTTGGGCGAAACCTGACCAGCCGCCTGGGCGGCGCGTTCAGCCCGCTGGAAGGCACGGTATTTGGCTACGTTGGCTTCCTGCTCGGCCATGGTTTTGGCGAATATATGCCCGCCCTGACCGTCTGCGACAAAATACACATAGTCATGCGATTCGGGGTTCAGAGCCGCTTCGATCGAGGCACGGCCCGGCGCGCAGATCGGTGTCGGGGGCAGTCCTGTATTGCGATAGGTGTTGAAAGGCGAATCAACTTCCAGATGCTCGTACAGCACCCGGTCGATCTTGCCCATGCCTTTGGTGATCGCATAAATCACGGTCGGATCGGACTGCAGCATCATGTTCTTGCGCAGGCGATTGATATATACACCGGCCACGCGCGCGCGCTCCGCCGGCAGGCGCGTCTCCTTTTCGACGATGGATGCAAGCGCCAGCGCCTCCTGAGGTGTCGTCAGGGGCAGGCCCGGCGCGCGTTTCTCCCACAGGTCGTTCAGCGTGTCGTCCATCGCGCGCTGAGCCTCGGCCAGAATGCGGGTACGATCTTCACCACGAATATATGCATACGTATCCGGCATGACGCTGCCTTCCGGCGGCGCAAGGGCGATCACGCCATTCATGACTGGCGCGGCGTTCAGGATATTCATGATCTCATACGATGTCAGACCTTCGGGAATGGTGACATTGCGTGCAAAAACATCGCCCTGCACCAGCTTGGCGAGAACGTTTCTCAGGCTGATCCCCGGGGTCATCACGTATTCACCGGCCTGCAGTTTCGGCCCCACACCCTGGAATTTCACAAGGCCCATGAACGCATATTTCTGCGCGATGACCCCTTCGCGCTCGAACTGTTCGGGGTGGGCGGCCATCAGGTCGTCGAAGATGCCGCGCTTGAGCGGCAGCGGCGCCTCGCCAAACAGGCGCGGGTACAGCGCCGCCAGCTCCAGCAGCTGCGCGCCCGAGGTCTGGACCATCACCGCCACAGCCAAGGCCAGCGCAGGGAGCCCGGCATGAGCGGCGTGACCCTGTCCCCCATGCGCCTGGCCGTGC
>CALBME010000184.1 GCA_937896295.1 uncultured Micavibrio sp. | reverse complement strand
TTTCCTGCTTCTTTGTGGACTGGGCTTACCAGTTTGGGAACGCGGCATATATTGAGGCCGGGAAGCAGGCTTGGCAAGCCCCGCCACAGGAATGCCATGACCTTTCTTTAACCCCGTGCCCGGGGGCGCGAGAGGCCTGTAAACCATGGGAAATCCTTGGTTTATAACGTTGACGAACCCCCTCCCAAATCCTATACGTTTGGGCTGTTTACAATTTACCGAAAGTCGCCCTTTTCCATGGTTTTGTCCTTCGCCGCCAAGCTGTTCGGCTCCAGCAACGAACGTGTCCTCAAACGCTTTGCCAAGCCGGTCGCGCAGATCAATGCGCTGGAACCCACCTTTACCGCGCTTTCCGACGCCGAACTGGCCGCAAAAACCGTTGAATTCCGGGCCCGTCTGGCCAAGGGCGAACATCTCGACGCCCTCCTGCCCGAGGCGTTCGCAACCGTGCGCGAAGCCGCACGCCGTACGCTGGGCCAGCGTCATTACGACGTCCAGCTCATCGGCGGCCTGGCCCTGCATAACGGCCTGATTGCCGAAATGCGCACCGGCGAGGGGAAGACACTGGTCGCAACCCTGCCCGTCTACCTCAATGCCCTGACCGGCAAGGGCGTGCACGTCGTGACCGTGAACGACTACCTCGCCGCGCGTGACGCCGCGTGGATGGGCCGCGTCTACGGCTTCCTCGGCATGACCGTGGGCACCATCCTGTCCAACATCTCCGACAGCCAGCGCAAGGCCGCCTACGCCGCCGACATCACCTACGGCACCAACAACGAATTTGGTTTCGATTACCTGCGCGACAACATGAAATTCCGCCTGGAAGACATGGTCCAGCGCCCCTTCAACTTCGCCATCGTCGACGAAGTGGACTCGATCCTGATTGACGAGGCGCGAACCCCCCTCATCATCTCCGGCCAGGCCGAAGACTCGTCCGAACTCTACGTCAAGATCAACGCCATCATTCCCCATCTGGGCGAAGGCGATTACGAGAAGGACGAAAAAACCCGCACCGTGTCCTTGTCCGAGGCCGGTACCGAACGCGCCGAAACACTGCTGCGCGACGCCGGTCTTCTGGCACAGGGCAGCCTGTACGACCCCGGCAACATCGCCGCTGTCCACCACCTCAATCAGGCGCTCAAGGCGCATAAACTCTTTTCGCGCGACGTCGATTACATCGTCAAATCCGGCAAGGTCATCATCATCGATGAATTCACGGGCCGCATGATGGAAGGCCGTCGCTTCTCCGAAGGCCTGCACCAGGCGCTCGAGGCGAAGGAAGGCGTCCCGGTCGAAAACGAAAACCAGACGCTGGCCTCCATCACCTTCCAGAATTATTTCCGCATGTATCCCAAACTCGCGGGCATGACTGGAACGGCCAAGACCGAAGAAACCGAATTCGCGGACATTTACAATTTAAGCGTGCTGGAAATCCCGACCAACATGCCGGTCCAGCGTATCGACCATAACGACCGCATCTACAAATCCTACGCCGACAAGCTTGAGGCGATCCTCAAACTGATCGGCGAGGCCGCCGCACGCAACCAGCCGGTTCTGGTCGGCACGACGTCGATTGAAAAATCCGAAATGCTTTCGGCGGAACTCAAGAAACTTAAAATCGCGCACCAGGTGCTCAACGCCCGCTACCACGAACAGGAAGCGCAGATCATCGCGCAGGCCGGCAAACCCGGCGCCGTCACCATCGCCACCAACATGGCGGGCCGCGGTACCGACATCAAGCTCGGCGGCAACGTCGAAATGCGCCTTGCCGAAGAAATCCCCGCCGATGCCGACGAAGTGACGCGCGCACGGCTGGAGGCGCAAATCCGCGCCGAAATCGCCGAGGCAATGGAACAGGTCAAGCAGGCGGGCGGTCTTTACGTCATCGGCTCCGAACGCCATGAATCGCGCCGCATTGACAACCAATTGCGCGGGCGATCCGGCCGTCAGGGGGACCCGGGAGCATCCATGTTCTTCCTGTCCACACAGGATGATTTGATGAGGATTTTCAGTCCGGAAGTCCTCGAAATGGTTCTTTCCAGCAAGTCTATTGGTTTGAAAGACGGCGAAGCCCTCACCCACCCTTGGCTGTCCAAAGCGTTGGAAAAAGCGCAAACCCGTGTCGAACAACAAAACTATGAAATCCGGAAAAACCTGTTGAAATTCGACAACGTCATGAACGATCAACGGAAACAAATCTATGAAGATCGTCACGATATCATGAATGCCGACAGCATTTCCGACATGGTGACCGATATGCGCCATGATGTCATTGA
>CALBME010000183.1 GCA_937896295.1 uncultured Micavibrio sp. | reverse complement strand
TGCATGGCGACATTCTGCATGCCACGGTCTGCAGGGGACCTCTGGCCGCATCCGGCTTTCAGGACGATGCGAAAAAAATCTTTGATGACGCCGTCGCACGCATTCTGACCCCGCCGCACATGCGCCTCGCCCGCGGCATTGCGTCTTCACTGCGCCCCGCCTGAAAACGGATCTTCGGTTGACGTAGTGACCCTTGCGCGTCAGCATTCTGACGTACAGGGAAAAATCAAAGAAAGAAAACACAATGACCAGCGCCTACACCCCGACATCCGGGATCTTGGAAACGGCGAAGAACGCGCGCGGCTTCGTACGCGAAAACAAAAAAACCATGTGGCGCCTGTGGACACCGGTGATTCCCTACATGATCGCCATCGCGGTGCTGGGGACACTGGTGGAATTTTTTCTCGGTGACAATCTGCCCATGGCGATCCTGCTGCGCGGCGCGGAAACGGTCATCGTCATGACGCTGGCCATTTCGTGGCACCGCCTTGTCATTCAGGGGCCTCAGGCAACGCCCATGAACCCCTTTCACTGGACACGCAATGAAACCATTTTCATGGCCATGGCCTTCGGCCTGAGCGTGGCCTACGTCGCGCTTGTTCTTGTCATCGGCGTGGTTGCGGTCTTGCTGGGCCTGCCCAAAATCATCCAGTCGCTTCTGTTGATGGCGGGCCTGCTTGCGCTGGCCTATGCGTCTTTGCGTTTCAGCTTTTTCTTCCCGGCCCGCGCGGCCAACCGGCCCCTGACACTGGCGCAGGCTTACACGCTGTCCCGCGGATATGTCTGGCGCATGTTCTGGGCCAGCGTTATGGCCGCGCTGCCGACCATGCTTTTACTGGTGGTCGCGGGCATCGCGATCGGCATGGTCATCGGCCTTGTCGCCGCCGTGTTGCCTGTGCCGGGCGCGGTCCTGATCCTCACCTTTGTATTGATGCTGCCGCTGCAGCTCTATTTTACGCCCCTATTAACGGCCCTGGGCGTGACCGTCCTGTCCAATTATTATCGCCGTGCGACCGAGCAGCCAGACTAGCCTTGCCGTCAGTAAATTGGCATTAAGAACAAAATAAATTGCCTTTTTAAAAGCTTGGCTGATACAACCCCTCGCACGAGAGGGTTTTATGGCATTCACACAGGAAGACGAAAAACAATACATCGCCGAACGCCGCGGCCTGCGGGCCTTTTGCCTTGGCCTGACCAAAAATCCCGCCGATGCGGATGACCTCTGCCAGCAGGCCATGCTCCGCGCATGGGATAAAAGCGACAGCTTCACCCCCGGCACCAATATGCGCGGCTGGCTGTTCATGATTGCGGTCAACCAGTTCCGCAGCAATATGCGCCGCAACCGCATTCACTTTGTCGGCACCGCTGACGAGGCGGAAACACTGGGCAGTATTTTCGATACGGCCGTCCAGCCATCCCAGCTGGATGCGATCCAGCTCACGCATATCATCCGCAAGCTGGACACCCTGCCGGCGGATCAGCGCGACGCGCTCGTGGCCAATATCATGGGACATACCAATGAACAGATCGCGGCAGAGGCCGGCGTACCCGTCGGTACCGTGAAAAGCCGCGCATGGCGCGGGCGTCAGACCTTGCTGACGGAAGACGAACCGACCATATCCACGCATAATGTCACCGGCGCACGCCGCGCACCGATCTTCGCATAAAAAAAACCGCCCGGTTGCGGCCCATCCGTGATAGGATCGTATTCCTGTAATATATACAGTGAATACAAAGGGATAGATATAAAAAACAAAAACCTGAAAACAAACTAAAGCGAGTGTAGAAAAGAGACGGTAAAACAAGGACTTCGATGGCATGAAGACAAAAATCAAAATCTGCGGCGTAACCACCCGCGACGCCCTGCAGGCGGCGCAGGACGCCGGTGCCGATTTTGTCGGTTTCGTCTTCTTCGAAAAATCCCCGCGCAACATCGATCCCGCCGCCGCCGGTGTGCTGGCAAAATCGGCGCGGCTTGAAACGGTGGGCCTGTTTGTCGACCCTGCGGACGATCTGCTCACCCGCGTGCTGGCACATGCGCCCTTGCGCATGATCCAGCTGCACGGCGACGAAACCCCGGCCCGCGTGGCCGCCATCAGATCCCTGACCCGCCTGCCCGTGATGAAGGCGGTCCGTGTCGCCACGCGCGATGACGTGACCGCTGCGCACGCCTACGCGCCTGTGGCCGACTGGCTGCTGTTCGACGCCAGGGTGGAAGGCAGCCACCTGCCCGGTGGCACGGGCCGCAATTTCGATTGGGATATTCTCAAAAACTACACATCCCCCCGGCCATGGATGCTGGCTGGCGGCCTGAACCCCGACAATGTCGGCAACGCTTTGAAACTGCTTACTCCCGACGCTGTTGATGTGTCCTCGGGCGTCGAGTCGGCGCCCGGCGTGAAAGACGCTTCCAAAATCGCCGCGTTTGTGGATAGTGTCCGGCATGCTTAAGAACAGCCTTCCTGACGATCGCGGCCATTTCGGCCCTTACGGCGGACGCTATGTCGCCGAGACATTGATGCCCCTGATCCTCGATGTCGAAAAGGCGTGGGCGGATGCCAAATCCGATCCGAAATACTGGGCCCAGTTCGATGAACTGATGCGCGACTATGTCGGCCGCCCCAGCCCGCTGTATTTCGCAGAACCGACCACGAAAAAACTCGGCGGCGCGAAGGTCTATTTCAAACGCGACGAACTCAATCACACCGGTTCGCATAAAATCAACAACACCATCGGCCAGATCCTTCTGGCGCTGCGCATGGGCAAGACGCGCATCATCGCGGAAACCGGCGCGGGCCAGCACGGCGTCGCCACCGCGACCGTCTGCGCGCGCTTCGGCCTGCCATGCACGGTCTTCATGGGCGCAACCGACATCGAACGCCAGAAACCGAACGTCTTCCGCATGAAACTGCTGGGCGCGGAAGTACGCCCCGTGACATCCGGCGCCGGCACGCTGAAAGACGCGATGAACGAAGCCATGCGCGACTGGGTCACCAATGTGCATGACACGTTCTACATCATTGGCACGGTGGCCGGGCCGCATCCCTACCCCGCCATGGTCCGCGATTTTCAATCCGTTATCGGTAAAGAAACCCGCGCGCAGATGCTGGAACGCGAAGGCCGCCTGCCCGATCTGCTGATCGCGGCGATCGGCGGCGGCTCCAACGCCATGGGCCTGTTCCATCCGTTTCTGGATGACGCATCGGTGAAAATTCAGGGTGTCGAGGCCGGTGGCCACGGCCTTAAAAAACAGCACGCGGCTTCGCTGACCGGCGGCAGACCCGGTATTCTCCACGGGAACATGACCTACCTGCTGCAAAGCGAAGACGGCCAGATCACGGAGGCGCATTCAATCTCCGCCGGACTCGACTACCCCGGCATCGGCCCCGAACACGCATACCTCCATGACACCAAACGCGCCGAATACGTCTCAATCACGGATGACGAGGCGCTGGAGGCGTTTGCGATGTGCACGAAACTCGAGGGGATCATCCCCGCGCTGGAACCCGCGCACGCCTATGCACAGGTCATGAAGATGGCGCCGATGATGAAAAAAGAAGACATCATCGTCATGAATCTCTGCGGGCGCGGCGACAAGGATATCTTCACCGTGGCCGAACGTTTCGGAGTGACCCTGTGACCAACCGCATCGATGCGACCTTCGCTGGCCTCGACCGCCCGGCACTGATCACCTTCATCACCGCTGGTGATCCCGGCATCAAGGCATCGCAAACCATTCTCGATCAGCTGCCAGCCAATGGCGCGGACATCATCGAACTGGGCATGCCCTTCACCGACCCCATGGCGGACGGCCCCACCATTCAGGCATCGGCCCTGCGGGCGCTGGATGCAGGCGCGTCCATGAAGACGACGCTGCAGATGGTGCGCGATTTTCGCAAACACAACACGGCGACGCCGATTGTCCTGATGGGTTACGCCAACCCGGTGTTCCAGTACGGCTACGACGCCTTTATTCGCGATGCGTCGGCTGCAGGCGTTGACGGACTGATCATCGTCGACCTGCCGCCGGAAGAAGACGACGCGCTGCACGCGCTGGCCAGCGCTGCGGACATTCATCTGGTCAAGCTGGTGACGCCCACCACAACCGATGCGCGCCTGCAGGCCATCCTGCCCAAGGCGGGCGGGTTTTTATATTATGTCTCAATCACCGGCATCACCGGCGCGGCCAGCGCCAACGTCGAAGCCGTGAAAAAGCATGTAGAATCAATTCGTAAGCAAACCGATTTGCCGCTGGCCGTCGGATTTGGTATCAAAGGCCCAGGCGATGTCCGGGAATTTGCCGCCTTTGCAGATGCAGTGGTTGTAGGTTCGGCGATCGTGAGTGAAGCAAACAAAGAGGACGGTAACGTTTCTGCCTTCGTTAAATCACTAAGCGCCGCGCTTCGATAACACAGCGCCGCTATCAAGTAGGGGACCTCATGACAATTCGGAATTACACGCGCGGCATTGCCGCTCTCATGCTGCTTGGCGCATTTTCCTCCGTGGCGGGCGCAGCGCAGCTGCCTGCAAAAACATCGGCCAAAACCGACACGTCCAAAAAACCGCTCTATGTCACCGTACGCAAACGCGCCGAACCGGAAAAATCCATTCCCCAGACCGTACAGGTCTTCCGCAAAGACGATATCAGTGCGCTGTGCCTGCAAAGCCCGACGGATATTTCATCGTCCGTCAGCGGTTTTTCCTTCAATGACCCCTTTGGCCGTTTCAATCCTGCCCCCAGCATGCGCGGCCTGATCCAGCCGGGTCTGGGCGACGAGCCTTCCGTAGCGTTCTTCAATGACGGTCTTTATCTTTCCGGCCGATCGTCCATCAACTCGCTCGGCTTCGATCTTGAAGGCATCGAAACCGCCAAGGGACCGCAGAATGCCCTCTATGGCCGTAATTCCTTCGGCGGCGCAATCAATGCCGCCAGCGCCAAACCCACGAAAGAGGTGGAACGTTTCATCGACGTCCTCTACGGCACCAAGGACCGCAAACAGGCAACCGCCGTGGTGTCAGGGCCGATCACCGATACGGTGATGGGCAGGCTTGCCCTGTATGACCGCGACTGGGGCGGCTTTTTCAAAAATACCACGCCGAACGGACCCGATATCGGCGGCGAAAAAACCCTGGCGGGCCGCGCGTCGCTGCGCTATCTGCCCGACGCCACGCGCGATGTCATCCTGCGCCTGACGCGGGTGCACGATGATGACGACCAGCCCAAGGGCTTTCTGGTGCCGGCCAATTGCGGGCCCCGCGTATCGGACGGCGTCTTGCGTTATTACTGCGGCGATCTGCCGGAATCTGGTGCGCCATATGAGGCAAACAAGGTCGGCAATAACGGCTATACCCGCACGCATACGCGCCTTGGTCTCGACTGGAACGAAAAACTCAGCAACGAAACGGCATTGTTGTTTACATTGGGCGGCAGCGCGGAAGAATCACGCTTCGCCCGTGACGACGATTATTCATCGCAACAGGCGGCACGCGCAGGCATCGATGCGCGCCGCAACGATGTACAGGCCGACGCGCGCGTAACCTACACGCCGCAGGGTCAGAACTGGGATGCGCTGGCCGGTATCTCGCTTTATCGTTTCTTCAATCACACGCGCCGCATGGATCAGTATTACGTTCTGGGCCAGACCCGTCCCGGCGGCGCGGTCACGGATTCCGTTACGCATACGGCGG
This sequence comes from uncultured Micavibrio sp., assembly GCA_937896295.1. Taxonomy (GTDB): domain Bacteria; phylum Pseudomonadota; class Alphaproteobacteria; order Micavibrionales; family UBA1664; genus UBA6145. The sequence continues at coordinate 19,605 of CALBME010000183.1, read as the reverse complement.
CCCTGTATGGCAGCCTGTCGCACGGCCTGCCCCATGACTTCAAGATCACACTTGACGGCCGTTACCAGAAAGAATGGAAAAAATTCGACTCCAGCGTCCGCGATCTGTCCGGCACCATGCTGGACCTGTCCGACAACTGGGGCGCCTTCACGCCCAAGATCACGTTAAGCTGGCAACAGACCCCTGAAAGCCTGCTGGCCTATGTCAGCGCGGCGCGGGGATACAAATCGGGCGGCTTCAACGATCGCCAGAACATTTACGACTCGCAGCGCGTCTACGGACCGGAAGTGAACTGGACGTACGAGGCGGGTCTTAAAAACATCCCGATCGCCACCGGCCTGACACTGGATGCCGGCGTCTTTTATATCGACTGGATCGATCAGCAGGTGCTGGCCTATTCCGCGGCAGGCACCACCAATAACTTCTTCCTCGATAACGATGCCAGCTCGACGGTCAAAGGCATTGAGACCGGCCTGCACTGGCAGATCCGCGATCACACCAAAATCGGCATCTATTACACCTATGCGGACGCCCAGTTTGATAAATACAACGACCCCGACCTTGCCGGAATCGTCGGCTACGCACCCAACGGCGACGTTAGCGGCAACCAGCTGCCTCGCTATTCACCCCACCATATCGGCGCGGAAATTCAAAACCGCATCCCGCTGGAATACCAGCACTGGGATTGGGTGAACACGGCCCAGCTCAGCTTCCAGTCCAGCCAGTACACGGACAATGCAAACTATGCAAAGACCGGGAATCGCACGCTTTTAAACCTCCAGACCGGGGTTTCCAGGGGTGCCGTCTATGCTGGATTTTTTGTCGACAATGCGTTAAATGAACGGGACCCGTCGGTAGGCATCTCCTGGTCTGATGCAACCACTGGTTTCAGCCGCGCCTGGCTCGTCGTCCCGCAGGACGGCCGGACCTTCGGTGTACGGGCCAAGGTTAAATTTTAAGAAGGGCATTGCATGAACTGGCTTTCCAATTTCATTCGTCCGAAAATCCGCTCGCTGGTGGAATCCCAGAAAGAGGTGCCGGACAATCTCTGGACCAAGTGCCCGTCCTGCGAAGGCATGCTGTTCCAGCGTGACCTCAAGGAACGCCTCAACACCTGCAATCACTGCGGCTATCACCTGCGTTGGCCGGTTGCAGACCGTCTCGAACATTTGTTCGATAACGGCCGCTACGACGACCTGAAACTGCCGCGCGTGCCGAGCGATCCGCTGAAATTCAAAGACCGCAAAAAATACGCCGACCGCCTGAAAGAGGCGCGCGAGGAAACCGGACGCCAGGATGCGATGATCGTCGCCGTCGGCGCCGTCGAAAACCGTGAACTGGTTGTTGCCGCGTTCGATTTCGATTTTCAGGGCGGATCCATGGGCACCGGCGTGGGCGAGGCCATCGTCATGGCCGCGGAAGAAGCCGTGAAACGTAAACTGCCCCTGCTCATCATCCCGGGATCCGGCGGCGCACGCATGCAGGAAGGCGCGCTCAGCCTGATGCAGATGCCGCGCACCATCATCGCCGTACAGATGGTGAAGGAAGCGGGCCTGCCTTACCTGGTTCTGCTGACCGATCCCACCACCGGCGGCGTGTCCGCATCCTTTGCCATGGTCGGGGACATTCACATGGCCGAGCCCGGCGCGATGATCGGCTTTGCCGGCAAGCGCGTCATTCAGGAAACCATCCGCGAGGCCCTGCCCGAAGGTTTCCAGACCGCTGAATACCTGGTCGATCACGGCATGGTCGATATGGTCGTAAACCGTTTCGACCAGCGCGCCATGATTGCCCGCCTCATCGGTTTTTTCACTCAGCCCCTCGCCGGTCCCGGCAAGCGCAAGGCGAAGGAAAGCAAGGAGCTTGCCTCCACCACCAGCGCCAAGGCCAAACTGGTTGATTCGAAGGCGCGCGCGGCAGGCGCCGTTGCCGAACAGGACAACATCGTACCGATACGCAAGAAAGCCGTACGCGGTTAACCATGGCCAGCGACGCCGCGCACCCGAACCCGGACGTCGCGCGGCGTCTCAATTACATCTATACGCTTCATCGCACCGAAATCGACTTGCGGCTCGGCGCGTCGCCCTATCTGGACCTGCTTGAAAAACTGGGCAGTCCGCACAAAAAACTGAAAAACGTCATTCACGTCGCCGGAACCAACGGCAAGGGCAGCGTGCTGGCGTTCCTGCGTGCGATGGCGGAAGCCGACGGCAAAACCGTCAATGTCTATACATCGCCCCATCTCATCACCTTTAATGAACGCATCCGCATACACGGAAAATTGATCGACGATTCCAGCCTGATCGATCTGTATGACCGCGTGCATGCGGCAAACGATGGCGCGCCGGTCACGTTCTTTGAATTTACGACCGCCATGGCGATGCTGGCATTTGCAGAAAGCCCGGCCGACATCACGCTGCTTGAAACAGGCATGGGCGGGCGGCTGGATTGCACCAACGTCATCGACCGGCCCCTGGCCACCGCCATCACCAAGATCAGTTTCGATCACATCGAGTTTCTGGGCGACAGCCTTGAGAAAATCGCCGCTGAAAAAGCGGGCATCATGAAACCCGGCGTTCCCTGCGTTATCGGGCGCCAGATGGACGATGACGCCGTCATCCCCGTCTTTCAGGCACACGCCCGCGAAATCGGCGCACCCATTATCAACGCGGTCATGCCGGACGGCTACCCTGCGCCCAGCCTGACCGGCGCCCATCAGGTCGAAAACGCCGCGGTAGCCATGATGCTGGCCCGTATCCTGTCCTTAAGTGATGCCGCCAAGCGCAAGGGGCTGGTACAGGCCGAATGGCCCGCCCGGCTTCAGCGCATCACCTCGGGCCCTCTTGCGGGCCTTTTGCCGGCGGGGTGGGAATTGTGGTTCGACGCGGCCCATAACGATTCCGGCGCACTGGCGCTGGCGGCGCAGCTGCGCCTGTGGCGGGAGGAAAAACCCGTCCACCTGATCGCAGGATTGGCCGCGGACAAGGACGAACGTCAGTTTTTCAAAGCCCTTTCAGGTGCTTACAACACATTAAGCCTGGTTGATCTGCCCCAGGCGCGCAAACCGCGCAGCGCCGCCGACCTGGCCGCACGGCTCGATCCGGCTACAAAAAACTTGCTATTAACCTCGCATTATGAAAAAAGCCTTACAAAAGAAGCTGTTGGGTTAATTCTGCAAACTTCGAAGGATCCCGGCGCGCGCATCGTTATCTGCGGATCGCTGTATTTGTATAACGGGATCGTTTGAAGGCCTCGCCTTAAAGAAAGGGCGCGCTTAAATGACTCCGCCGCTGGACTTAAACGCCAGTACAGGAAACATCATGCCCTCTATGGGTTCATTCCGCGTCGATTGGTACGGCAAGCCCGTGGGCTGCCTGACCATCCGTGCGCCCGGTGAATACGAATGGACCATACTGGACCCGGCGCTCAACGCGCTTTTTCCGCAAAGCCGCTTTGCCAAAGGCATGCCCGCGACCGTTTTCAACCTGCACCCCGACCTTGGCATGTTCGGCGAACTTCTGAACATCACCACCAAGGCCGAGTATATCGAGCGCGGCATGCGCGCGCTTTCGAACATTTCATTTCACCCGACCGGCGAACACGAAACCATAAAGCCGCAGTTTAACGGCACGACTCCCATTCTGGACGTGCATGGCGCAGCGCTGGCAAACGAAAAAGACCCGGTGCTCGATTCCTTTCACGGCACCTATGCCGGCCCTGTCGGCATGGCAGGGACCGAAGAATTCAACGCCATGCTCAAACGTCAGTGGATCGGTCGTTTCTCTCACCGCTTTTCCGGCAAGCAGACAAAACTGCCCATGAATTTGCAGGGATCGATTCTGGTGCCCGCGCTGGGACGCCTGTCATTCACGCACTTCGCCAAGTATCCCACGGTCGGCGGCCGTGAAAGTGACGGTCTGCTGGAATGGATGGGTCTGCGCCAGGCGCGCGATCTCGGCATGGAAGTGAATGACTTTGCCCTTGTCGATCAGGGGCGAGATTACGCGCCGCTGCTTGCGGTGGAACGCTTCGATATTCCGAAAAAACCCGGCGATACGGACGAACCGTGGGTATTGTTGCAGGATTTTTACAGTATCCTGGGACAGGACCCCGCGAATGACGCAACCACCGACCACCGGCTGTTTCGCTACGATGATCTTGTCGCGGGCTTCATCGACTATTCGCGCAAAAACCTGCCCGCTACGCCCGACAAGGAAGACCGCATTTATATAAATGCGCAGGCCGTGCTCAAACGCATCTTCCTGGCATGGGCCAGCAATGACGGCGACCTGCACGCCAAGAATTTTTCGACGCTGATCTATGTTGACCCCAAAACGAAAAAGATCACCGATGTGCGCTTTGCGCCGGTTTACGATTCCTGCCCGTCCGTGTTTTCAGGCAAGGACGGCGGGTCGATGTATTACAACCTGCGCATTCCGAAAGGCCGCGGCGCGATCTATGAAGGGAAGCCAGCCAACACGCTGAACATGAATTCGTTCATCGATTTTCTGGACAATCCGCGCATTTCCGTCGGCGGAAAACGCTACTGCATTTTTGACACGCGCGCGGAAGCGGAAACATTCATCCGCGACATCGCGGCGAAGGTCGCACAGTCGGCGGTCGATTCCCTGCACAGCATTCCGCCTTTCGTCCACGATCTGAAACACGCCCCCATGCTGATATTCGATGCCCAGATGGCCGCCGCCATCGCAGTCGAACGCGCGCGCAAGATCGGCGCGAAAACACCCGATTACCCCTTCGACCCGGACATCTATAAAAAGAACAAGGAATTCGGCGCCCGGGCCCGCCACAGCGCACTGGGCGGCGAGGAAGGAAACCGCCGCGGACTTTACAGCCAGCTGAGCGAAAAAATCCTGGCCCAGCTGCGCCCGGTCATCCCCGGTCTGCGCAACAATCCCACCTGAAAAACACAACTCCTTGATAATAAAAAAGAACACCCTTTGCGCGTAATTTAATTACAAAAAAACGCAAATAACATCGCCATTTAATGCGCCAAACCCATTGATCACACCTCAAAAATCTGGTTATTTTAATAAGCTTAAGACAATAAAAACAAAAGAAGAGTCTTAAAGTATTTATTAACAATGGGTTGATAGGGTGTTGAATATGGGAATTTCTGGGACCAAATCTGTTTCCTGCCGCAGCAGCTGGATCAAAAAAGATCAGGCCACGGGTGCCACCGCGTACAACACGTGCTCGCACGTTCCGTTTGCGACCTACTACGAGGAATTCGATCACAGCGGCCTGCACGACATGTTCGGCTATACCCAGGCCAAAAAAGGGCATGACCGCAACGGAAAGCCGGTCGCGCAGAAAGACCAGATCCATTACGCCCGCCGCATCATCGAATCGCTGCTGTATGACGGCAAGGATCGCCCCACCGACTTTTACAAAAAACTCGAAAAACAGATCGATTCCGACTGCATGATCGTGGCACCGTCGCTGATGCAGCTGACGGCGAAGAATGTTCTGCCCATTACCTTTGCGCACGTAATCGCCAAGGAATTCGGCGTAGCCGTGGAAGAAAACATTTACCAGCGCCCCAACCCGGTCAAAAAACGCGATATGACCGGTGAGGAGCGCCTGACCCATGACGCCGCCTTTTTCGGACCGGTCAAAAAGGGACAGAAATACTTCCTGGTCGACGACGTGATGACCATGGGGGGAACCATGGCAGCGCTGCGCGGGTTTATTGAAAGACAGGGCGGTGAAGTCATTGGGCTGGCCGTCCTGGCGGACGGCACCTCGCCCCTGCAGATGGGTAAACGCGCGGATAAGGACGTTGGAATACCCTTTGCCCCCACCCCCGCCGATCTGGCAGACTTGGACAAACGCTTTGGCGGTGGGTTGCCGCGCTTAAACACGATTTTCAAAGGGCACGCAGGCCATGACGCAGAAGAGCTCACAGCGCGGGAAATCCGCTACATCGCGCACAAATTCGGGCGGCAAGGAAGCCGGGGGCAACGAACAGCCACCCTCGAACATCGACTTGGTGGCTGAAACCAAGAAGCTTCATAAGGCCGTAAAGGCCGATATTTCAGCCACCCCGCGCGTCACCCGCCCCCGTTCGGGCCAGCCGCGCCTGCATTAATTCCTGAACACGCCCCAAATTTGTTGCAGGATCAGCACCGTATTCTGTAAATGTGGCGCATGACCGCCGAACAGATTTTCATCATCCACCCCGACAGACACGCCCGCAACGACCTTGAGAGCGCACTCAAGACCGAAATGGACCGCGTCATGGACTACCGCAGCTTTCCAAACCTTTCATGCGCGCTTCCCGTGCTTAACAGCGAAAGACCGCTGGCGGTTATTTTTGCCGTCACCGCGCAGCATCCAGCCCTGAACGAGACCGTAAGTCACCTGCGTGACAAGGCGGGCGCACCCGTCATCGGTTTTGGCCCATGCGGCGAAAACGAGATTCTGGTGCTGGAAGCCGGCGCCGATGATTACCTTCGCGACACGGCCAGCGGGCGCGTTCTGGCCGGACGCCTGACCAATTTTCTCAAACGCACCGACAAAAGACGTGCATCCGGCGATTTTCATCATGCCGTCAGCAAGACCATACAATGTGGCGACATGACCCTGATACCGGAGAAATTCGCATGTGAATGGAAAGGCCGCGCCGTGCTGCTGACCATGGGGGAATACGAGATTCTCACGGCGCTCGCCAACGCATCCGGCCGCGTGCTGACCCGCAAACAGCTGGCCGACATTCACCACAGCAACCACGCGCACTATGACGAGCGCTCGATTGATACGCATATCAAACGCATCCGCCGGAAATTCAAAAAAGTTGATCCCGCCTTCGATGCCATTCTGGCCGTCTACGGACAGGGATACCGCCTGATCCGGGAGAATACGCAAGGCATCGCTGCGTCCACCCCGTCCTCGGGCGGGAAATACCGTCCCGGCGCCCCAATTTAGCGCGGATAAGGCCTTTTTTCAGTCACATAGCGGCCCTATAGTAAATCCCATAAAATGAGGAATGACATGACCGCAGCAAAAATCGTGCTTGTCGATGACGACAAAAATATTCTGACCTCCGTCACCATGGCGCTGGAGGCGGAAGGCTTCGAGGTCAAAACCTACAACGAAGGCGAATCCGCGCTGAAAGGTTTGCAGGCTGCACCTGCCGACCTTGCCGTTCTCGACATCAAGATGCCCCGCATGGACGGCATGGAGGTACTGACCAAACTGCGCGAAACCTCGCAGATGCCGGTCATCTTCCTGACATCCAAGGACGATGAAATCGACCAGCTGCTCGGCTTCAAGATGGGTGCGGACGACTACATCACCAAACCTTTCTCGCAACGACTGCTGATTGAACGCATCCGCGCGATCCTGCGCCGCGAAGCCCTGCGCGCGGAAGGACCCGACGCCGGTAACGCAGCAAAGATCCTCAAGCGCGGCGAGCTCCTGCTCGACGACGAACGGCACCTCTGCACCTGGAAGGGCATGGAAGTGCCCCTGACCGTGACCGAATACCTGCTGGTCAAGGCACTGGCGACGCGCCCGGGCCATGTCAAAAACCGCGACGCATTGATGGATCAGGCTTACGGCGAGACGATTTACGTCGACGACCGCACCATCGATTCCCACGTCAAACGCATCCGTAAAAAGTTCAAGGTGATCGACGACGATTTCGACCATATCGAAACCGTTTACGGCGTTGGTTACCGCTATAAGGAATAATTGCGCGTGCGTAACCCGCGCATAACCGCTAATTTACCTTCATGAACGTTCGTTATGACGCGCTGCTGCAAAACCTGCGCCGTCTGATCCGCGTGCCGCCGCGCCGCCGCTGGGTCAGCCGCCTGTCTTTGCGCATCTTCGCCGTCAACGTCATGGCGCTGATCGTTCTGGCATTCGGTCTTTTGTATATCAGCCGCTACCAGTCCGAACTGATCGCCGGCGAACTGGATTCCATGGAACGTCAGGCCCAGATTTATGCGGGCGCCGTCGCGGAAGCCGCGCGTTATTCATCACTCATCACCGCACCCGACCCTGCCATGGGAACGATGGTGCGCGATTCCCTCTCGCGCGAACGGACACGCAGCATGGTGCGCCGTCTGGGTGAAACCACCATCAACCGGATCCGCGTCTACGACGACCAGGGCCGCATCGCCGGTGATTCCGACATTCTCTCGGGCGCAGGCGGTATCATCCGCCAGCAGCGCCTTGCCCCGATGATCCTGAGCAACGGTGTCAAAAGCGCAGGACGCAGCATCGGCGATCATTTTATCGATCTTCTGCCCTCCGGCCTGCGTCTGAAACCCTACCCGGAAAACACCGGCCCCCGCCTCCGCCGCCGCGGTGAATTTTACCCCGACGTGCGCGAGGCGCTGGAGGGCCGCCCGTCCTCCACCGCATGGAGCAGCGACGGACGCCACGACATCATTCTCTCGGCCGCCGTACCTATTCAGCACCTGAAGCAGGTGCTGGGGGTCGTTTACGTCACCCGTGACGGCACGGCGATTGCCGATTCCATCCGCCAGATGAAAATGGACATCATCAAGCTGTTCGTCCTCGCACTGGGCTTTACGTTCATTCTGTCCTTCTATCTGGCAGCGGGCATTGCCCGCCCCCTGCGCCGCCTGTCCCGCGCCGCTGACTCGGTCCGCCGCGGCAACCGGCAGGCGGAAATTCCCGACCTTTCGGAACGCCGCGATGAAATCGGTGATCTTTCGCGCGCCTTGCGCGAAATGACCACGGCACTGGCCACGCGCATGGATTCCATCGAACGCTTTGCTGCCGATGTCGCGCACGAACTGAAAAATCCGCTCACCTCCCTGCGCAGCGCCATCGAAACCGTGCAACTGGTCAAGGAAAAGGCTGATCGCGACAAGCTGATGAACATCATCATGCATGACATCCAGCGCCTCGACCGCCTGATCAGCGATATTTCCGGCGCCTCGCGTCTGGACGCCGAACTAAGCCGCGAGGATCTTGGCCTAGTCGACCTGCGGCCACTGCTGACGCAGATGGCGGATTCTTACGTCGAGCCGCTTCAGCGACTGCGCGACGGCCATGGCAATCATCTGGTCAAGCTTGAACTGCCAGCGCCTGAGATCGTCATGATCGTACAGGGGATCGAGGAGCGTCTGGCCCAGGTTTTCCGCAACCTGATCGACAACGCGCGTTCATTTTCCCCTGATGATGCGCCCGTGACCATTCGCGCCGTCCGTGACGATGCCCGCCGCCAGTGGAAAGTCATGGTGGAAGATGCGGGCCCCGGCATTCCGGACGGCAAGCTGTCCGCCATTTTTGACCGCTTTTATTCCGAACGTCCGGAAGGCGAAGCCTTTGGCCGTCACTCCGGCCTTGGCCTGTCTATTGCCAAGCAGATCGTGGACGCGCATCGCGGCGCCATCTATGCTGAAAATATCATCGATGAAACCGGCGCCCGCAAAGGCGCACGCTTTACGGTTGTGTTGCATGCCCTCGGCTAAAAAAACCAAAAAGACCAACACAAAAGCCAGACGCAAAATCGTCTTTGTCACCGGTCTGTCCGGTGCCGGCATTTCCAGCGCTCTGAAGATTTTTGAAGACATGGGGTACGAGGTCTTTGACAACATCCCCCTCGACTTCGTTGGACCACTGGTTGCCCAGAAGGGCTACGAAAACGCACCCATCGCGCTGGGCCTTGATACGCGTGCGCGCGGCTTTTCACCGAAATCCGTCATCACGGCTGCCAAAAAGCACGCAGCCCTGCTCGTCTTTATCGGCGCCGGTAACATGGTCTTGCAAAAACGTTTCTCGGAAACGCGGCGTGGCCATCCGCTGGCCAAGGACCGGCCCGTGCTCGACGGTATCCGTCAGGAACGCAACCTGCTCAAACCCCTGATGGATGCTGCCGACCTTCTGGTCGATACGTCGGATCTGTCCATTCACGACCTGCGCCGCACGCTGGAAGCATCGGTACACCCCGATGAAGACAAGCGGCGCCTTGCCGTGACAGTGATGTCGTTTGGATTCAAAAACGGCGTGCCGCGGGAATCCGACATGGTTCTGGATGTCCGGTTTTTACGAAACCCGCACTGGATACAGGCCTTAAAGGAAAAAACCGGTCTTGAAAAAGCCGTGACCGATTACGTTACAGAAGATCCGGACTTTGCCGGCTTCATCGGCAACAGCGAAGCGCTTTTGAATTTACTGCTGCCGCGTTATTCGCAGGAAGGGAAATTTTATTTCACACTTGCGGTGGGCTGTACCGGTGGCCGGCATCGATCCGTGTGCGTGGCAGAAAAATTAGCCAGAAAAATCAAGTCTCTGGGGCACCCGGTCTCCATCCGTCACCGCGACATCGATCAGTAAAATTTGAACTGAATGCGCAGGTATTCGTAACCCGGAAACAACCCGTTTTCGGTATACTAAAGAACAATGGCGGAGTTCCGCATTGATTTTTAAAGATAATGGGCCAGTTGAAAAAGACGGGGTCCTGTTTTTATGGGTTAACGAATGACGCTTGCTGAAGGGGTAAGACACCCGCATCACAGTCATTGGTACGTCGATGCCATGGAACACTTCGTGGAAGTGGTTCAGGACCTTTCCTACGCGCGCTCTCTCAACGAGGTGATGGCCATCGTGCGGCGCGCGGCGCGTGAGTTAACCGGCGCAGACGGTGCCACATTTGTTCTGCGTGATGGTGAAAATTGTTTTTATGCGGAAGAAAACGCCATTCAACCTTTGTGGAAAGGCCAGCGTTTTCCCATGTCGCGATGCATCAGCGGCTGGGTCATGACCAATGGAAAAACAATTTTCGTCGAAGATATTTACGCCGATGCCCGCATTCCCGCAGACGTATATCGCCCCACCTTCGTCAAATCACTGGTGATGGTACCCATTCGCCGTGACTCGCCGATCGGCGCGATCGGCAATTACTGGGCCCGTCACCGTATCCCGGCGCCGGAAGAAATCAAGATCCTGGAATCGCTCGCCAACGTCACCGCCGTCGCGATGGAAAACGTCGATCTTTATAACCAGCTGCAGAAAAAGGTCGTTGCCCTCGAATCCTCCAACGAGGAACTGAACCGTTTTGCGTGGATCGCCTCGCATGATCTGAAATCGCCCCTGCGGTCCATCGATCATCTTTGCGAATGGATCGAGGAAGATGCCGGTCTTCAGATGAAGGCCGAAAGCCGGCAGCACATGCTGACCCTGCGTCAACGCGTGCGCCGCATGAACGGCCTGCTCGATGATATCCTGTCCTATGCCCAGATTGACCGAAAACTGGACTCCGGAAAAATTGAACATATTTCCGGACGTGAACTGGTTGAAAACGCCATAGCACTCCTGGATATGCCTGTACATTTTGCGGTGGAAATAAAAGATCCGCTTCCGGAACACCTGCCGGCGATGCCCCTGAAACTGGTTTTTGCCAACCTGATCGGCAACGCCATCAAGCACCATGACAGGGAACAAGGAAGAATTCTTATCGAATGCACACAGGATGAGACGGACTACATCTTCACCATTACCGATGATGGCCCCGGCATAGCACCCGAATATCACGGCAAGATATTTGATATGTTCCAGACCCTGAAGCCCAAATCACAACATAGCGGCAACGGTATGGGACTGACCTTTGTCCGCAAGATGCTGGAAGTCAACGGCGGGTCCATTGATGTGGAATCCAGCGGCGAAAGAGGCAGCGTTTTTAAGTTTACCTGGCCCAAATCAATGAGCGGAGTGTTGACATGAGCGCATCAGTCATTCCTGACCCTTTACATCTTTTGCTGATCGAGGACGACGAGGTCGATATCGAAGCGGTACGCCGCGCGCTGCGCCGGTCCGGCATGGACCAGAATATTCTGCATGTCGCAACCGATGGAGAGGAGGCACTGGACATGCTTCGCGGAAAGAACGGCTACCGTTCACTGCCGCAGCCCTGCGTCATGCTGGTCGATATCAATATGCCGCGCATGAATGGCCTTGAGTTCCTGAAAGAGGTGCGCAACGACAAAAACCTGTCGCACAATATCGCGTTCATGCTGACGACCTCGGGTCGCAAGGACGACAAAATATACGCGCAGACACTGAATGCTGCCGGTTATTTCATGAAAGAAAATTTGACTGAATTTATCGATCTGCTGCGCTTTTACTGCAACATCAACGAATTCCCGGTAAGGGCGATGACGCCGCAGGCGGATCTGCCCACCGCGGCGACCGCATAAAACGAATTATATTTTAAAACGAGGGCCGTGGCGCCGGGCGGCCCTTTTTCTTGGGCGCAGACGCCGGACGCGTATCATGGTCACGCCGGTCGACGCGACCGAAAGAATCGCCAAAGCGTTTCATGTTGAATTTATGCTTCATGCACGAAATCCATCTCCGCCCCCGGTGACAGGGTGAACATCACGCCGACTTCACTGATCCCGCCGCCGTCTTTTTTACGAAAGCGCAAATTCATGCCGCCCGGATAGGGTTCGTAGAACATCTGGTGATCCGGACCGAGACGGTAAAGCGGATTATTGCCGTTTAAGACAGCGGCAAAATTCTCGGACAGGCGCCCAAGATCGACGGGCAGGCCCTCACAGCCCCGCAGATAGCCAACAGGCGTAAGATCGCCCCCATCGCTGAGCGCGATCTGGAAGCTTTTGCATTCGCCCGTCTGGGCGTCGAAATCATGCGGAAGACAGATGTAGGACATATCGTAAAATGGCCGAAACGTTTGCTTTTAACCCCAATTCTCTCTATTTCTACCAGCGAAAGATTAACAAAGGATTATGGGTTCATGACGGCCACATCGCTGCAAAGCATTGAAAACGATTACAAAGTCAAAGACATCACGCTGGCCGACTGGGGCCGCAAGGAAATCCGCATCGCTGAAACCGAGATGCCGGGCCTGATGGCCCTGCGTGCGGAATACGGGGCTAAGAAGCCCCTCAAAGGCACCCGCATCGCCGGTTGCCTGCACATGACCATCCAAACCGCCGTTCTGATCGAAACGCTGATCGAACTGGGCGCGGAAGTCCGCTGGTCGTCCTGCAACATCTTCTCGACCCAGGATCAGGCCGCCGCAGCGATTGCGCGCGATCATGGCGGCGTCTTCGCCTGGAAGGGCCAGACGAACGAAGAAGCCGAATGGTGCATCGAACAGACCATCAAGGGTCCCAATGGCTGGACGCCGAACATGATCCTCGACGACGGCGGCGACCTCACCGTCATGATGCATGATAAGTTTCCTGAACTGATGAAAGACGTCCGCGGCATCTCGGAAGAAACCACGACCGGCGTTCACCGCCTGTATGAAATGCACAAGGCCGGCAAACTGAAAGTGCCCGCCATCAACGTCAATGACTCCGTCACCAAATCGAAATTCGATAACCTTTACGGCTGCCGCGAATCCCTGGTGGATGGCATCAAACGTGCCACTGACGTCATGGTCGCCGGTAAAATCGCCGTCGTTGCCGGTTACGGCGATGTCGGCAAGGGTTCCGCCGCATCCCTGCGCACGCAGGGTGCGCGTGTCATCGTCACCGAAATCGATCCGATCTGCGCATTGCAGGCCGCAATGGAAGGTTACGAGGTCAACACGATGGATTACGCCGCCCCGATCGGCGATATTTTCGTGACTGCCACCGGCAACGTCGATGTCATCACCATCGAACACATGCGCGCGATGAAAGACCGCGCCATCGTCTGCAATATCGGTCACTTTGATTCCGAAATTCAGATCGACGCGCTGCGCAACCTCAAATGGCATAACGTCAAGCCGCAGGTCGATGAGGTGGAATTCGCCGACGGCAAGCGCCTGATCGTTCTGGCCGAAGGGCGCCTCGTCAATCTGGGCTGCGCCACCGGCCACCCCAGCTTTGTGATGTCCTCGAGCTTCACCAACCAGACGATCGCGCAGATCGAACTCTGGACCAATCCAGGCAAATATCCGGTGGGTGTCTATGTCCTGCCGAAACACCTGGATGAAAAGGTCGCGGCCCTGCATCTCGACAAGCTGGGCGTCAAACTGACCAAGCTTTCGAAGAAACAGTCCGATTATCTGGGCATCGCCGAAAGCGGCCCCTACAAGCCCGATCACTACCGCTACTGACACTTAAAAAGAAACCCGGCCATTGGTGCCGGGTTTTTTATTGCACCAGTGTCGGCGCAGGCATGGGACGCAGTTTGGGTATCTGGACGAAGATGGACCCAAAAAACAGGGCGACGGTAAAAAATGTCAGAAGCGCGATCAGGCCCGCGAAGATATAAAGCCACTTGGCGGAAAAGATCGGACGGGGGGAAGACTCCAATTCGTCTTCGTCACTCATCGAATGCAGCCTTGTGAATACCCGTCTCGGCCGAGACCAGCCAGTACACGGAATCCTTGCTTAAGGTTCCACCGCGGCCATGGTCCAGCACCTCTTTCGCGCACGCGCCGTCCATCACGATAATGGACTTGTCGGGCTGGTTACGTTTGCGCATGTGTTCGCTGGTCAGCTTGATGATCAGCTTGCAGATATCGGTAGGAATGGTGATACCGTGATGCTTTTCATACCCGCCCTTGATCGCCTCAAGAATATGAAGCGTGGCGGCATCGTCCGGCACTGACAGTTCGACCTTTTGAAAACGCCGGTCCATGGCCGGATCGGGGGCGACGTAGATACGGAATTCGTCTTTCGTGGTCGCGCCGATGATGTTGATGTCACCCACCGTCAGGTAAGGTTTCATCACTTCTGAAAGGCCGGCATAGGCCGAACCGTCGCAGGACGGCATGATGGTGTGAATTTCGTCGATGAACAGGATGTATTTCGGCTGGGACGGGTCGTGGTAACGCTCCGCGATGCCCTTGACCAGCGGAATGAACCGGCCCTGAAATTCGCTGATCGAACTGGTGCCCGCCGACATGGAGGCAAGGTCGATTTCCAGCACGCGCGCATTCTGAAGGTATTCAGGCACGGTGCCTGCCGCCACCTGTTGGGCAAGTCCTACGACAAGCGCGGTTTTACCGACCCCCGCAGGCGCCAGCAGAATGACGTTTTTACGCCCTTTCTGCAGAAGGATCAGGGTCGTAAGTTCAATTTCCTTGTCCCGGCCGGTGATCTTGTCGAACCGCTTTTCCCGCGCCAGCGCCGTAAGGTCGCGGCAATAGCCATGGATCAGGGATTCGAGCTGTTCTTCGCTTACTTTATATTTCGGTGCCATGGTTGGAGATTCTGCCATGAAACCATGCTAAAGAACAGCCATGGACCATTTGTACAAAGCCGACGCGAAATTTTTCTGGGGGGCGGAAAAGCCCGACGACCTGCCGCCCGCCAACCTGCCCGAAGTGGCGTTCGCGGGCCGATCCAACGTCGGCAAATCATCGCTTATCAATGCCTTGCTGGACCGCAAGCACCTGGTCCGGACCTCCGGCACGCCGGGTCAGACCCGCGCCCTTAACTTTTTCAATATTGGCGACCGTTTCAACCTGGTGGATATGCCGGGATACGGCTTCGCCAAGGCGTCCAAGGTCGATCAGAAAAACTGGCAGGTCCTTCTGAAATCCTACCTGCGCGGGCGGGTCACCCTGCGCCTTGCCTGCGTGCTGATCGATTCCCGCCACGGCTTTAAGGATTCGGACCATGAAATGCTCAAACTGCTTGATGGCGCCGCCGTGCCCACGCGCATCATTCTGACCAAGGCCGATGAATTGCGGGGCAGCCAGGGTCAGGAAATGATGGACAAGATGCTGCCTGAACTCAAAAAGCACCCGGCCGCCCACCCGTCCCTGATCCTGACCAGCGCCAACAGCCGTGACGGCATCGACGACCTGCGTGCCGCCATCGCCCAGACCCTTGGTCTTGCCTAGCAAACCCGCCAAAACCCATGCTAGGGTCGGTTTATGAACACGATCCTGCCCGTCATTACGCTTATCATCGGTCTGGCCGTCGGTTACGCCATGGCATGGTTCGGGCGCGGCATGTCGGCAAAGGCGCTGAACGAAAATTCGCAGATGTTCCTGAATCTGGCGGAAACGCGCTTTAAAACCCTGCAGGAGCAATCGCAGGGCGACCTCGACAAGCGCACGACCGCAATCGATGAAATGATCAAACCGGTGGACGCCAAGCTTCAGGCGCTGAACACGGCTATTGCGCAGATTTCCGGAACCGACAAATCACTGGCCGAACAGATTGCGGGCCTGCAGCGCGAAACCGCGCGTATTGCCGGCGCCCTGAACAACCCGCGCGAACGCGGCCGCTCCGCCGAAATCCTGCTCGAACGCCTGTTCGAACATGCAGGTCTCGTGCGTGACATTCATTACCGCGTACAGGCGGCATCGGCCAATATCCGGCCTGATTTCATTATCGAACTTGAGGGCTCGTTGCGCGTCGTGATCGACGCCAAGGCGCCGCTGATCGAAATCCTCGACCAGCTGGAACAGCCCGAGGCCCAGCGCGAAGCCGCCATCAAACTTGCGCATCAGGTCCGCGAACACATCAAGGCGCTGTCGTCCAAGGGGTATAAAGACATCGCGGGCAGTGTCGATTTCACCGTGCTGTTCCTGCCCGGTGACGGGCTGTACGCACTGGCGGTGGATGCCGACCGCGACCTGATCGAATTTGCGGCGCGTCACAATATCGTGCTCTCAAGCCCGATGCTGCTGTTCGGACTGCTGCGCATGATCCACACGCTGGGGCGTGAACGCTCCCTGAACAGGAATGCCGAGGAAATCCGCGTACTGGGTGCCGACCTGCACAAACGCCTGACCAAGTTTTTCGAACACTTCCAGAATATCGGCAAATCGCTTCAGACCATCAACAACCGTTATCACGAGGCGCTGGGGTCCATGGGCCGCATGGTCCTGCCCGCCGCCCGCCGGTTTGAGGATCTGCAGTCGATTCCGGGCAATCAGGCCCTGCAGCTGCCCCCGCGGCTGGAAGGCGTGGCGGCAGCCCCCGAAGACAACGACGAAAACCTTGGCGGCAAGGCCGCTTAAGGCTATGTAAGTGCCCATGGAAGCCTACAAAGTCATCCTTGTTCCCGACCCCGTTCTGCGCCAGGTGGCGCAGCCCGTGAACCGTATCGACGATGCGGTGACCCGGCAGATCGACCGCATGATCGAAACCATGTACGCCTATGAAGGCGTGGGGCTGGCCGCGAACCAGGTGAATATGCTCAACCGCATTATCGTGATCGACACGTCCAAGCGGGACGGCACCGACCCGAACCCCATTCCCATGATCAATCCCGAGATTGTCTGGAAATCGGAAGAGTTGTGGAAGTGCAAGGAAGGCTGCCTGTCCATTCCCGGCCAGTACGCCGATGTCGAACGCCCCAAATCGGTGCGCGTCCGCTTTCTCGACCGCAAGGGCGAATGGCAGGAAAAAGAACTCTCCAACCTTGCATCGACCTGCGTCCAGCATGAAATCGACCATCTGGATGGCAAGCTTTTCATCGACTATCTCTCCCGCCTGAAACGCGAACTGATCCTTGAGCGCGTGGAAAAGGACATCAAGAACGGAAATTACCTGTGAGCCGTCTGCGTGTCATTTTCATGGGCACGCCGGCCTTTGCCGTCCCCGCGCTCGAAGCCCTGATCGAACGGCACGACGTCATCGCTGTCTACAGCCAGCCGCCCCGCCCCGCCGGCCGCGGCATGCTGATGCAGAAATCCGCTGTCCATGAATGCGCCGACCGGCATGGCATTCCGGTCTACACGCCGCGCACGCTGAAAAACGAAGACGCGCAAAAACAGTTTAGCGACCTGAACGCAGATATCGCCGTCGTCGCAGCCTACGGCCTTCTGTTGCCGCAGGCGGTGCTGGATGCGCCCCGCATGGGATGCATCAACATTCACGCCTCGCTTTTGCCGCGCTGGCGCGGCGCTTCGCCCATCCACCACGCCATCTGGAAGGGCGACGCCGAAACCGGCGTCACCATCATGCAGATGGAGGCGGGGCTGGATACCGGCCCAATGCTGCTCAAAGCCGCGCTTCCCATCACGCCGGAAACCGTCACTTCCGTGCTGCACGACGCGCTGGGACGCATGGGCGCCGAACTTGTGATCGCCTATCTTGAAAACCCCGCTGCGCACCCTGCCCAAAAACAGGATGATGCCTTGAGCACCTATGCGCCCCTGCTTGATAAAAAAATGGGGCGCATCGACTGGACCTGCAGCGCGACGGAAATCGACCGGCAGATCCGGGCACTCAACCCATGGCCCGGCACGTTTGCGAATGCAGGCAAAAAACGCATCCGCATTCTTCAGGCGCGCACCGCGGCGGGATCGGGCGCGCCCGGCACCGTCCTTAACCGCGCCGGCATCGTGGCCTGCGGCGCTGACGCGTTGCAGTTGCTGCAGATTCAGCCTGATGGCGGAAAACCGATGGATGTCGCATCGGCCCTGAATGGCAATTTGTTCAAAATCGGCGACGTGCTGGCATAAGGGAAACCGGATCATGAAAAAGAAAATCCTGATCACCATTCTGGTCGTTGTGACCCTCGTCATCGGGGCTGTCATCATTCTCAAAAAACAATCCGATCAGTTTCAGGCCGATGCGGACCGCGCACGACTGGAACACCTTGTTTACTGGACCGGCCTGTTCGAGGCGTATCACGCCAAAACCGGTCACTACCCGCTGCAGGACCGGTTGACGGAGGACAAACCCGGGCTTGTCCGCATCGCCACGCGCGACCAGCAAAAATACTTCGACCCGCAGTCGCCCAAGTATCTGGCACGGGACGACAACAACCCCGGCGGCACATATTTTCAGGAATTCCCTGTCAAAGACCTGGTCCGCGAACTGAGCGCCGGACTAGGACGCAAGATCGACGAAAAATACGAAATTCAAAGCCATCCTTATCTGGTGCCGCTGTATTACGCGTATTTTCCCACGCGCGAAGGCTACCTGATGTGGGTGTCGTGCGTATCCTGCGGGGTTACGAATATTTCGACCATGCTGATGGACGGCTCCGTCGCCACGGTAAATATCGCGTCGCCCGCGATGGCGCCCAAGGTCGAAAAAGCACTGACCCGCGATGCCATGCTGGCGCACCCCACCTTCCAGCGCTGGATGGCCGTGCCCTACGCCAAAGAAGGTTTTGTCCGCGCGCGCGAGAACGCCTACCTGCATGACTCCGATGACCGCTAACGAACCCGTTCAGCAACGATGGAAATGCACCGTTGAATATGACGGCCGTGCCTTTTTCGGCTGGCAGCGGCAGGAAGACAACGACCCCACCGTACAGGGCGTGATCGAGGATGCGATCTACGCCTTCTGCCAGCAGCGCGTCACGGTGCATGTCGCCGGCCGCACCGACTCCGGCGTTCACGCGACGGGACAGGTCTGCCATTTCGACCTGACCGACCGTCCCGTCAGTGCTTACGATCTGGCCAAGGCCCTGAATGCGCTGGTCCGGCCCCATCCTGTCGCGGTGATCCGCACCGAGGCGGTGGATCACGATTTTCACGCCCGCTTTGCCGCGAAAAACAAACTTTATACCTATCGCATTCTCAACCGGCAGGCCCCACCCGCTATTGAGCTGGGACGCTTCTGGCACCATCGCCGCCCCCTCAATATCGACGCCATGCGGGAAGGTGCCCGCCACCTGATCGGCTTCCATGACTTCACCACCTTCCGGGATTCGGAATGCCAGGCCAAAAGC
>CALBME010000182.1 GCA_937896295.1 uncultured Micavibrio sp. | reverse complement strand
CGCATGAGCCCGTCCGAGCTGTGGCTGAGGGCCTGGCGTCGCGTGCGCGGGCGCTTCATGCCTTGTGAAGCGGCGGCGGAGCGCCTGCCCGACGAGGCCGGCATTCGTCGCTTGGGCCTGCAGCCGCTGCGTGGACTCGCCCTCTGGTGGCCGATCGGTTTCACGGCGACCGTGCTGGCCCTCAGCTCGGTGGGGGCGCTGCACAGCCTGCAGGGCCGTACCCTGCTTTTGTTCATGCTGGCCTGTGCCGGCCTGGGCTTTGCGTGGCTGGCACGCTGGGTCTGGGCCTGGCCCAGCAGCTCGCGCGTGTTTCGCAGCTCTTTGTCGGGCGCCTTGGGCATGGTGCTGGTGGCCCTGGTCATACGCCACGGTGCATCGGCCGATGAGGCCGAGTGGCTGCGCCTGGTGTTCATGGGCCTGGGCGTGACGGTCATGGGCGGTGTGAGCTTTGTGTCCATCTACCGCCGCCACCAGGTGCTGGCCCGCCAGCGGGAGCTGGCTGAGCGCGAGCTGGCCCTGGCCGCCGCCAACACGCTCTACGAGTTCGTGTTCGACATCCCCCGCACCAACCCCACCGTGTGGGACGGCGTGGCGCTCTTCCATGCCACCCACGGCAACCTCTTTACTGGCGCGCTCAGCGCGGCCGAGTACAGCAAGCACCGCCTGGCCATGCTGCAGCAGGTGCGCGCCGGCAGCGGCAAGCGCCTCAACGTGCCCCCCGGCCTGGTGCTGGTGCCCTTCGAGCTCGAGGAGACGGCCTACAACCTCTTCGTGCGCGGCACCAACCTCGACGAGACCTTCGTGCAGCGCCAGAAGCCCCAGGTGATCAGCGTGCCGTACTGGACCGACGCCACCGACTGGGTAACCCTCGCCAACCCGAACCTGTTCAAGCCGATCGAAGTGGGCTTCCTGGACGGCCGCGAAGACCCCGAGCTGTTCGTGCAAGACGCCCCCACCGTGGGCAGCCTCTTCAGCAGCGACGAGATCACCTACAAGATCCGCCACATCTACGGCAGCACCGTGAAGGTGGACGGCGAGAAGGGCATGACCAAGGCCGTGGTGCCGTAAGCCTGCACCCAGCAAGGCCCCCGGGTGCCGGCTGAAACGGCCGGCGCCCCTTTACAAACAGGTTTCACCGGAGCGCGCGATGAGCGGACAAGTGGTTTTGATGTTGAGGGGCACCGATGGGCTGTGGCACGAGGCCATGTGCACGCCCGCCGGTGAGCTGGTCGTGGCCGGTGTAGTGGGCGGTGGCACCGGCGGCACCTCGGGCGGGCTCACCGATGCCCAGCTGCGGGCGTCGGCGGTGCCGGTGTCTGCCGTGGCGCTGCCGCTGCCCACCGGCGCAGCGACCTCTGCAGCTCAGGCCACGACCAATTCCGCCTTGGGCGCCCCGGCCGATGCCCGGGCGGCGTGGTACGACTCGGCCGCGAACATCATCCAGCTGCTCAAGCTCAGCGTGGCTGCCTTCGTCGGCGCCGGCTCTCGCGCCTACACCTACACCAACGGCGTACTCACCGCCGAGGCCTGGACTCTCTTTGGCACCACCCGCACAAAAACCTACACCTACACCAACGGCGTCCTCACCGCCGAAAGCGATTGGGTTTGACCATGAAGCTCTCCGACGTCTACAAATTCGGCACGCTCGCCCCCGCCCCGGGCAAGTTTCCTGTGGCCGGTCCCGACGGCTACATCGATCCCGCCTGGCTCCGCCCGGCTGCCAACAACATCGGCACGCCTGGCGCTCAGGGTTTTGGTGTGGGTGTGTGTCCGGCGCTACCAGTAGGCTATGCGCCGATGGTCGGCACCACCGACCCGGCTAGCGACAACTACGGCAACTACATCTACGTTGATGGCAGCGTGATGGTGTGGGTGCCCGCGTTTTGGTACAAAGTTGGCGATGGCACCAACGGCATGGCCGTCAATGCGCTAGGCATCAAGCGGTTTTCGGGCTACGCCACCCAGGCCGCTGCGGCGGCAGAGGGCTACGCCCTGCATCGCGCCTTCTTTGATGGCGGCGTTCAGCCCGGCTTTTTTGTCGACAAGTACCAGTGCAGCAACAACGGCGGCGTCGCATCGTCCCTGCGCTACGGCGCGCCGCTCTCAACGGCTGCCGCGCACAACCCGATCAGCGCCCTCGATGGCGCGCCGGCCAATCTCTACGGCGGCACCATCGCCGCAGCTCACACCCGCGGCGGTGCGTTCCACCCTTACTCGGTCTTTATCTACGGCGCGCTGGCCATGCTATCCATGGCCCACGGCCAGGCAGCTACCGCCGCCACCTGGTGTGCCTGGTACGATCCGGCCGGCGTCACGAACTACCCTAAGGGCAATAACAACAACTCCCTCCGCGACACCAACGACACCGGCGTGCTCTACGTGTCGGACGGCTACAGCAACTGCGGCCAGACCGGCAGCGGCGCACCCTTCGCGAAAACCACGCACAACGGCCAGGCCTGCGGCGTGGCCGACCTCAACGGCAACATGTATGAGATTGCGCTCGGCATTCAGTGCGTGGCCACCGGCAAAACTATCACTGCGGCAACGCAGACCAATCCGGTGTCCCTCACGGTCACGGGCCACGGTTTTGCGACCGGCGACAAGGTGCTCTGTGCCGGCGTCGTGGGCATGACGCAGCTCAATGACCGCCTGTTCGAGATCGCCGTTACCGACGCCAACACCGTCACGCTGCCGGGTGTGGACGGCAGCGCCTTCACGGCCTACACCTCGGGCGGCTCGCTCACCCGCGGGCTGTTCTACGCCGCGAAGCCCTCGGCTCGCATGCGAGATTTTACTGGTGGCAACACACTAGCTACGGACCACTGGGGGGCTGTTGGTGCAGCTGCGGCATTCAATACACTAACCCCTAGTTTTCGCACAGACTATCCCAACAACGGCGTGAGCCAGCGCTTTGGGTCGGGCGCTGCCCAGGTGTTGTCGCCTGCCACCTCGGGCAACGGCTGGGTGATGACCGGCGTCGGCCAGCCGCAGCCTTCAGGGGTCAGTCCAGCGGGCAGCAACGCGTTCGGTCAGGACTACTACTACCAGTACGTGCGCAACGAGGTGTGCCTGCTTGCCGGCGGCAGCTGGAGCAATGGGTCGAATGCCGGCGTCTGGGCGGTCACTTGGAGCCTCGCGCGGGCGAACACGGACGTCAGCGTGGGCTTCCGCGCCGCCTCGTATCTCTGAAGGGCTGAGCGATAGCGATGGCCCTGCATTCGGAAGTACACCTCGACCGGCGCTATGTGGAGATGCTGCGGCAGCTCAACGGCTACCTCAATCATTTCCCCAGGCACGAAAAGTACGGCCTGGCGCTCGAGGTCCGGCGCGCGGCCTACGACGTGTACGGCTTCATTGTCGAGGCGCAGAAGCGCTATCAAAAAAAGACCAGTCTCACAAACATGGACATCCGCCACGAGCAGCTGCGCATGTTTGTGCGCCTGGCGCATGAGCTGGGGTATTTCGAGTTTCGCGACGGCGCCCGCGCCGATGCTGCACCCGAAGCCCTGGCACAGCGGCGGTATCTCGCCATCTCGGCGCGCATCGACATGGTTTTGTACATGGGCGGTTGCGGGGTGTAGGCGCTGTCGACGTTGACTTCCAGGATATCGTAATTGCCTTTGCCAAGCGCGGTCTGTGCCAGTCGTGCCTTATCGCCAAGACCTTTCAGGGCCTTGGTCATCAGGTCATCGCGCACGGATTCCGCCAGTTCGGTCGAAAGCGTGTAATTCAGCCCCTGCATCACAAAACCCGCACTTTGAATTTTGCCGGCGAGTTCGAGCAGTTTTGCCGCGTCTTTTGATTCAAGGTCAACGGTCTGGGATCCGCGCCATTTTTTGACAGGTTTTGGCGTGATACCGGTTTTCGGGTCCGGCTGGCCGCCTTCGTCGTACTGATAAACATAGTAGCCGCCGGTGGAGGTTTTGACCGCGCTGTACCCCTTGGCGGTGGCAAGCACGGCGGACATCTGTCTGTTGATGTTGTTCTGAATGTCGGTGGCGCTGGTGCCTTCCTGTTCAATGCGCAGAGAAGCGGTCAGCGTGTCCTGGGCCAGTTTGGTACGCTGGGTAACAGAAAGATTGACAATGGTGGAGCCGGCGGGCGGCAGTGCGATGACGTTGTCATCGGCCAGGGACGGGCTTGCGTAAACGGGCAGTACGAACGTCGTGACGGCAAGGGCGGACAGCAGCAGTTTGCGCATAATCATCTCCATAGGTTTGGATATGAAATAACCTAAGCTTCAAAAAAGGTTTTGAAAAGGCTGGGGCAGGGCGTTTTTCAGACGGTTTCGTCGAAACGTCCGAACAGTTCTTTTTCCATTTCATTCGCCACGCGGATCACGGCGGCATTGGCGCGATAGGCATTAGCCGCATCGTTCAGCTGGACGATCTCATTCGCCAGATCGACATTGGGTGCCGCCACAAGACCGTTGGGATCGGCATAGGGTGAATCCGGCTGGTAAACCTGTGTCGTGCCATCTGTGCGGGGCTGAAGTTCGGCGACAACGCCATTGTCGGGTATGGATGTCTGGATAACATCGACGGGTGTGTAAGGGGCGGGACCATTCCCGTTTTCGGTCGCCCCTGATGTTCCGGCATTCGCAATATTTCCCGCCGCGGCATTTACGCGGGCGGTGGCGGCGGTCAGACCGCTTAAAGCGATGGACACGGGGTTCGTCATATGGGAATTTTAACAGGGTTCGTGTTACCAAACCATAAAGAATCAAGGGTTTAGAATGAAAGCGCGTCTTTTCATAGGGTTAGCAGTGGCCAGTGTGGCTTTGAGTGCCTGCTACGGCGAGCGGAACAGCAGCGCGTATGGCTTCAAACCGTACATTCAGAACCAGCAATGGGTGCTGCCGGAGGCGTACCCCGATCAGGCGTGGGTCTATCCCGCGGGCACGTCGCCCCAGGCGATTACCTCCAGCTGGCGCGAAGCCGGCCTGATCATGAAAACCTATGACAAAAGTGACGGCACCTATGTCGATCTGGGGCCGGCGTTTTACAATCTGCCTGCATCCAGCCAGCGAGGACTGGCCACGGCGGTCGCGCGCATGTACAGCGTCAGTCACTACAAGCTGATGGATCATTACCGCAAACGGCCCGTGGGCATCTACACGCCCAACGGACTGCAGATGTACTAACCTAGAACTTCGTCGGCCCGTATCTGGTGGCGCAGCCATGTGCGCTGGCGCTTGGTATACTGGCGTGTTTCAATCGCGGTTGCTTCCAGCGCATCGTCCAGCGTCATTTCGCCCTTCACGACCCTGCGCAATGCGCGAAAGCCGTGCGCCATGGTAATCAGTGCATCGGCAGGAATATTGCCTGCATCGAGTTCGTGTGAGAGGGCGCGCACTTCGTCGACCGCACCGGAAGCCACCATGCCCTTGAGACGGGCGCGGATATTACGTTCCAGAATGTCTTTGTCGGGGTTGATGGCGATGACGTGATATGTCCATGCGCCCCGAGGCTTGCGCGGTGACATGGCCTGCCAGACGCTTAAGGATTCCCCGGTCGTCTCCAGAACCTCCATCGCGCGCATGATGCGCTGAGTATCGCCGGGCTTCAGGCGTTGCGCCATCACGGGATCGCGCGATTGCAGATCCGCATACAGATCTTCACGCGTGCGTGCGCGGACGGCGTCGCGGATCTGTACGGGGATCTCCGGCATGGGTGACAGCCCCTCCATCAATGCCTTGATATAAAGACCGGTGCCGCCCACGATGTATGGCGTCCTGCCGTCAGCAAAGGCTGCGTTGATTTCCTGCGCCGCCATATCGACCCAGCTTGCGGCGGTTACGCTTTGGACGGATTTCAGAACACCGTAAAGGCGGTGAGGCAGGCCCGCACACTCATCGTCGCGCGGCTGCGCCGTCAGGATGGGCAGCGCGTCGTAACACTGCATCGCATCGGCGTTGATAATGGCAGCATTCTCGCGGGCTCCACGGGCAACGGCCAGGGCGGATTTGCCACTGGCCGTTGGACCTATGATAACGGTGACCTGCAAGCGGGCTTACGGTGCCGGCTTGGGTTCAGCGGGCAGAGCAGGTGCAAGCGCGGCGCCCGGATCTTTCGGCGACGGTTTGCCTGCATCAGGATGCGATTCAAGCTTCACGGCGATGAACTGAATATCGCCCTGACGGTTGATCAGCATCAACACGCTCGACTTCTTGGAGGCCTTGGCTTCGGCGATGACCTTGGCAGCTTCCGCCACCGATTTCACGGCAGTCTGGTTCATCTCCACAATCACGTCGCCTTCGGCAAGGCCTTTGCGTACCGCATCGGCGTCCGGTTCGATGTCCATGACCACGAGGCCCGCGACATCGGACGCAATTCCAAACTGGTTGCGCAGGGACGGTGTAAGCGCCAGAACCTTAATGCCCAGTTCCTTGACCGCGTCGCCCAGCTGGGGTGCCTCGGGTTCGGCGGGGCTTGCTTTCTCAATCAGGCCCTGGTCTTCGGCGATTTCAAGTTCGCCGACCATGACATTGAGTTTGACCTCCTTGCCGTCACGCCAGACAACCATGCCTGCCGTCTTGCCGATTTCGGCGTTGGCGACGATACGCGGAAGGGCGCGCATGTCGGTGACGTCCTTGTCGTTAAAGCGGATGATCACATCACCGGGCTTCACCCCTGCCTTTTCAGCCGGGCCGGTGGTGGTCAGCGATGCCACAAGGGCGCCGCGTGCCTTGCCGAGGCCAAGGCTTTCGGCAATTTCATCGGTGACGGTCTGAATGCGGACGCCCAGCCAGCCACGACGTGTTTTGCCGTATTTGGTCAACTGGTCGAGCACGGATTTGGTCATGTTCGAGGGGATGGCAAAACCAATGCCGACAGAGCCGCCGGACGGGCTGAAGATGGCGGTGTTGATGCCGATGACTTCGCCGCGCAGGTTGAACATCGGACCGCCCGAATTGCCGCGGTTGATCGATGCGTCGGTCTGGATGAAGTCGTCGTAGGGGCCTGCGTTGATGTCACGCTTGCGGGCGGACACGATGCCTGCGGTTACCGTACCACCAAGGCCAAAGGGATTGCCGATGGCCATGACCCAGTCGCCCACGCGCAAGGCGTCGGAATCGCCAAAGGGCGTGGCGGCCACGTTATGCCCTTTCAGGTCCGCCTGAAGCAGGGCCAGATCGGTTTTATCGTCCTTGCCGACGACCGATGCGTTGACGATGGAATTATCATGCAAGGTGACGCGAATTTCCTGCGCGTCTTTGATGACGTGGTTGTTGGTGACGATATAGCCCTTGTCCTTGTCGATGATGAACCCGGACCCGAGTGACGTGGCGGGCATCGCCTGTTCGCCCTGATGGCGTTTCATGTATTCGTTGAAAAAGTCTTCGAACGGCGTGCCCTGCATGCCGGGGGGTAGTTCCGGCGCGGCTTCCTCGCCCAGGGCGCTGTCCTCTTCCGCGCCGACTTTTTGCGTCGATGAAATGTTGACGACGGTCGGCAGCAGTTTTTCGGCCAGGTCGGCGAAGCTGACGGGAACCATGGTCGGCGGGGCGGACGGCGTGAGCGCGGCGGCAGGTGTACCAAAACCGGTATAAGCAAAGATACCAAGGGCACCGGCAGCGATGGCGGTGCAGGTCAGGACAGTGTTGCGAAACATGGGAACCTTTTTCATCTGGTGAATGGGGATCAACCCCGCATAATCTGGCGCAAAATTTTGGCAAAATTGAGTTTAGACTGGCATTGTTTGTTTTCAAACACTTATATAATAGGTGTTTCGAAAAAAGGACGTAGTGCATGTTTGGTCTGGGCAAACCCGATGAGGGAAAAATTCGTGCCGTACTGGGGGATCTTCCGGTCCAGTCGGTGCTGATCGACGGGCGGGATGTCAGTGTCGTGCTTCTTGCCGAGGACGGCGCCGCGCATGAGATCATGCGCCTTGATGCCGAAAAACGCATTATGACAGTAAAAGGGGTTGGGCGCGCACACGTGATCCTGACCGCCGAAAAGCCCAAGTCCGAAAAGAAAAAGCCGTCCGGCGGCATTGATGTGCCGGTCAGGACCATCATCGCGGTCGCCTCAGGCAAAGGCGGCGTTGGGAAATCGACCGTGGCCATCAATCTGGCCTGCGCCCTGTCGCAGACAGGTCTTACCGTCGGGCTTCTGGATGCCGATATCTACGGACCGAGCCAGCCGCGCATGGCCGGTGTACGCGGCGAAAAACCTGCCCGCGAAAATGAAAAAATCATCCCCATAGACGCGCACGGGCTGAAAGTTATGTCGATGGGCTTTCTGGTCGACGAGGCAGCGCCGATGATCTGGCGCGGGCCGATGATCCAGTCTGCCCTGAAACAGCTTTTGCGGGATGTGGCGTGGGAAGGGTGCGATGTACTGGTCATAGATATGCCGCCGGGTACGGGCGATGCACAGCTGACACTGGCGCAACAGGTCGATGTATCGGGTGCCGTGATCGTTTCAACCCCGCAGGACATCGCCCTGATCGATGCCAAAAAAGGCCTGGAGATGTTTCGCAAGGTGGATGTCCCCATTCTGGGGATTGTCGAAAACATGAGTTTCTTCTGCTGTCCGTCCTGCGGGCACCGCGCCGAAATTTTCGGTCACGGCGGCGCACGTGAAGAAGCGGCGGCAGCGGATGTGCCTTTTCTGGGGGAAATCCCGCTCGACAGCGATATCCGCAGATTTTCGGATGCCGGAACGCCCATCGTGATGGATCGACCCGACAGCGATCAGGCCAGGGCCTTCATCGCCATCGCGCAACAGATCAGGGCAAATTTCTGAGATAAGACAATCCGGGTTCGATATCTTGTTGCGCGCCTTGCGCGCGGATTGCCGCCTGCCGGATTTTCAAAAAGAAAATCCGGGTTCGGCTTGGGGTCCGAACCCGGATCTCTTGGAAAGCGACCTGCCCTTGGAGCTTGAGGCTTGGGGTAGGGGAACAAGTCGCGTACTCGTTCGGGCGTCTAGACACACCCGCCCGAATTCTTAAGCCCGCACCTTCTCCTTCTTGGCGCGCTTGGCCTTGACGTCATACATCGCGCAGTCGGCGCCATGCAGCACGGTTTCAACCGTATCGCCAGCCGCGTAGGCGCGCATGCCGATAGAGGCGCGGACCGGAATTTTTTCGCCCTGCCAGCGCAGGGTCAGGCTGTTCAGGCGCATGGCCAGTTGCTGGGCACGGTCGACCGCACCCATGACTTCGGCGTTGCTGAACAGAATGACGAATTCGTCACCGCCAAGACGCGCGGCAATATCCATGCGGCGTACCGTGGTCTTGAGCGTGTCGGCAACCAGACGCAGCGCGGCGTCGCCAGCGGCGTGACCATAGGTGTCGTTGATGACCTTGAAGTTATCGAGGTCTATCATCAGCAGTAGGCCGCCCTTGGTCTGGCCGCGATTGGTGCGGTCGAGTTCACGGTCGAAGGCCTCACCAAATCCGCGGCGATTGACCAGCGTGGTCAGTTCATCGGTCGTGGCGATATTTTCCAGATGTTCGATCCGGCTGCGCTGGGTGGTGATATGGCGGTTGGCTTCCTCCAGGGCGTTGTGCGCATCGCGCAGCATGTCCAGGGCCGTAGTGGCGATGCGGCGCAGGGAGTCGTCGTCCAGTTCGGGACGGGTTTTGAGATTGTTCAGACGGTCGTGCAGCAGGTCCGCTTTGTTGAATTCGTCATCCTGCAGAAGATGGAAGGCGGCGAAAGCGTCCGCGCCTATATTCAGTGCCTTACCTTTGATAACCGCATCCGAGACCATGTGATTGTATCCTTTCGCCAGATGATCTTTGCGAAAGGCGTGCCAAACCCAGAATTATAAAAAACTGTTTGTTTTCAATTGGTTGTTTCGGTGTGATGATGTCGCTGAATATTCCGGCGCGCTTGGGCGGACCTGTCGGAACGGGCGGGCGGTAAAATTTGCCGCGCGCGATGGAATATCGTTCAGCTTAGGCACAATTTTTGCTAAAATGGACCGATATGAGCATGAAAAAAATTCTTATGGTCGGTCTGGGTGCGGCGCTGCTGGCGACGCCCTTTGCCGCCACCCGGATCTTTGCGGCGTCTTCGGTTCTTCCCGGCCCCGGCATCGCTCCGGTCAATAAGTCCATCCAGCCCGCGGTCAGCATGGTTGAGGTGCAGCCGCACCGCGCGCTGTATCAGGTCAAGCTGTCTTCCGTTAACAGCGGCGGACAGCTGGTTGATATTTCGGGCAAGATGTATTTCGAATGGAAAAAGACATGTGATTCATGGACGACGGATCATCGTTCGTCGCTGATGTATGAGTATTCAGACGGCACCACGTCGCGGATCAATTCCGACTTTGCTTCGTACGAGACACTGGATGGCAAGAATTTAAGCTTTTCGTCCAAGCGCGATAATAACGGCGTGCCGTTCGAGGAGTATCGCGGACACGCGACACTGGACGCCAATGCCGATGGCAGCGCGCAATACACCTTGCCTGGCAACCTGAATTTCAAACTGCCCAAAAATACATTCTTCCCGATGGCGCATACCCACCAGATTCTGCAGAACGCCAGAAAGGGTCAGAAATTCTTCAACGCGGCCTTGTTCGATGGTTCGGATGACCAGGGGGCGCAGCAGGTTAACGTTTTCATAGGCGACAAGGTCGACCCTTTAAAGACGGTCAGCCTGACCAAGGGTATCGATAAAACCCTGCTCAACAGCCCGGCGCACAGCCTGCGCCTTGCGTTTTTCCCGTCCGAGGACAGTGACGGAAATGCCGACTATGAGATGGACCTGGTGGCCCTGGATAATGGAGTCGTCAGCGACATAAAAATCATCTACGATACGTTCACCATCACCCAGAAGCTGGTGGCGCTTGAGAAAATCGACGCTCCCGCCTGCACGGAAAACTCCGCGTATGCGCCCGGCGCTGACAAGCAATAGCAGACAAGAAGACGAACGTATTTTCGTATGACCAAGACCGTTCTGATCGTTGAAGACAACGAGTTGAACATGAAACTGTTCAACGACTTGCTTGAAGCGCATGGGTATAAAACCGTGAAGACGCGCGAAGGCACGAAAGTGCTCGAGCTCGCGCGGGAGCATAAGCCTGACCTTATCCTGATGGATATCCAGCTTCCTGAAGTCTCGGGTCTCGACCTGATCCGCTGGCTGAAAGAGTCGCAGGACCTGAACACCATTCCCGTCATTGCGGTCACCGCCTTTGCCATGAAAGGCGATGAAGACCGCATTCGTGAAACAGGGTGCGAGGATTATATTTCCAAGCCCATTTCGGTGCTTTCGTTCATTGAAACGGTGCGAAAGCATCTCGATACGCCGGCTGCCGCTGCCGCCGCAACGGTGCAGGGGTAATCCATGACGGCGCGTGTTCTTGTTGTTGATGATATTGCGCCGAATGTGAAGCTTCTGGAAGCCAAGCTGACATCGGAATATTACGACGTTATCACTGCCACATCCGGCCCGGCTGCGCTTGAGCGCGTTGCGGCCGATATGCCGGATATCGTGCTCCTCGACGTCATGATGCCGGGCATGGACGGCTTCGAGGTCTGTAAAATTATCAAGTCCAACCCCGTCACCGCGCATATTCCCGTGGTCATGGTCACCGCGCTGACGGATGCGACC
>CALBME010000181.1 GCA_937896295.1 uncultured Micavibrio sp. | reverse complement strand
GCCGGCGAAGGCGAAACTGAAGAGGGCCAGAGCCATAAAGGTAAGGGCGTATCTGCGCATGGTAATCCTTTCCCGGTCTACCTTTGCGAGAAGCGTGCCAACTGGGGTCAGCCCCGTGCGCAGGGCTGGCCCACATACGCTTTTATCCCCATGGACGTGGCGGCCCCGCCAACCCCATATTCGGTGGGGACCCGTTGGCAGTTGTTCTTGAAGTATTAAAGGTTTGCCCGGACAATACCGGTCATGCGCATCGAGGGACCCAAATCCACATCCGAGATCAAGAAGTCTGAAAAAACCCGCAAAAGCAGCGGGTCAGGCGGCGTTTTCAGCGCCATGCTGGAGGATGAGGGCGCATCCAGCGCCCCCCAGCTGCGCGGCGCATCGCCGATGGCCGGAATCGGTAATCTTCTGGCCGTGCAGGGGGCCGACGACCCGGCGGAAGGCAAGCGCCGGAAAAAGATGATGGAGCGCGCGCATAAGGTACTGGATGCGCTGGGGCAGGTTCACAAGGGGCTGGTGCAGGGCAATCTGTCGTCCGCCGACATGAATGACGTCAGCCGCGCGGTGCGCGAGGGGCGGGAGAGCGTGGACGACCCCCGCCTGACCGAGATTCTGAACGAGGTGGACCTAAGGGCGCAGGTCGAACTGGCCAAGATGGAATTAGCCCGCGAAAAAGGACATAAATAACAAAGCCTTATTATTAAAGGGTAAAACGCCTTGTTTCCCTTGCGGAATCACACAACCATTTCTATATATGTTGCCTTCATTCAATTAAGGGGATTTCACGAATGAGTACACCCAGCACCGTCACTGTCCCGCCGGATTACGACCCGAAAAAGGACAAGGGCAAATTCATGAATCCCGTGATGGCCGCCTATTTCAAAAAGAAGCTGATCGCCTGGCGTGCCGAACTTCTGCACGGCTCGGAAGAAACCGTCCACAACACCCTGCAAAGCACCGAACTGCAAAAGCCGGATATTGCCGACCGTGCGGCGGCCGAAACCGACCATGCGCTTGAACTGCGTACCCGCGACCGCGAACGCAAACTCATCGGCAAGATCAACGAAGCCCTGCTGCGGATCGATGACGGCAGTTACGGTTACTGCGAAGAGACCGGAGAGCCGATTACCGTTGCCCGTCTGGACGCCCGTCCGACCGCGACCCTGTCGATTGAGGCGCAGGAACGTCACGAGCGTCTTGAGAAAACGCACCGCGACGACTGATCGCATCTTTCGTATATTTTACATGAACCCGCCCTCGTGGCGGGTTTTTTATCATGCGCTTAGGTGTTGCTTTAAAAGTGTCGCTTTAAATGTTCTGATTCAAATGCGCTGCTTTAAAAGCGTTGAATCAAAAGTGATACATTTAAAGTGTTGCCTTTAAAGTTACAAAAAAGGCCCCGCTTTTGACGGCGGGGCCAGGTTGGGTCCTTCTGGAGAAACTACGGGGTAATAGCTTAGAAAGGTGAAAGGATGTCGAGCACCTGCTGCCCATAGCGCGGCTGCTGAACGTCCGTCATCTGGCCGCGGCCGCCATAGGCGATGCGGGCTTCGGCGATTTTCTCGTAGGGGATCGTGTTGTCGATCGAGATGTCTTCGGGGCGGATGATACCGGCGACGTTCAGAATCCGGTTCTCAAAATTCACGCGCACTTCCTGATGGCCCTGGATCACCATATTCCCGTTGGGCAGGATCTGGGCCACGGTCGCGGCGACCTTGAGCTTGATGTCCTCGTTGCGTTTGACTTCGCCGGTGCCTTCAAACTTGGAACTGGTGTCCCCGTCGAGAAGGGATGCCGGGTTCACGCCGCCCGGAAAAACCTTGTCGAGATAGTTCTGGAAGCCGAGTGCATCGGGCAGGGCGCTGTCTTCCGATGCGGTGCGGTCGCGGCTGGTTTCGTTTTTCAGGTTGGCTTCGTCGGTGATGTCGATGTTCACGGTCAGAATGTCGCCGATATCCTTGGCGCGCTGATCCTTGAAGAAGGTTTTGCGGCTTCCGCCGGCCCACAGGCTGTTGGGCTGGCGTTCGACGACCTCCTGAACCGGCATCGGCATGGTGACCGGCTTGTATCCGGCCTTGGCGGTGGGGTTGATGATGTCGGACTGGCGCGGGGCTTCCCCGATGCTGGC
This sequence comes from uncultured Micavibrio sp., assembly GCA_937896295.1. GTDB lineage: Bacteria > Pseudomonadota > Alphaproteobacteria > Micavibrionales > UBA1664 > UBA6145. The sequence continues at coordinate 41,026 of CALBME010000181.1, read as the reverse complement.
CAGGCGGTCGGCGGCGTTGCAGCCGGACAGGCCGAGGGCCGCAATGGTGCCAAGGGTCAGGAGTTTGAGTGCGTTCATCTGTTTCATGGGCCTATCCTTAGTTGATCGTCACTTGTTTGGTGGCGGTCACACGTCCCTCGAGTGTGCGGTTGGAACCGGTATTCGATACTTTAATGCTCTGGCCGATGGCACCATCTTCAAGGGCGCGGCCCTTGACGGTCAGGTACATGCCACCCTGTTTGTAGACCATGGTGATCAGGTCCCCGCGCGATACCATCTGGGGCATCTGCAGGTCGTTGGGCGTAATCAGCGTGCCCGCAGCAATGGCGCGGCGGGGGGTCGATCCGATCATTTCGCCGGGGCTGCGCACCACATTGGCCCCGACGGTGGTGGCCTTGCGGGTAATATATGTAATGTCGCCGGATGTAATGACTTCGCCGTTGCGTTTATCGGCCTTCAGGACGGGGACGCTGACGACGCGGTCGGCCACGCCCCGGACATTGACCGTCTGGCTGTTGCTGCCGTCGGCTTCCGACACCCGGATCAGGGCCGAGAACGTGCCACCGACCGGCTGCATGTTAAAGTCCGCCACGTCGATACGGGGGGTTCCCTTATTGGATACGATGATCTCGGGAATCTCCGAGGTCAGGTTGACCTGATACAGGGCGGGGTCGCCCAGGCCGGTGAGATGGTCGCGCAGCACCGATTTCAGCGTGTCGCGGTCGATCAGGGTGGCATCGCGGCGGATGCGCACTTCCTGTCCGCTTTCCGGGCGCCAGGGCATGTTGAACGCGGTCGCGATGCGCAGCAACGTGGCTTCGTTCCAGACCAGTTCCTCGCCCGGCTGGGGGGCGGGGGCCAGAACGAAGTCGGCATTTTGCTGCACGTTTTCGAACACGTCGCCCAGCTTCACGCTGCCGTTGGTCACGACGACATTGCCCTTGATCGCCGGGCTGATGCCCGCATTGGCGAATGCCTTGGTGGCTGAGGTCAGAACCAGCCCCATGACCAGCATCAGAGCCAGCACGACCAGAAGCAGCTTGCCGGCCAGCGAGGCAGGAAGTTCGCGGGGATTGCTGCGTTTGAAGGTGATGGATGCTGCTGTCATGGGACTAGGCTCCTTCTTTGTAATTAGCGTAACTGGGTCAGGGTGCCGAGCATGTCGTCGGAGGTCTGGATGACCTTCGAATTCATCTCATAGGCGCGCTGGGCCGTGATCAGGGTGGTGATTTCATCGACCACGTTGACGTTGGAGGCTTCGCGCGCACCCTGTTGCAGTTTGCCGAAGCCGACATCGACGGGATTGCCGACCGTGGGCGTGCCCGAGCCGTCGGTTTCCAGCAGGATGTTGTTGCCGATCGCCTCAAGGCCCGCATCGTTCTGGAAGATCGCGATCTGGATCTGGCCGACCTGCTGCGTGGCGGTGGTGCCGGGGATTTTAACCTGCACCAGCCCATCTTCGGTGATGTTCACGGACGTGGCGTCGGACGGAATGGTGATGGCCGGTTCAAGGGCATAGCCCAGCGAATTGACGATCTGGCCGTCGGCATTGATGCTGAAGCTGCCGTCGCGGGTGTAGCCGGTGGTGCCGTCCGGCATGGCGATCTGGAAGAATCCGCGACCCGCGATCGCCAGATCATAAGTGTTGCCGCTGATCTGGATCGGGCCCTGTTCGTTGATGCGATAGATGGACCCCGGTTTGACGCCAAGGCCAAGCTGGATGCCCGAGGGCAGGATCGAGCCGACATTGGAGGAGGTCACGCCCGGGCGCACCTTGGTCTGGTAGATCAGGTCCTGGAACTGGGCGCGCTGGCGTTTGAAGCCTGTGGTCGTCATGTTGGCGATGTTGTTGGATATGGTATCCACGTTCATCTGCTGGGCCTGCATGCCGGTGGCGGCGATATCGAGGGAAAGCATCTGTTTAATCTCCTAAAAGGTTTAAATTCTTGCTGCGTTTATGATCAGGTTGCGGTGGTCAGGCTCTTGATGGTGGAGCGCATGCGGTCATGTTCGTTCTGCAGCATTTTTGCGACACTCTGATAGCTGCGCGAGACGTCGATCATATCGGTCATCTCTACCACGCCTTGCGTGTTGGAACCTTCAAGGCCGTTCTGGACGACCTGCGTTTTCACCGCAGGGGTACCAGCTTCCTTGGTTTCATAAAGGGTATCCCCAAAGGGCGTCAGGGACTGGATATTGGCGAATTCCTGCACCATCAGGCTGGTGACGGTGCCTTCTTCCGTGGCGATGGATCCGGTCGGGTCGATGACGATATCGCGGGCGCCAACGGGGATGGTGATCGGGGCGCCGCCGGAATCCAGCACCTTGTATCCCTGTTGTGTGACCAGGTTGCCTTCGGGGTCGGTCATGAAGGCACCGGCGCGCGTATACATGGTCTTGCCGTTGGGACCCTGCACGCCGAAGTAACCGGGGCCCTGAAGGGCGACGTCCAGCGGGTTGCCCGTCATCTTGATGGGGCCGTTGGCGGCGACGCGGAAATTGCCGTAGTCCTCGACCATCGACAGCGTCTCGTTCATGGCCCGGGGTTTGTCGAGGTATTCGGCGAACACCATCTTGCTGGCCTTGTAGCCGGGCGTGTTGATGTTGGCGATGTTGTTCGCGATGATGTCCATATTGGTCTGCAGGGCGCTTAAGCGCGAAAGGCCAATGTAGATGGTGTTTTCCATGATCGGTTTCCCAAAAAGTTTTACCGCATGATGTCTTTGCACAGGGTGTGCCAGAGCGGATTGGTCCGCATTTTCAATGGGTTTTCACCGTGTTTCCCGCTCGGGTACCGTGCGTTTCCCGAGTCGTATGCCGTGACCTGTTCAGGCTGTATGGAAAAAATTGCCGCGGCTTTCATGGGTGCGGGCTTTGTGTTAACCTTTTTGAATACAACCTTTGGATTCCTTTAAAGAGCCATGGCCAAAAAAGACGAAGACGTACCCGCAGCCGCCGCTGCCGAAGGCGCGGAAGGCGAAGTCAAACCGCTGGATGATGAAGGCGGTAAAGGATTTGGCGCGAAGAAGCTGTTGCTGATCGTGATCCCGCTGCTCCTCATCGGGGTGGGGGCGGGGCTGTATTTCACCGGCGTGATCGGACCCAAGAAGACCCCGGCCGAAGGCGAGGCTGCGGTCAGTGCCGAACATGAAGGCGGCGGCGAGGCGGGCGGCGAGGGCGGCGATCATGCCGCCGGCGGTCCGCAGTTTATGGAATTGCCGGATCTGCTCGTCAATCTTTCCAGTGCAGGCGGACCGTCGCGGTTCCTGAAGCTGAAGGTCAAGCTGGAGGTGGCGAACCCCGCCGACCTTGAGTCCCTGAACACGGTGGCCCCGCGCGTGGTCGATCAGTTCCAGACTTTCTTGCGCGAAATGCGCGTGCAGGACCTGCGCGGCTCAGCTGGTATTTACAGATTACGGCAGGAGCTTCTTTACCGTGTCAATCTGGCGGCCCAGCCGGTGAAGGTGCAGGACGTTCTGTTTCAGGAAATCCTGATCCAGTAAAAGCCGGGACAGACCTGGGGTTTTTCGTTTTTCCGCTTTTTTGGCACGATCTGTGCTATATTGTTAACTAACGTTAACGCATCAACGATTCAGCATGGCCGATACAGACGCACCGCCGAACACAACGCCGCAGGGGTCGACCGACACCCCGATGAGCGATGAGGAAAAGGCGATGATGGCCGAGTGGGAAGCAATGGCATCGCAGGCTCTTGGTGTCGATGGGCGTCCCGTGGGGGGCGGCGAGGCGGCCGAGACCGACGACAGCGGCGGCACCCGTATCCTCAACCAGGATGAAATCGACTCCCTTTTAGGATTCAACGACGCATCGGGGCAGGAGCAGGCCTCCGGCGTCATGGCGCTCATCAATTCGGCGCTGGTCAATTACGAACGCCTGCCGATGCTCGACATCGTGTTCGACCGGCTGGTCCGCCTGATGTCGACGTCCTTGCGCAACCTGACATCGGATAACGTCGAAGTGTCGCTGGACCAGGTGTCCACGGTGCGCTTTGGCGACTACATGAACTCCATCCCGCTGCCGGCGATGTTGTCTATATTCAAGGCCGAGGAGTGGGATAACGGCGGCCTGCTGATGGTGGATTCCGCCCTGATCTATTCCATCGTCGACGTCCTGCTCGGGGGTCGTAAAGGCACCCCTGCCATCCGGATCGAGGGGCGCCCCTATACCACCATCGAAACCAAACTGATCGAACGCATGGTCGGGGTGGTCATGTCCGACATGTCGTCGGCGTTCGACCCCCTGTCCCCCGTCAGCTTCACGATGGAGCGGATGGAAACCAACCCGCGCTTTGCCGCCATCACCCAGGGTTCCAATGCCTGCGTGCTCGCGCGCCTGCGGATCGACATGGGCGATCGTGGCGGCCGGGTGGAAATCCTGCTGCCGTATGCTACCCTCGAACCCATCCGCGAACTTCTGCTCCAGATGTTCATGGGCGAGAAGTTCGGCCGTGACTCGATTTGGGAAACTCACCTCACTAACGAATTGTATTTAACGGATATTGACCTTCAGGCCGTGCTGGCCGAGAAGACGGTCCCGCTGGGTGAGTTGCTGAACTGGAAGCCCGGTTCGACTGTCTTTTTCAATGCGTCGCCGTCCGATCGGATCGAGGTGCGCTGTGGCCAGTTCCCGATGTACAAGGCATCGACCGGACAGAAAAAGGGCAACCTTGCCGTGCGGATCGACAAGTACATTCCGCCGGCAAAGAAGTCTGAATAATCCCCCCATGGCGCTTGTAAGAATAGCCATAACGCTCTAGCTTGAGCTCTTATGGAAGGCGCTCCCGTTTCCCTCATTCTCGACGTTGTCGTGGTGGTCCTGCTGGGCCTGACGATTGTCTATGCCGCGCGCCTGTCGCTGCAGCTGCGCCGTCTGCGCGATTCCAAGTCGGACCTCGACAAGGTCGTCCGCGATCTCATCAAAAACCTCGACCGTGCCGACCGGGCCATATCCGGCCTGAAAGAAGCGGCCCGCGACTCCGGTTCTGAACTTCAGGCCGCCGTGGACAAGGCCATGGCCCTGTCGGACGAGCTGCAATTGATCACGGATAGCGGCGACCGGCTGGCCAGCCGTCTTGAAGGGCTGGTCGACAAGGCGCGTCCCATGGCTCCTGCCATCAATGCCCCCCAACCGGCGCCTTCGCCCCGGACCATCTCGGAGCCCTCCAAATCCGCCCCTGAGCGCCGTTCTGGTCAGGATAGTCAGCCGCAGGGTGTGCAGGCATCCTATGTCCAGCATCTGCGCAAACTGGACGCGTCGGTGGTGCCGCCTGCGTCTTCGTCCCCGGCGGGTAGTCCTTTCGCCATCCGGGACCCGGATGCTGAGCGCGGGGTCGACCCGCTGGCCGCCGCCGATGACGACAGCCTGTATTCGGAAGCCGAGCGCGACCTGTTCCGGGCGATTAAAAACCGCGGCAGGTAGGGGTTAATATCCCGTCTGCCCGGCATGGGCCTTCTTTTTGCATTATGATAGAATTCTCATGATGAACGATTTTCTCACCCGCTTTCGTATCCTGCCACTTCTTGTCCTGGTCGCCATGGCCGCCTTTGCCGTGCGCATGGGGGAAACCGTGACCGACGTGAAGGACCTGACCGCGTCGGCACTGGCCGAGGTGCAGCCCGCCGCCGGGGAGGAGCCCAAGGCCGATGCCGCGAACGCCCCGGTCAAAACCCCGCCTTCGGATAAGGCCGCTCCGGCGGCATCATCCATAACCAATGATCCCGGCATCCTGCCAGCTGCGGAAGGGGAGGCACAGCCATCCCAGGACAACCAGCCCAAGGTGACGCTGCCCAATCCCAACGCGACTCTGCCTGAGGTATGGGCGGATCCGGCCAGCCAGCAGATGGCCGATTCCCCGGAACAAATGCAGCTTCTGGCCGATCTGGCCAAGCGCCGCCAGCAGCTGGAGGCCCGGGAAAAGGCCCTCGATACGCGCGAGGCGCTGATGAAGGCGTCCGAAAAGCAGATCGACACCAAGATTGCCGAACTGACGGGTCTGAAGGATCAGATCGAAAAACTGCTGGGGCAGCAGCAGAAGGAACAGAATTCCAAGATCACCAGTCTTGTGAAAATCTATGAGCAGATGAAGCCGAAAGAGGCCGCGGCCATTTTCAACCAGATGGACATGACCGTGTTGCTGCAGGTTGTTTCCAAAATGTCGGAACGTAAAAGTGCGCCCATCATCGCCGCCATGGATACGCAAAAGGCGAACGAGCTGACGGTGCGTCTGACCGAGATGAACAAGCTGCCCGACCAGAAACCACAGGCAAGGGCCCAGCCCCAGCCGACCGGGTTCATGGGGGCCAATACCGGCGCGCCGCTGGCGACGCCCGCGCCTGCCGGTTCAGCGGCGCTCCCTGGCCTCGATGCACTGGGACGGCCCTGATCTATATATTTTCCAAAAAACTGCGACATTCTGCCGCTGCGTCATACAGGTCCTTTTATTCATGACGTCTTAACCAAATCGGGGCAGAATCAAATCCTCAAAGGCTGGTATTTCCTAGTCTTTTTCGTAATTCTTACAATTCTTCCGGGGTTATTATGGCAGTCGATAAAACTATGAACGTGCTGGTCGTGGATGATTACGCCACCATGCGCCGCATCATCCGCAACCTTCTCAACCAGATCGGGTTTCCCAATATCGACGAAGCCAGCGATGGCAGCGCCGCGCTCAAAATGTTCGGTGAGAAAAAATACGGCATGATCGTTTCCGACTGGAACATGGAGCCGATGAGCGGCATGGACCTGCTGAAAGGCATTCGCGGCAGCGCCAGCGAAAACAAAAGCGTCCCCTTCATCATGGTGACGGCGGAAAGCAAGACCGAGAACATCATCGCGGCCAAACAGGCCGGCGTGAACAATTACATCGTGAAGCCATTCAATGCGGAAACGCTGAAGGCCAAGATCACGGCCGTGCTGGGGGCGCTCTAAGCCATGTCAGCCGCAAATCAGTACGATCGCAGCAAGGTAGTCACCATCGTCAATTCCGTCATTGCGAAAATGGCGGATTCCACCGACGCCAATCAGGAAGCCGTCATCAAGGAACTGCGCGGCGTTCTGGATGTCATTCAGGCGTTCCGTCAGGACATTGCCGGCCTGCGCCCGCAGGACCTGACCGCCAAGCACGTGCCCGGCGCCACCGATGAACTGGATGCCGTCGTGACCGCGACCAAACAGGCGACCGATACCATCATGTCGTCGTGCGAAGTCATGGAAAAGGCCGCTGCCGGCAAAGCTGACCCGCTGGCACAGACGGTTTCCGATGAAGTCACCAAGATCTATGAGGCCTGTTCCTTTCAGGACGTTACCGGCCAGCGTATTAAAAAGGTCGTGGGCGTGCTGGGTGAAATCCAGTCCAAGGTCGAACACCTGCTGGAAATCGTCGGTCATAATGACGATACGGTTTCCCAGGATACGCGCACCGGGGATGCCCGCCTGCTGAACGGTCCGCAAATGCCCGCCAATGCCATGAGCCAGGAAGATATCGACAAGCTGCTGGCCAGCTTTGATTGAGCGCTATTTATATTGCATAAAACCGGATAGATGAAACGGCCCCACAGGGGCCGTTTTTCGTGGTAAACTTTGCTGCATGCGTGACAAGAAAACCCGCGACGACCACGTATCGCCCGTCGATATGCGCACCCTGACCCTGACACTGACCGTGTCGGTGTTCATCGCGCTCCTGGCTTTCTTCATTGTCCTGAACGCCCTGTCGCCTGAATCCAGCATCAAACAGAAAATGCTGCAGGCGTCCTTAAGCAATACGTTCGGTTTTGTCGGTTACGGGCGTTCGGATACGGCTGGCGGCGACGATGCCGGGACGAACGGCGATGCGGAGGAGGCCGCCGCCGCAGGCCTGCGCAGCGTTCTTCCCGATGTCGGGTTTCAGCAGACGCGCGTGGGAAGTTCCGGCCAAATGATGGTAGTGGATATTCCCCGTGACCAGTTCGCAGAGCGCTGGCCCGAACTGCGCGCGCGCCTTGGCAGTGTCATGACGACGTATAACCGCGGCGGAAAATTCATGCTGCAGATCATTGCGCTTGACGGTGCGGACGGCACCGGCGATCTGCCCGCCATGGCGCGGGAACTGGTGGATGACGGGCTGGACGCTGACCTTATCGGTATTGGCTATGCCGATCGCGGAAGACCTTCCATTGAACTGCGCTTCGTGCGGGGCGGGGGATAAGCATGGATAACATGGACAAGATCCTTGCGGCGCTGGACCTCCTGGAGAAGGAGGAAAAGAAAGCCAGTGCAGAACGGGGCCTGACCTCCGGGCCGCTGCATGAGGGGCCGCTAAACGCAGCAAACCAAACCGCGCATAGCTCGCACCTGTCGCACGACCTGAATGCCATGGCCTTTGCCAGCGCGGCCTCGAATACGGTGGCCGGAAGCGTCGAGCGTCACCAGCCACGTGAATATGCCTATGACGACCGGGAAGCCAAACTGGTTCAGGGCCGGATGTGGCTGATTTCGTTTACGGACCTTTTTTCCATCATGCTGTGTTTCTTCCTGATGTTGTATTCCATGAAGGACCCGGCCAATATTCAGGCGCCGAACACTGCTGACGTGAACGCCCGCAACATGCATGGCGGGGCGGGGCGGGGCGAAGCCGGCAGCCAGGCCGGGCAGAATATTTCACGCACCAGTTTCGGCTCGGGCCTCGACCTTGGCTATCTGCAGGGCATTCTCAAGGACGCAGTCGCGCAGGTGAAGCTTCAGGACGATGTGCGTATTATGCCCGCCCGCGATCACTTGCGCCTGGTACTCGATGCCGACAAGATTTTCAGCGGCAACGCCCTGTCGGCGGACGGGCAGCGCATCACCAAGGGGCTGGCGAACCGGCTTGCCACCCTGTCGAACCGCATCACCGTGGTCGGTATTCCCGATGATTCCGGCGACTGGGATAGCGCGCTTGCGCAGGTATCGGCCTTTGCCGCGCTTTTCCGGGATGCGGGGTATCGCAAACCTTTTGTCGTGATCGCGCAGGGGACGGGCAAACAGCCGGGTATTGAAATCCGCGTCGATGCCGATGACGGGAATATGCAATAGGGCCGTGAAAGCAGGGGGGTAAAAACCCCCCTTTGCGTTGACCGGATCAGGACCCCATGGCAGGTTGAATTTTAAGGAATCCGATGCGCAGAATCTCTCTTCTTGCCGTAATTCTTTTAGGTCTGTTTTGCAGCCTTGCCGCCCAAGCGCAGGACGCTGCCCGCGTCGCCGTGCGCGGTGAAAAGAAGGCCGACTTCATTCGGCTGGTGTTTTCAGGCGCGGGGCTGCCCAAGGCCACCGTGACCGAAGCCGGGGATACGACCCTCAAAATACAGTTCGACGGACCCGTCAGCGTGGAGGGTGCGGGTGCCCTGCGCGGCGTGATCCCGGCGACCACCATTACGGCGGAGGGGGCGAATGCGTATGTCGTGAAGACGGGCGCGATGGCCCGTCACCGCACCCTGACCCTGGGCAACCGCCTGTTCGTCGATCTTTATCCCAAAGACCCGGTTCCGCAGGTCCTGTCAGCCGTGCCGCAGGCCGCCCCGAAAAAAGAGGATTCTGCCAAAACGCCCTCCGTTCCCGCCCGCCTGACGGAAGAATCACCGGCTGCCGGTACGCCGGATGCTGCGCCCAAAGATGCCGTTGCAGCGGCGATTGCTGCAGCAAAGGCAGCAGCCGCAAAAGTCACGGCACCTGAATCCGTGCCGGAAAAGACCGTGTCGCCGGTTGCTGCCGCCGATGAAGCCAAGGCCAAGGTCCAGGAGAAAATCGCTCCGGCGAAAACGACGGAAACATCGACCTCGCTGGTCACTGAAAACGCAGCAAACGCAAATCCGGTCGATCCAAAGAAAGAAACGCCGGCCTTGCCTGCATCGACATCGACCGCCCCGTCGCTGGACACTCCGGCGGGTGTCATGGCCGCCGCTACGCCGGCGGGGCCGGATGCGCCCATCAACCTTACGCCTGCCGCTACCACGCCGGTGCCGTTTACCGGATCGGCGCTGATCACTGTTGGCTCGACGCAGGGCCTTGCCCTCGCGGCTTTTGTGCGGGGCGGGTATCTGTGGATGGTCTTAAGCCAGGAAGAACTGTCCGTCCCCCCGCAGGTTTCCGGGCCCGATGCCAAGGCGCTGGGGCCGGTGGACAAGGTCAGCGTCGATGGCGGGTCCGCCTACCGCATCCGCCTGCCGGCGGGGGCCTATGTACGGCCCGAAGGGGCGGGGCTGGTCTGGCGTCTTTATATCACCGGCCAGAAAAGCGACCTGAAGTCCGCATCCATGGAGCGTGATTTTGCGGATACGGCGGCAGGCCCCATCGTGCATATTCCCATGACCAATGCGGTCGGCGCTCTGCGCCTGCCGGATCCGCTCATCGGTGACGATCTGGCCGTCATTACGGTGGGGCGCGCCGACAGCCGCCTGATCAACACCGATTCTTACGTCGATTTTGAAACCATCCCGGCGATTGTCGGTGTGGTCATCAAACCCAAGGCGGACGGTATCCGCATTTCGGTTCTGCCGACCGAAGTCGTGATTGCGCGGCAGGGGGGCTTACGCCTGTCTGCCACGGGACCGCGCCCGGCGGCCGGCGCGCGCGTGGCTGCCGCCAGCACCGACGACAAGCCCGCCGACACCAAGGAAAATGCCCCGACCACCATTTTTGCCTTCAAGGACTGGGCGCTGGGCGGGCCCAAACAGTTCCTGGACATGCGTCATTCCATCGACGCGAAGATCGCCACGGCCCCGGATAACCGCAAACTGCCGGAAATCATTTCGGGCGCGAAATTCATGCTGGCACAGGGATTGCCACACGAAGCGACAGGGTTCCTGTCGATGGCGCTGTCCTTCATGCCGGACCTGCGCAGCTCGCCCGACTTTCAGGCGATCAGTGGCGCAGTGGCAGCCCTGAAGGGTGAAACGGACGATGCGGCGCGGGCCTTTGCCACGCCGGGTCTTGAGACGCTGAACGAAATCGCCCTGTGGAAGTCGTTCAACCTGGCGCAGGCCGGGCAGTTGCCTGAGGCGCAAAAGGCCATGCCCGTTAACGCCATAAAAATACTGAGCACCTATCCCGCGCGGCTTCAGACCCTTGTCCTGCCCCCGCTGATCGAGGCGGTGCTGGCACGCGGCGATGTGAATGTCGCGGACACCATGCTTGATATGTTCGACAAGGCGTCGGGCGAAAGCCTGACGCTGGACCGCGATACGGCGCTGGCGTTTTACCGCGGCCGTATTGCTGCGTTACGCGGCGACATGACGGGCGCGTCAGAATTCTACCGCGAGTCGTCGGAAGGGCTGGACGGTCCTTATCCGCTGCGGTCGACGCTTGCCCTTGTGGAACGCGGACTGTCGGCCCGCACCATCGCGCGGGATGATGCAGTCCGCAAACTGGAACGCTTTCGCTATGGATGGCGGGGCGATGACCTTGAAAGCCAGACGCTCGAACGTCTGGGGCTGATTTACGTGACCGGCGGACAGCAGCGAAGGGGGCTGACCATCCTGCGGGATGCGGCGGCCATGACGCAGGACGCGGGCACGCGCGAAAAACTGGTGGCGGTGATGCAAAAGGCCTTCCGCGAACTTTTCTCAGGCAAGACGCGTGAAGCCATGTCCCCGATCGAGGCGGCGGCGGTTGCCGCCGAATTCAACGAACTGATGCCCGCGGGCGCGGACGGTGAACAGATCACGCTGGCTATTGCCGACAAGATGGTGCAGGTCGATCTTCTGGAACGCGCGGCGGACCTGATCGAACCCATGGTCGTGACCACGGCGACACCGCAGGATTCCGTCCGCTATGCGCAGCGTGCGGCGGCGATCCGTATCCTGAACGACCAGCCCAATGATGCGCTCAAGATCATCGATAAGGCGCTTAACCGCACTGATGTTGCGGGCAAGGTTGCCGATGTGGACGCGAAGCGCTTTGCCCTGCTGCGCGCCAAGGCCAAGGGCCAGCTGAAACGCGCGGATGACGCGCTGGCGGAACTTTCGGCCCTGCAGGAAGACTCCGAGACGCTGAAACTGACCGCCGATATCGCGTGGGCTTCGCAGAAATGGCCGGTTGCGGCGGACGCCTTCGGCAAGCTGGTGAAGGCCGCCAATCTCAGCGCCACGCGCGCGCCCACCCATGAGCAGGCGCAACTGGTGCTCAACCAGGCGCTGGCCCTGAACCTGTCGGGGGAAACACAGAAACTGGAAGACCTGCGCGTGGCGTATTCGGACATCATGCGCCGCTCCGACCTGAACCAGCCGTTCCAGCTGGTCACGCGCACGGCGCAGGAAGCGACGCTGGCCGACCGCGAAACATTGCTGCAGCTGGTGTCGGAAGTGAACATGTTCCAGGACGTGCTTAAGGCTTATCAGGCGCCTGCCAAAGCGGTGGCGGAAAAACCCGCCGCAGCCAAGGACGCGGCTCCCAAACCGGAACCCGCCAAGACTGAACCCGCCAAGGTCGAACCGAAGGCCGGGGAGGTGGGGGATGCCCCTGCGGTGCCCGCCGCTGACGCCCCCGCGGGGGCGCAGGCCCCGAACGAGCCGGGGCAGGCGGCCGAGGCCGCCCGTCAGGCCACCAAGGAATAATCTCTTTTCAGGATGTGACGGCGTACCGGGCGGTGAAGGTCTTGATCGCCTCATCCACCACGGCTTCCCGATAACCGGCCGGGGCGCTGTCGCTGATGGCGAACAGGCGGGGCCATAAAATGGCATCTGTAATCATGCCAAAGAACTGGCGCGAGGCGACGTTGCGGTCCGGCACCAGCCAGCGTCCCTGTGCGATGCCCTGATCGAGCACATCGTTGAGCCGGGCCAGAAAGGGCATGCGCCACGCGTCATTCACGGCCTGTCCCAGACCTTGCGCATTCTGCTTCATCAATACACCCATGCGGATCAGGCCCAGCAGCATGGGGTTATCAAGGCGGCGGGCATAGGACTGGCCGATGGCGCGCAGCGCCTCGGCCACGGGCAGGGTGTTCCTGGTCGGCGTTTCGTCCCGCATCTGGGCCAGCAGGGCGATGGCGCCGGTCAAAAGGCTTTCTTTATGAGGGTAATGTGCGAACAGCGTGGCCGTGGAAACCTTGGCGGCTTTGGAGATGTCCTTGAGCGAGACTTCATCGTATCCGCGCTCGACAAATAAACCGAGTGCGGCCTGTAAAATTTTCTCACGGCTCTTTTGCGCACGCGCGGCCTGAAATTCCGGATTGCTCATAGTGTTGTTTTTGCCTGAGATTTTATCCTAAGTCGAGAGACTTTGTACGTGAGTGGCGAAATTTGCATGCCGTCCACGCAATCGGCTATAAGAATGGCGCAAAACAGCCGTTTCACGTGAGTCATATGTCCCTGTCCATGTTGCCGCCCGATACGGATATCGCCCCTCAGGCCCGTCAGCGTACCTACCGTACGACGTTTGCGGGCCAGCCGGCATGGGTCAAGCTGGCGCAGGACAAGTCCTTTCCGCTGGCCCCGCTGTTTCAACGCGCGGTGCGCACGCCCCTGATGCCGCCCGTGCTTCGCTGCAGTCATATCTTTAACCGCAAGCGTGCGCTGGCGTTTGAAGCGGGCCGCCTGCGGCATCTGGCCGGCCGCGGCCACAACGTGCCCCATATTTTCGACCAGACCTCCGACCACCTTGTCTTAAGCGATGCCGGTACATCCATCTGGCTTGCCCTGCACGGAAGCGGGCGGGCGCAGCGCGGCGATCTGATCCGCAAGGTGGGCGAGGCCATGGCGGCGCTGCATAATGACGAGCAGTTCCACGGCCAGCCCTATCCCAAGAACCTGACGGTGGATGCCAGTGGGGCGATTCATTTCATCGATCTTGAAGACGACGTGGAAAAGGTCATGGGGGTGGCCGATGCCCAGCTGCGCGATATCTGGCTGCTGGCGCACGGGCACTGGCCGTTTGCCAAGGATATGCCCCATATCGGCCAGCGTGTGGTGAATGCCTATGTCATGGCATCCCGGCCCGGCCGGATCCGGGGGTTGGCGGAACGCCTTCCGCAGGTGACGGGGTTATATGCACGGCTGGTCCATGCCGGGGCGGGGCCGAAGGTGGCCGATAACATCCGCCGGTATCAATGGACCGCGCAGGCGCTTAAAGACGGCTTCAGCCGCCAGTTCAGGGTGTTGTAACCCCGACGCCGGCCTGCACCGTGTCGAAGCTTTTGACCAGCGATCCGACCACAAGGTGCCATCCATCGACCATGACGAAGAAAATGATCTTGAACGGCAGCGAGATCATGATGGGCGGCAGCATCATCATACCCATCGACATCAGGATGGAGGCCGTCACCATGTCGATGATCAGGAAGGGCAGGAACAGCATGAAGCCGATTTCGAAGGCGCGGCGCAGTTCCGAGATCATGAAGGCCGGTATCACCACCTGAAGCGGAGTTTCCATGGCGGTTTTGGGGGCTTCCGTCTTGGACATGTCCATGAACAGGGTCAGGTCGGCCTCGCGCGTGTTGCGCAGCATGAAGGCCTTGAACGGGTCGGTGGTGCGTGTCAGGGCCTGCGTTTCGTCAATTTCCTGCGCCATCAGGGGTTTGATGCCCTGCTCATAGGCCTGGGTCAGGACGGGCGACATGATGAAAAAGGTCAGGAACAGGGCCAGCGACATCAGCACCGTGTTTGGCGGCGTCTGTTGTACGCCCAGCGCCGTCCGCAGAAAGGACAGGACGATGATGATGCGCGTAAAGCTGGTCATCATGATGAGAATGCTGGGTGCCAGCGACAGCACCGTCAGCAGGGCCAGAAGCTGGACCACGCGGGAGGCGAGGGTGCCGTCATCGCCCCCCATGTCGAGGGTCAGTTCCTGCGCCATCGCGATGGGGGCGCCAAGGATCATGGCGGCGCCCAGCAGGCATAAAAGATAGATGCAGATTTTTCTGGAGCGGGTCATTCAGGGGCCTTTACCGGGGTGGTCACCGGGGTGACGTTGGTATCGATCACGGTCTGGCCCTGCGGGCCCAGAACGATCAGGTGTTCGCGGTCGTCGCATTTGACCAGCGCCAGTTTGTGGCGCGTATCAATGCTGCGCAGTTCGATCAGGGCAAGGCGGCGGCCGGACCCCAGCGCCATCCGGCCCAGGCCGGTGCGCCGCGCCAGCAGGGCGAGCAGACCCATCAACGCCAGCACAAAGGCCAGCGCAAAGACAAAACGCAGGTATTCAGACCATTCCATTTTCGAAGTGTGCGGGGTTTTAAACAGGTCCGCAAGGGCGGTTATTTTTTCTTGTCCTTCAGCGCCGCGACCTGGTCCTCCAGCGCGTGGGTCAGGCGTTCGATCGCCAGTACGGCGCGGGCCAGCAGGGGCTTGATGGTTTCGTCCGGTTTGCCTTTCAGCATTTTGGCCAGCGCCGCCGACTCCGCGTCCAGCGACCGGATGTCTATGCGCCGGCCATTCTGCGTCACGGCGGTGGCTTCTTCGATTTTGGCGATCAGCGCCTCCATCCGGTCATGGGCGGAAGGGGTGGGGCGGGGGGTCATGCATCCCCCTTGGCGAGTTCGGCCTTCAGCACGGCGTCGAACGGGTTGGGTTCCCCGTTGGCCTGGTAGACATAGGCAAGAATTTCCCCCACGGCCATCAGCGCCTCGGTCGGAACGGGGGAGTCCAGTTCAAACCGGGCCAGGATTTCGGCAAGGTTCGCGTCCTCGCGCACCTTTATGCCGTTTTGATATGCAATTTCAATGATTTGACGGGCAATTTCCCCGCGTCCGGCTGCCGTAATCTCCGGCACCTGGCCCAGAAGGCTGCGGTCTTTCAGGGCGACGGCCGTCTGGCGATGGGGAATTTCCTCCGCATTCAGGGGCTTAAAGGGTGTGTCGTCGTCTGAAAAGTTTGGCACGGTTTTCGCAAATAGGTTGGTGGGTACCTGAACTTGAGCGAGAAACAAAAATGACAATGCTCTCTGGAATTGGCCTTCTGAAAGGCATTATGTCGAAAATGGACTGGCTTGACCAGAACCAGCGCGTCCTGTCGCAGAACATCGCGAATGCCGACACGCCGGGCTACCAGCCCATGAGCCTGAAGCCCGCTGATTTTGAATCCGTGCTTGGCGCGTCCGCCAAGTCCGGCGCCGGCACCGCGCCGCAGCTGAAAATGACACCTGTCACGCTGGAAGCCAGCAACAGCATGCATTTCGGCACGCAGCCCGGCACCAAGACCCCGGCGGCCGAAAAGGCGCAAAGAACGGTCTACGAGGCAAGCCCGGACAATAACGGGGTCGTGATCGAGGAACAGCTGTTCAAGGCGAACCGCAACCAGATGGATTACCAGCTGGCCACCAACCTTTACCGCCGTAATGTCGGCATGCTGCGCATGGCGCTGGGCGAACGCGGATAAGAAAGGACCTGACCCATGGAAATCATGAACGCAATCGGTATTTCGGCTTCAGGCATGCGGGCGCAGGGCGAACGCCTTCGGGTCATTTCGCAGAACATCGCCAACGCCGACACAGCGGCAACCGCCCCCGGCGAAGACCCGTACCGCCGCAAGACCATCACCTTCAAGACCGTGATGGACAAATCGATGGGCGCCGAAATCGTGAAGGACGGCGGCATCGCGGAAGACAACAAAACCCCGTTCCGCCTGCGCTTCATGCCCGACCATCCCGGCGCGGACGCCAACGGCTATGTCAAAATGCCCAACGTGAATACCCTGATCGAAACCATGGACATGCGCGAGGCGCAGCGCTCCTACGAGGCCAATCTGGGTATGATCGAAATCGCCAAATCCATGATGAGCCGCACACTTGATTTGCTGCGCGGCTAAGTGAGATAATAAGGAACAGGAGCCAGACATGGTCGACAAAGTATCCCAAGCCATCGGTGCGTATATGAATACCGCCAAGATCGCCGACAAATCCGTCGGCGGGGGCGAGGATAACGACGCGTTTTCCTTCGGTTCCATGATCAAGGGCGCCATCGACTCGGTCATCAAGACCCAGAAAACCTCCGAGGCCGTTTCGGCGCAGGCCGTTCTGGGCAAGGCCGACCTTACCGATGTGGTGAGCGCCGTCACGGACGCGGAAATGACCCTGCAAACCGTCATGAGCGTGCGCGACCGGCTGGTCAGCGCGTATCAGGACATCATGCGGATGCCAATTTAACCGCCGGGTTACGCACTGCCTTTCGTAATATTTTGAATTCCGGGATGGACCGCATCCAAGCCTTTGAGATACCATAGGGATATGGACCAAGGCATTATCCTGGATTACGGTCGCGAGGCCATCATGCTGACCCTGAAGCTGGGCGCGCCCGTGCTGATCGTGGCGCTGGTGGTCGGCGTGCTGATCGGCCTTCTGCAGGCGCTGACCCAAATTCAGGAAATGACATTGTCCTTCGTGCCCAAGATCGTGGCGATGTTCCTCACGCTTTTTGCGGTCATTCCCTATATGGGGCACGAGCTGATCGACTTCACGCGCCGTCTGGCCGACCAGATGATTGGCATGCCGATCAACTGATACGGCTTTTCGTTTCACGCGTTTAAAAGACGAGAGTATCCTTTAACCGCCATGGAATCCCTGATCCAAACCCTCGCTGTCGGCCAAGTCTATGCTTTCATGATGGTCTTCGTGCGGGTCGGCACGGCCATGATGATCATGCCGGGTATCGGTGACGGCTTCGTGCCGGGCCGCGTGCGGCTGCTGTTTGCGCTTGGGTTTTCGGCCATCCTTACGCCTGTTCTTGCGGCCACGCTGCCGCCGGGGACGGGGGCGGGCATGGGGTTTCTTTCGCTTCTGGTCGGTGAATTCGTGATGGGGGCCTTCATCGGCGGTATCGCACGGGCCATGATGGCCGCGCTGGATACGGCAGGCATGTTCATTTCCATGCATATGGGGCTTGCGAACGCGCAGATCTTCAACCCTGCCATGGCGACGCAGGGCTCTATCATGGGCGCGTTCATGTCGGTGACCGGCGCGCTGCTGTTGTTTGCCACCAACATGCATCATCTGGTTTTACAGGCGCTGATGGATTCCTATCGCACCTTTCCGCCCGGCGATATCGGCATGAGCCTGTCCGGCGCCATGGCCGACAGTTATGCGACCGCCGTCACCCAGTCCTTCGCCGTCGGCTTTCATATCAGCATGCCGTTCATTCTGGTCACGATGATGGTGTATGTGGCCATGGGGATTTTGTCGCGCGTCATGCCGCAATTGCAGGTGTTCGTGCTGTTCATGCCCGTGCAGATCATGGCCGGGCTTTTGATCTTCACGCTGGTTGTCAGTGCCGGCATGATGTACTGGCTTTCGTCGTATCAGGAAGCCGTGTCCATGTTTCTAGTGCCGCGGGGTGGCTGATGTCCGAGAGCGACGACGGCGACGATTCCCAGCGTACCGAAGACCCGACCCCCAAAAAACTGGAAGAGGCGCGCAAACGCGGCCAGGTCCCGATGAGCAAGGAGGCCAATACGTGGTTCATGCTGCTCATCGCCACCATCGTGGTGGCCGCGATGGGGCCGCATATGATGCAGCAACTGGCCTATCTGCTGCATGCGTTTTTAGACCAGTCGTGGCAGGTCTTCGGCAGTCCCGGGACGATCCAGGTTCTCAAGGCCCTGTTCTTCGACGTGCTGGCGATCATGATGGCGCCCATTCTGGTGCTGTTCATTGCCGCCGGCGTCGGCCCCTTTGCTCAGGTGGGGCCGCTTTATTCCATCGAAAGCATCATGCCCAAGCTTGACAAGGTGTCGCCCATGGCGGGCTTCAAGCGGATTTTTTCCGGCCGATCGCTGTTTGAATTCCTCAAAGGTCTTTGCAAGGTTGTCATCATCTCGTGGGTGTCGTGGGAGGTGCTCAAATCCACCATCGACAGTCTCGATACGATGATCGCCATGCCGCTTACGGATCTGACGGCGCTGATGATGCGCCTGTTCATCAAGCTGATGACGGCCATCCTGATGGTGTATTTCCTGCTGGCGGGGGCCGATCTCGTGTTCCAGCGCTATACGCATTACATGCAGATGCGCATGAGCCGTCAGGAAATCCGCGACGAATACAAGCAGAGCGAGGGCGACCCGCATGTGCGTTCGCGCCTGCGCCAGATCCGCATGGAACGCGCGCGCAAGCGCATGATGAACAACGTGCCGTCCTCGACCGTGGTCATCACCAACCCGACCCACTATGCGGTCGCCCTGAAATACGAGCCGCAGGAAATGGACGCGCCGATCTGTACCGCCAAGGGGCTGGACAACGTGGCCTTGCGCATCCGCGAAATCGCCGAACAGAACGGGGTGGTCATAGTCGAGAACCCGCCGCTGGCCCGGACGCTGCACAAGGCCATCGAGGTCGATGACGTCATCCCGGCCGAGCATTACAAGGCGGTGGCCGAGGTGATCTCGTATGTCTTCCGGCTCAAGAAGAAGCTATAATGCTGAATCGCAATGTCTGACCGTCCCGACCATTCCTCCATAGATCCGCTGTCGCAATCGACCGAGAGCATGATCCGCCCCGACCGTACCGAGGCGGTTCTGCGCCCGTCCGCCCAGCGTCCGGCAGGGACGGACACCACTGTTTACTGGACCGTCCTGCTGACCGGCAGCCTTGTGCTGGTGGCCCTGCTGGTCCTTTGGCATGCCGGCAAACTCAATCTCGAGCGTCACCACATCCAGCTGGCTATCCTCGGGCTGGGTATTCTGGTCGTCACCAGCCTTGGCTTCGTCATTCAGGCCGCCCGTAATGTCAGCCGGGAACGCAGCATTCTGGACGAGATATTTCATGGCAGCCACAAGACCGGGCGCCTTGTCACCGATTTCAGCCGCCGCACCATCCTGATGAACGAGACATGGCGCGCCCTGTGCGCGGACCTGACGGGCAGCGCGGATGATATTTCGCTCAAATCCTTGCGTAAGGTGTTCGAGCCGGTGCCGGAAAGCCTTGAGCGGATCGACCTGATGATCGACCTTGCCTATCGCGGGACGGCCGAGCGGATCGAGCTTTCCACCATGACCCATGGCTATCGCCGCTGGATCAAGGTGGAGGCGCAACCCGTGCCGGGCTGGATCGGGACGGTCAACTGGCGCATCGAAGATATTACAGAGCGTCACGAACTGGACGCGGCCGTGCGGGCCGAGCGTGAGAAGCTGATCGATTTTACCGACAATGCGCCGGTCGGGTTTTTCTCCGCCGGGGAAGACGGGCGTTTCCTGTTCGTCAACGCGACCCTTGCGCGGTGGCTGGGTACCGATATCGAAACCCTGCTGACCGTGGGCCGTGTCCACACCTATCTGGTCGATCCGCCGGAAGGGGCCAAGCCCTATGACATCACCACCGAAGGCGGCCAGCGTCAGGTGGCGGAACTCAAGATGAAGGGACCGGCGGGCAAGATCTTCCTCGCCTCCATCAACCAGTCTGCGATGCTGGAGGCCGACGGCATGGTCCGTACCCGCGCGGTCGTGCACGACCTTACATCCGAGCGCGAAATGCGCCAGGCCCTGAAAGAGTCGGAAGACCGTTTCCAGACCTTCTTCAACGAGGCGCCGCTGGGCATCGCCCTGATCGACAATCACGGCGTCCTGTCCGATTGCAACAAGGCCTTGAGCCTGATGCTGGGCATGCCGGT
Organism: uncultured Micavibrio sp.; assembly: GCA_937896295.1. Lineage (GTDB taxonomy): Bacteria > Pseudomonadota > Alphaproteobacteria > Micavibrionales > UBA1664 > UBA6145. Next base: position 20,463 of record CALBME010000181.1, on the reverse strand, counting down.
GGAATCCATCGAAGGGCGCAATTTCGACTCCGTCATTGCCGACAGCGACCGCGCCAAGCTGACAAGCGCGATGACCACGATCGAGGAAGGCCGGTCGATGGACCCGCTTGAGGTCACGCTCAAAGGGCAGGACCGCGACGTGGTGGTGCAGATGCACGCGCGGAAATACCGCGGGCGCAATACGGTCGTCCACTTCATCAACCTGACCGAGCAGAAGGCGCTCGAGGCGCAGTTCACGCAGTCGCAGAAAATGCAGGCCGTGGGCCAGCTGGCCGGCGGCGTCGCGCATGACTTCAACAACCTGCTGACCGCCATGATCGGTTTCTGCGACCTGCTTTTGCTGCGCCACAAGCCGGGCGATCCGTCGTTCAACGACATCATGCAGATCAAGCAGAACGCGAACCGGGCGGCCAACCTTGTGCGCCAGCTTCTGGCGTTTTCGCGCCAGCAGACGCTGCAGCCCAAGGTGCTGGACGTCACCGAAACCCTGACCGAACTCAGCCACCTGATGCGCCGCCTGATCGGCGTGATGATCGAACTGGATATCGTCCATGACGCGGCCAGCGGTCTCATCAAGGCCGACGAAGGCCAGATGGAACAGGTGCTGATCAACCTTGTCGTCAACGCGCGCGATGCCATGAACGGCCAGGGCAAGCTGACCATCAAAACGCAGCAGATCGTCACTACCGCCCCGCAGCAACGCGGGGCCGATACCATGCCGGCGGGCGACTGGGTCTGCATCTCGGTTGCGGATACCGGTTGCGGCATCCCGCGCGAGAATATCAGCCGCATTTTCGAGCCGTTCTTCACCACCAAGCCGGTGGGGTCGGGCACGGGCCTTGGCCTGTCCACCGTTTACGGCATTATCCGCCAGACGGGCGGATATGTGCATGTAGATTCGGTCATCGGGCAGGGGACGACTTTCTCGATCTACCTGCCGCGTTCGGCGCAAGGGGTGACCGCCAAGGCCGCCGCCGCGAAGATCGAGGAAAAGGCCGCCGACCTTACCGGAACCGCCACCATCCTGCTGGTCGAGGACGAGGACGCCGTGCGCGCCTTCAGCGCCCGGGCACTGGCCAACAAGGGGTACCAGGTCCTGGATGCGCCGGGCGGGGAAACCGCGCTGGACATCGTTAAAAACCATGGTCAGGCGCCGGATCTGGTCGTGACAGACGTCATCATGCCCGAAATGGACGGCCCCACGCTGGTGACCAAGCTGCGCGCCATTTACCCGGACGTGCCGGTCATCTTCGTGTCCGGTTATACGGAAGACAAGTTCAAGGGCCAGTTTGGCGAGAATACCTATTTCCTGCCCAAGCCCTTCACCCTGCAGCAGCTGGCCGCAAAGGTTAAGGACGTGCTGGCCTGAGGGCCGGGCCCTGTGATCATTCCATAAGAAAAACTTGAAAAGCGTTTTTGGCCTGTCCAATACTTGGGCTTCATAACAAAAAAAATGAAGAACAGGGTCCATGAACTATTCAGCGATGATCGTCGCTGCAGCCGAAGAGCTGAGCGATCTTCTATACTCCCCGACCACCTTCCGGGCGCCGGATGAAGGTGCCGCACCCGCCGAAGGACGCAAGCGCATCCATACGGATATCATGGACCTGCTGGTCCCGCTTCTGACGGTCGAACCCTTGCCGAAGCCGCAAACCTACGAGGCGTATGGACGCCTGGTCGCGTCGTTCGAGGGGCATGTGCCCCCCGACCGTCAGATTCGCAGCATGTATGAGGACGACCATCTGACCTATCACACCGACAGCCGGGTGATGTCGCATGAAATTCCTCAAAACCTGATCGACCGGATGAGCAACCCGCTGGAATCCCCCATGCGCGCGCAGGAGGGGTTTCTGATGTGGATGACGCTGCTGGAATTTTTCCGCAGGCCCGATATTGGCGGCAGCCGCAATTCGATGACGCGCAAGGCCGTGTGGAACATGCAGCAGCACGCGCTGCGCACGCTGGGCCGTATCAATAAATACCGCAAAAGCCGCGCCTTTGCCGCCGAACGCGAAAGGCTGTTCGGGATGATCAGGGTTTCCGATTATCCGGATCTCATCCAGACGCTGGCAAACAACATCACATCGATGATGGAGGGCAAGCCGAAAGGCAGCCTTACCACCATACCGGAATGGATCACCGGCCCGGCCATCAAAATCAATTTCAGGTTCGAGGATATCCGCATGAATACATCACGCATCGGCGATGTTGTTTCGCAGCGCCCCGACGATTTCACACAGATGCGCCTGCAGGAGGCGAAGGACCCCTTCGCGGGCCAGATGGATAAGCTGATCGGCCTGCATGACGCCAAAAACGCCTTCCGCAACCTTCAGGCGTCGCTTGCGCATGAAGAGGTGTTGAAGGCGCTGGGCGTGGATACGAAAGGCGATGAAGACGTGGGGCACCATTTGCTGTTCATCGGTGCGCCGGGTACGGCCAAGACCACGTTTGCCCGCATGGTCGGCAGCATGTACCGCGAGCTTGGCATTCTCAAAAAAGGACATCTGGTTGAGGTCCGCCGCCGTGACCTTGTCGCCGAGTATATTGGCCAGACCGCGCCGAAGACCCGTAAGAAACTGGACGAGGCCAAGGACGGCGTCCTGTTCGTCGACGAGGCTTACGAACTGGATGGCAGCAGCAATGATTTCGGCAAGGAAGCCCTGACCGAGATCATGGGCGACATGGAAGACAGGCGCGACCGGCTGGTGGTCATCATGGCCGGTTACCCGGATGCCATGAAAAATTTGCTGCGTTTGAACATGGGGCTTGCGTCGCGTTTTCGGCAGGAGATTTATTTTAACGCCTACACGCTGGACGAGCTTATGGCGATTTTCGATCTCAAGGCACGCAATGCGGGTCTGCGCATCACGGACGAGACACGGGAAGCCGTGGAAATGCGCATTGCCAACGACATGGATGCAAGCGACGAACATAGTTTCGGCAACGGACGGTATGTGCGTAATTTTACGGCTGCCCTCAAGCAGACCATGGCGGGCCGTCTGTACAGTTCCGGCGTTCTGACGCCCATGCCCGCCAATCAGGGAGAAACGCGCATCGAGGCGTTGCGGCGTATTTTTAAGGGCAGCGCGCAGGACACGCTGGTCAGCCCCACGCCGGATGACGTGCGCAATGTCCGCCTTCTGGAACAGCAGGTGGCCGATAACGAACCCAGCATAGGCTTCCGGGCAAAGCTCAAAGGCGAACGTGGCGGGCCTGCGTACCGGCGTCCGGCAGCGGTGGTCGTACCGGCCAGGGGGGCCGTGGGCGGGCCGTCCTGAAAAAAGGGCTGCCGTCCGCCTAAGAACCTTGATTTTCCGGTATCGGGGTGCAATTACTAGCCTCCGAAAATCCCCTTTGGAAAGTGTTCGAAGCCATGGCCAATAACGTCATCAATCTCAAAACCGGTCTTGCCGAAATGCTGAAAGGCGGCGTCATCATGGACGTGGTCACCGCCGACCAGGCCAAGGTTGCCGAAGACGCCGGGGCCGTCGCCGTCATGGCGCTGGAGCGCGTGCCGTCCGACATCCGCGCAGCCGGCGGCGTCGCCCGCATGAGCCCGCCCGAACTGGTCCAGAGCATCATGGACAGCGTGTCCATCCCGGTCATGGCCAAATGCCGCATCGGCCATTTCGCCGAGGCGCAGATCCTCGAGTCCATCGGCGTCGACTATATCGACGAGTCCGAAGTGCTGACCCCGGCTGACGACGAATACCATATCAACAAACACGACTTCAAAGTGCCTTTCGTATGCGGCGCCAAGAACCTTGGCGAAGCTCTGCGCCGGATCGGCGAGGGCGCGGCGCTAATGCGCACCAAGGGCGAACCGGGGACTGGCAATATTGTCGAGGCCGTGCGCCACTTGCGCGCGATGAACCAGGCGATGCGCCGCATCCAGCTGCTGGATGACAGCGAACTGATGACCGAGGCCAAGACCCTCGGCGCGCCATTCGAACTCGTAAAAATGATCAAACGTGACGGCAAGCTGCCCGTGCCGAATTTTGCCGCCGGCGGTATCGCAACGCCTGCGGACGCGGCATTGTGCATGCAACTGGGTGCCGAAACCGTGTTCGTGGGTTCGGGCATCTTCAAATCGGAAGAGCCGGCGAAATTCGCCAAGGCCATCGTGAAGGCGACCGCCCATTTCAACGATCCGAAAATGGTGCTGGAAGCCAGCAAGGGCCTTGGCATCGCCATGACGGGCATCGAGATTTCCAAGATCGATGCGCCCATGCTGATGGCGAACCGTGGCTGGTAAGCCTACGCTGGTCCCGGAACTTTTGTGCCGGGATCTGCGGGTCAGTCTTGATTTCTACACCCGCATTGCGGGCTTCCGCATTCTCTACGACCGCCCGGAGTCCGGCTTTGCCTATCTGGAGCGCGAGGGCGCGGAACTGATGCTGGGAGAGGTCCCGGCACCCGGCGAAGACACCACCCGCGCGTGGATATCAGGGTCGCTGGAGGCGCCATTCGGGCGCGGCATCAACTTCCAGATCGAGGTCAGCGAGGTTGAGGCTTTATACGCTGCCGTCAACGCCGCAAACGCCTCCATTTTCCTGCCCATTGAAACACGTTGGTATCGCAAGACGGATTACGAGGTAGGTAACCGCCAGTTCATCGTCAGCGATCCGGACGGCTATCTGTTACGGTTCTATCAGGATCTGGGGCAACGCCATGCCGCATAAACCCATCATCGGTGTTCTGGCCCTGCAGGGCTGTGTCGATCGGCACCAGCCGCATATCGAGGCTGCGGGCGGTGTGTTCAGGGCCGTCAAAACGGCAGCAGAGATTGATGGGGCGGACGCCTATATCCTGCCGGGCGGCGAAAGCACGACCATGTTGAAGCTGATCGAAACCTTCGGCCTTTGGGACGTGCTGGCGTCCAATTTCGCTAGAAAATCCGTCTGGGGCATTTGCGCGGGGTCCATTCTGATGGCCGACAAGGTCTGGGTGGATGAAAGCAAAACCAAAACACAGAAAAGTTTCGGCCTAATGCCCGTAGAAATCGTTCGCAACGGATACGGACGACAGCTGGACAGCCATATCGGCACCATCGCCGGCTACGAGGTCAGCTTCATCCGCGCACCCGTGGTGACGCATGTGGCGGATACGGTAGAGATTCTCGCGAAAGAGGGCGACATCCCGGTGTGGCTCAAATACGGTCAGCATCGGCTTTCATCCTTTCACGCGGAGCTGACGATGGATTATCCATCCCCCATGCACCGCGATTTCATCTCACAGGTTTAGGAATTCAGGACCGCGACCGGGAAGGTGCGGATGTCGTTGGCGGCCCCCGGCACGCGTTCCACGGGGGTGTGCAGCGCCTTGAGGATACGGTCGGACATGCTGTGCGACCCTACGCCCATGCGGCGGTAATGCATGCGCATGTTGCGCAGGACTTCACGGATGGCGCCGTCTTCGGACGGGGCGACGGCCATATAGGCGCCGCCGCCGGCACGGGCGATATACTTGTCCTGCAGGGCCGGGACGTTGCGGCCGTCGCCACGCAGGCGGATTTTGTCGATTCTGACTTCAAACTTGTTCGGCATGATAAACTCCTAAGGATTATAAGGACGGGTGGGTGTTTGTTCTTCTAATGTTCCAAACGTTCCACAAGCTAATCCGGTTCCTTATGCACCGTCAAGCGGAAATGTTCTTTTTTTGTTCTTGACCGATGTTCTATTTTTGTTCATCCTCGGAATCACAGAGAAAACACGCTAATAAGGGGAACACCACATGTCCGTTGAAGACTTCAAAGCAAAGAAAGATGCCATGAGCAAAACACCCGCCCAGACTGCCGAACGCAACAAAGCCCTCGACGCGGCCCTGGGCCAGATCGAACGTGCCTTCGGCAAGGGGTCGATCATGAAGCTGGGCGGCGATGCTGCCATGGCGATGGAGGTTGAATCGATTTCGACCGGTTCGCTCGGTCTCGATATCGCGCTTGGCATCGGCGGCGTGCCCCGCGGCCGTATCGTTGAAATTTACGGGCCTGAAAGCTCTGGTAAAACCACGCTGGCCCTGCAGATCATTGCCGAGGCCCAGAAAACCGGCGGCACCTGCGCCTTCGTCGACGCCGAACACGCGCTGGACCCGGTCTATGCCCGCAAACTGGGCTGCAACCTGGACGAACTGCTGATCTCGCAGCCCGATGCCGGCGAACAGGCGCTTGAAATCGCCGATACGCTGGTGCGTTCCGGCGCGATCGATGTGCTGGTGGTCGACTCGGTTGCCGCCCTCGTGCCGCGTGCCGAACTGGAAGGCGAAATGGGCGACAGCCACATGGGCCTGCAGGCCCGCCTGATGTCGCAGGCGCTGCGCAAGCTTACGGGGTCGATTTCCAAGTCGCGCACCTGTGTTATTTTCATCAACCAGATCCGCAGCAAAATCGGCGTCATGTTCGGCAATCCCGAAACGACGACGGGCGGCAACGCACTCAAATTCTATGCGTCGGTGCGTATCGATATCCGCCGTATCGGTCAGCTGAAGGAACGCGAGGAAGTGATCGGCAACCAGACCCGCGCCAAGGTCGTGAAAAACAAGCTGGCCCCGCCGTTCCGCGTTGTCGATTTCGACATTCTCTACGGTCAGGGCATTTCCAAGATGGGCGAGGTGCTCGACATGGGCGTCGCGGCCAACCTGGTCGAAAAATCGGGCGCATGGTTCTCGTATGATGGCCAGCGCATCGGACAGGGCCGTGAGAACGCCCGCGAATTCCTCAAAACCAATCCCGACATCGCCAAGGCGATTGAGGACAAGATCCGCGGCAATGCCGGCCATATCGCCGAGAACATGCTGACGGGCGAGAAAGAGGACGATGCCGAGGGCACCAACCCGGAAGCGGAGGGCGACGACGCCCCGAAGACCAAGGTCGCCCCGATCAAAAAGAAAGCGGGATAACCAGTTAACCCCCGGTTACCCAGCACATAAGAGCCGCCTGTTGCAGGGCGGCTCTTTTTTGTGCGTTTTTAAGGTTTTGGTTTAGCCCAGGGTCGTGCGGGGGAAGCTCTGGTTGGCGCGCTGGGCGCGGGCATGCATGGTCATCTGCAGCATGGTGCCGACCGTGATTCCGGCGTCGCCGCGATGGGTGTCATCGAAGCATTTGGCGCCGTGACGGTCGTGGATCGTATTGCCGGACGGCTCCGACGTTGCCACCAGCGTCAGATCCTTGTGCGCATGTTCGCGCCACAGAATGTTGAGGCGGTCGGCGTTGCGCGCAAAGTTCGGCATGTTCGTGATGACGTCTTCGTGCTTGCGCGTAATGGCGGCGGGATCGACATAGGCTTCGCCGCGGTCAAAACGTTCGCGGCTTGCGTCCTGCTTGACCGAGAGGGGGGCATCGCACAGGTCAATTTCGATCTGATAGCCGTTGGCGCGGGCACCTTCGAAGAAATCCTGAATGTGGTTGTTGTGCGCGGATGTCTCGAACGCCACCGGCACGCCCAGGGCGACCGCATCGTTGAGCAGGCGGTCGGCCACGTGCTTGGCAGCCAGCGTCCATTCCGTCGTCGTTTCGCGCAGGGCGCGGCGATGCTCGTCGGTCTTCACATCCATGAAATATTCGCTCAGCTGGCCTGCGCACCATTTGAAGGACGGGAACTGGGGCAGGATCTGGTCGATGTCGATATGAACGAAACGGCGGCCTTCGGTGCGGGCGATTTTATCGACCTTGGCCTTGAGATGGGTGGATTTTCCTGCACCGGCAGCGCCGGCAGTCAGGAGCAGGATGCGGTCCTGTTTCAGGAAGAGGGGGCCTGCGAAGAGTTCGGCGTGAATTTTTTCGTATGTGTCTTCGATTTCATTGAGCTGGCGTTCGGAGTAGCCGCTCAGATAACGCATGATGACGCTCTGAGGGACGATCGGGCGGGACATTTGTTTTCATTTCCTTGTCAGTTATGGGGCGAGCCATAATCCTCTTTTGACAAGAGTCCAATTTATTTTTTGACCATTATTGATTTGTAAAAAACAAAGTTCTTTGTGTGGGCGCGAGTAGGGGAATGGTCATAAGCCAGCGCAATTGCGCGGTTTTGCGTTGCAGCAGGTGTATTGCTATTTCCCCAACAAGGGCCTGGCGACCTTTGCGGTTTAAGCGGGGAAGCCATGCGTAAAACGCAAACGGGCGTCAGTCTTTTTTCAGAAGGCGCCGCTTTTCGCGGTTCCAGTCGCGTTTCTTTTCGGTTGCGCGCTTGTCATGCAATTTCTTGCCCTGACCCAGTGCGATTTCGATCTTGGCCGTGTTGCGGGCGTTGAAGTACAGGCGGGTGGGGATGACGGTGTAGCCTTCGCGCTGGATCGCGCCGATGAAGCGGGCGATTTCCTTTTTATGCAGAAGCAATTTGCGCGGGCGCTTGGGGGCGTGGGTGGCCAGGGCGTTGGCCATCTTGTAATCCTCGATCGAGGCGTTGACGAGGAACAGTTCGCCGCCATATTCCGCGACATATGCCTCGGCAATCGAGGCATGGCCGGACCGCAGCGATTTGACCTCGGACCCGGTCAGCTGCAGGCCCGCCTCAATCGGGCTTTCGAGAAAATAATCGTAGCGCGCGCGCTTGTTGACGGCGATCGGTTGCCCGGCCGTGAGGAAATTCTTACGTTTTTTATCTTTGTTATCGCTCACGCTCATTACCCCGCGCCCCAAGCCGCCACACCAACCCTTGGTGCGCGGGGACCCGTTTCTTTGTGCTGAATCTGGCATGAAACTGGCAATACATAAACAGTCGTTTTGCTTGGCTTTTTCCGGGCGAAGCATTTAGGCTTTGAATCATGATCCGCCATGCCGCATTAACACTTTTTGCTTTGGGCCTTCTCGGTGTGGGGACGGCGCATGCCGCCAACACCACCCAGGCCCTCAAAGACGCCTCGCGCGGGAACTGGTCCGCCGCCCGGTCCGAGGCCGGCTCGGGCACCGCCCGCGACGTGGTCACGTGGATGTATCTGACCTCGGGCGATCCGAATGTCAGCTTTTCCGACATTGCCGCCTTTGTCAGCCGCCATCCCGACTGGCCGGGGGCCGACAGGCTGAGCCGCGCCGCGGAAACGCGCCTGCCTTCCGATCTGAGCGATGCGCAGGTCCTCAACTGGTTCGCCCGCAATACGCCCGTCACCGCGGCGGGTATGAAACGTTACATGGCGGCGATGGAGCGTCAGGGCCGTTCGGGCGAGGCGGCCAACGTGATCCGTCCGTGGTGGGTCGATGCGAATTTAAGCGTCGACGAACAGAACGAAATCATCGAACGCTACGGCAATTATCTGGGGCAGGCCGACCATGTCCGCCGCCTTGAGCGTATTATGGGCGAAAAACAATACACGCCTGCGCGTGCGCTTGCCGCCATGATCGGGCGTGGCTACCAGCAGGTGGTCGAGGCGCGCGTCGCCCTGCAGGAAGGTGACAAGGGGGCTGCCGCCCGCATCGGTGCGGTGCCGCGCGGCCTGCTCAACGATACGGGGCTTTTGCTCTCGCGCGTGCAGTTCCGCCGCAACAACGACGACACGGACGATGCCATCGCCCTGCTGAACGATGCGCCGCCCGCCGCATCCACGACCGACCCGGCGGCATGGTGGAAAGAACGCAACATTCTGGCCCGCCGTAAATTCGAACAGGGCGATTACCGCACGGCCTACCGTCTGGCCGCCAATCACGGCCTTCCGCCGGAGGGGCAGGATTTCGCCACCGCTGAATTCTTTGCCGGCTGGCTTGCCTTGCGCTTCACCAATCAGCCGGGGCAGGCGTTCGATCACTTTGAGCGCCTGTTCAACAGCGCCCAGACGCCGATTACCCGTTCGCGTGCCGCCTATTGGGCGGGCCGCGCGTCCGAGGTCATGGGCAGCCGCGATATCGCGCTGCAGTGGTACCAGGTCGCTGCGCGTTTCCCGACCACGTTTTACGGCCAGCAGGCGGCTGCGCGCATTCACATGCCGCTGGACCTTGCGAACGGGGACCGCCCCGTCATCACCCCGGCCGACAAGGCGGCGTTTGAAAACAACAGCCTCACGCAGGCCGCCAAAATGCTGCACAAGGCGGGGCTGAAGGAACAGCGTGCCCAGTTCATGCGCGCCATGATGAAATCGGCCCAGACGCCGCAGGATTACGCCCAGCTGGCCGGTTTTGCATCGTCGATCGGGCAGATCGATGTCGCGGTCAAGGTCGCCAAGGAAGCGGGCAAGGCCGGTATTTACCTGGCCGATTACGAGTTTCCGACGCTGCCTGCCATGGGGGGCATGTCGGGTGCCGACAAGGCGCTTGTCCACGCGCTGATCCGCCAGGAAAGCCAGTTCGATCCCAACGCGGTTTCATCCGCGGGCGCGCTTGGCCTGATGCAGATCATGCCGGCCACCGGTACCCATACGGCCAAGAAGAACAAGCTGGTGCACAACACCGCATGGCTGACCTCGAAGCCCGAACACAATGTCGCGCTCGGCTCGATGTATATCAGCGAGCTGATGGATCGCTTCGACGGTTCGCTGCCCATGGCGATTGCTGCGTATAACGCCGGTCCGGGCCGCGTGAACCAGTGGGTCAAGCAGTTCGGCGATCCGCGTTCGGGGCGTCTGGATGTCATCGACTGGATGGAATCCATCCCGGTGTATGAGACCCGCAACTATGTCCAGCGCGTCATGGAAGGTTATGCCGTCTACCAGGCCAAGCTGTCCAACAGCCGCCAGCCTGCGCTTCAGATCGACCGTATTTCCTACAACAAATAAACACCCTATCCTTTGGACGGGGTCATGCCGGATTCCCAGCCCAGCCGGAATAGGTTAGACTGGTAGCCATGCATCTTCTGATTGCCGACGACCACACCCTTTTCCGCGACGCTCTGGTCGAATTCATGCGCCGCGAAAATCCGGGCGCGCAGATTGACGTGGCCAAGTCGCTGCCTGAGGCGATGGACCAGATGGCCCTTCTGAAGAAGGTGGATCTGGTCCTGCTGGACCTGCGCATGCCGGGCATGGCGGGTCTTGAGGGGCTTTCCCAGCTGCAGGCGAAGTTTCCGGGCCAGAAAGTCGCCATCCTGTCCGGCACCGCCGAGGAAGAGGACGTCAAGGGCGCCCTTGGGCGCGGCGCGGTTGCGTATTTTCCCAAGACCATGTCGGGGGCATCGCTGCTCAATGCCATCAAACTGGTGCTGGCGGGTGAGCGTTTCGTCCCGCTCAATCAGGGCATGGATGTCATGCCGTCCCATTATGCCGATGCGCCGGAGCGTCAGGCAGGCCCGGTCAGCGCCGCCGATGTTGCGTTGCTGGAAACCCTGACCCCGCGCGAGAAAGAGGTGCTGATTTACCTCGCCCGCGGTGTTTCGAACAAAGAAATCGCCCGCGACCTTAATCTGCAGCTGCCTACCATCAAGCTGCATGTCGCCGGGGTTTGCCGCAAACTGGGTGCGAAAAACCGCACCCAGGCGGCGCTGTTCGCCCAGAACCTGGGGCTTGCGTGAAAGACCTGTATCAGCGGATTAAAGAACGGGTCTCGCCGCGGGTCCTGTCGGTCACGGGCATTGTCTGCATTCTTGGGTTCCTTCTTCTGGTCTTTGCCGTCGTGCACGAAGAACAGAAGGCACGCGACGCCTACCGTATCAAAAGCAGCGTCTATCTGACCCTGAAAGGGGCCTATAACGACTATCAGGCGCTGATGCTGACGGAAATCACGGATGCGTCCGCCGTGCAGCAGGCGCAGGAACAAAAACAGTTTGAGGAGGTGGAAAGGCGTCTGGCCGATCTGCGCCGCATTGCCACCAATCCCAAAAACATCGCGGCTCTGAAAGACATTCACGACATGCTGCCGCGGATCAACCCGGCCGTGTTCAACAGCCCGGACCGCAGTGACGTCGTGGCGGCGATGACCGAAATCCGCGAACGTTTCCTTGGTATCGACATGCGCATGGCGCAGCGCGGGGCGGAGCTGAGCGCAACCCAGTCGGCCCACCTGATCGCGGAAGGGCTGATGGGGCTTGCAGCCATTACGCTGCTGTTCATGATCGGCAAAATCCTGATCAGCCAGTCCAATTCGATGCAGACGATGCAGGTCGAAAAAGATACCCAGCTGGCTGCCATCGAAACCTCGCGCGACGGTATCGTCATTCTGGACGATGAAGGCCGCATCATTTTCATGAACCGCGCATTCGCGCTTTTGCATTATCTTTCGGGTCTTGGGCGCAAGGATTCCATCGGGATGAAATGGTCGCGCCTGTATGATGCGCGCAGCAGCGAAATGGTGCGCGATGAAATCCTGCCGGCCGCGCGGGACAAGGGGTTCTGGCATGGCGAAAGCACGCTGGTGAATACGCGGGGCCAGCCCTTTACCGCATACCTCTCGCTTACTGCCCTGCCGGATGGCGGTTTCATCGGCACGGCGCAGGACACGCGCGAAAAGCGCGAGCGCGAAAAGGAAACTGAAAACCTGCGTCTGCAATATTACCAGGCACAGAAAATGGACTCCCTTGGGCGTCTGGCCGGCGGTATTGCGCATGACTTCAACAATATTCTGGCCGCCATTGCGGGCTACGCTGAATTCCTGACGCAGGATCTGGAGAAAGGCACGTCCACGCACGGCTTTGCCGAAAAAATCATTCTGGCGACATCCCGCGCCAAAAGCCTGATTGAACAGATCCTGACTTTTTCCCGTACCAACGACCAGCGCAAGGGCGACCTGAACCTGACCGAGACGGTCGCCGAAGTCATCACCATGCTGCGCGCGTCGCTGCCATCCGGTATTTCCATCGACATGATGGATTCTGGGCCCACGACGTATATCAGCGCCAACCCGACGCAGATCAACCAGGCGCTCATGAATTTGTGCGTGAACGCGCAGGACGCCATGGAAGGGCGCGGACGTCTGACCATCACGCTGGACAGCGTGCAGGCCGATGCGCTGGACCTGCCGCCGACGCAGATGGTCGACGATTACCCGGACGGCAACCGCACCGCGCCCGTCTATATCGACTCTCTCGGGCAGGGGCGGACGGTGATGACCGTGGGGCATGTCGTCACCGGTCAGGTCTATGCGCGCCTGAGCGTGCGTGATTCCGGTTCCGGCATCGCGCGTGATGTCATGGAACATATGTTCGAACCCTTCTTCACCACCAAGGAGGTGAACAAGGGCACCGGTCTCGGCCTTGCGGCGGTGCATGGCATCGTCGTTTCGCATCGCGGGGTTTTGAGCGTCGACAGCACGCTGGGCGAGGGCAGCACGTTTTCCCTGCTGTTCCCGGTGGTGGAACGTACCGGCGTTGACGAGGAGGAAGAGGAGGTCCAGCCGATCGCCATCGATACGTCCGCCCGCATCATGGTGGTGGACGACCACGACGAGGTGCGCACGACCACATGCCTGATGCTGCAGCGTGCCGGGTTCGAGGTGTTCGACAGTAAACTTCCGAGCGAGGCTCTGGACCTGATCCGCGACAACCCCTCGCATTTCGATCTGGTCCTGACCGATTATTCCATGCCCGAGATGACGGGCGCGGAACTGGCCATGGCGGCGGTTGCGCTGGCGCCCGATATCAAGTTCGTCCTGATCAGCGGCTATGCCGAGGCGCAGACGCGCGAAAAACTGGCTGCCGTGCCGGTCATCAGGGACGTCATCAAAAAGCCCGTCACATCGGCCGAGCTTATCAAGCGCGTGCATGAGGTTTTGGCGGGGTAGGCGTGCTGTGATACCCTTTGCGGTATGGAAACGCCTGCCTATTCCGGCATCGAGCAATTCGACATAGCGATCAGATTTGACGGCACCTGGACCCATCAGGGCGTGCCGATGACGCGCATGCCGCTGGTCAGGCTGTTTGCGTCGATCCTCAGGCGCGACGCCGCCGGGGATTACTGGCTGATCACCCCGGTCGAGCGGGGGCGCATCGTGGTCGAGGATGCACCCTTTATCGCCGTGGCCTGGCGGCGCGAGGGCGATGTCCTTTTCCTGACCGACAATCTGGGGCGCGAGACGCCGGTCGATGCGACCTGTCCGCTGGCCTTACGGGTGCCCCGCGGCGGTACCGGCCCCGCGGTGCCGTATCACCAGTTGCCGGGCGGGGTGGAGGCGCGGCTGAATACATCTGTCTATTATGACCTGATCGATCTGGCGCTGCGCGAAGGGGTGCCCGATGCTGCGGGTCTGTTACACCTGACAAGCGGCGGGGTTCCACACCCGCTGGGAGAGGCCGCATGATGACCCCTGTACTGACATTACCCATGGCGCAATTCAGCTCGCCCGGCCTTAAAACCACGTTCGATGTGCTGGGGACTGGCAACGCCATGATGGTGGGCGGGTGCGTCCGGGCCGCCGTGCTGGGGGATGCGCGCGCCTATCTGGATATCGATATCGCCACGATCCTGTTGCCTCAGGACGTCATGCGCCGGTTCGAGGATGCGGGCATCCGCGCCGTACCCACGGGTATCGACCATGGCACGGTGACGGTCATTCCCGGCCCTCAGGCGTTCGAGATCACCACGCTGCGCCGGGATGTGGAAACCGATGGCCGGCGGGCGGTTGTGGCCTTTACGGAATCCTGGGAAGAGGATGCCCAGCGCCGCGACTTCACCATGAACACCCTGCTGATGGATATGGACGGGCAGGTGTTCGATCCAACGGGACAGGGGGTGGCGGACCTGCGGACCGGGGTTGTGCGCTTTGTCGGGGATGCCGACACGCGGATCAAGGAAGATGCCTTACGCATTTTGCGGTTTTTCCGGTTCCATGCGCGGTACGGAAAGGGTGCAGCGGATGTTACAGGCTATCAGGCCTGCGTTCACAACCGGTTATTATTGAAAACGCTTTCGCGCGAACGCGTGACGGACGAGGTTCTGAAACTGCTACTGGCGCCGCGTGCCGGTGCTGCGATTAGCGCGATGCGTGAAGGTAATATCTTAGAAGGGCTGTGGCAGAAAGACTGGTCTGAAAATGCGTTTGGTCTTCTCCAATCCGTTGCAGTGAAACTGGAAGTTGAACATCTGGATCTTGTTCTTCTGATGTACTGCATGAAGCCGGAAAATGCAGATGTTCTGCATCAGGTCTGTGCAGAATTCTTCGTTCTTTCAAACAGGCAGAAAAAATTCCTGCATGATGTTCTCAGCTGTATTTTAAAACCTGCTGAAACCGTTAAACAAACGGTCTATAAATACGGCCGTGACGTCGTGGTCGCTGCCACGCTTTTATCCAATGTTTTCAAGTCTTCCATTCCCGATCCTGCGGCACTTGAGGGTGCGGGTATCAATGTTCTTCGTGCACCACTTTTAAGGTTACCTGTGAACGCGCGCGAGCTGATGCTGATGCTCAATCTGAGCGAAGGGAAAGACCTTGGAAATGTTCTAAAAAAAGTTGAATCGTGGTGGCTCGAAAGTGATGGTGTTGTCGATATGCAACAGTGTGTCGATTACGCCCGCCAGCTGATTAAAACCGGAATGTAACAACGGTTTTTCGGTCGCTGTCACAAACCGTTTCCATACCGCGTAAGGCATGCGGCATGCGAACGCGGACGCTCCAAGGCGGCGACGAAGTGTTCTTGATTATGGTTATCTGTTTATGGCCAGCGGACTTCGGGCGGCAGTGACATCAGGATGGCTTCGACATTGCCACCGGTCTGCAGGCCAAAAATGGTCCCGCGGTCATAGAGCAGGTTGAACTCGACATAGCGGCCGCGTTTGACCAGCTGCTGCTGGCGCTGTTCTTCCGTCCATGGCAGGTGCATCGTCTTTTCCACAATCTGTGGATAGATCTGGAGGAAGGTGTCACCGACATCGCGGGAAAACGCCTGGTCAGCACGCTGGTCGCCGGTGTCGATGTAGTCGTAAAAGATGCCGCCGGCGCCGCGGGCCTCGTTCCGGTGCTTGATGAAGAAGTATTCATCCGCCCATTTCTTGAAGCGTTCGTAGTAGTCAGCGCCATGGCCGTCGCAGGTTTTCTTGAATGCAGCGTGGAAAATGGCCGCATTCTCGGGGTCCGGCAGCATGGGGGTAAGGTCGGCGCCACCGCCAAACCAGCCCTTGGACGTCACGATGCGGCGCGTGTTCATGTGGACGGCGGGGACGAGGGGGGAGCGCATATGCGCGACCAGCGATATGCCGGAAGCCCAGAAGGCCCCGTCGGATTCCACCGCGCCCGGTATCTGGGCCCGGAAGCTGGGTGAAAACTGACCAAAAACGGTCGAGATGTTGACCCCCACTTTCTCGAAAACGCGGCCGCGCATGATCGACATCTCGCCGCCGCCGGTATCGGCCTGCTGACTAGAATCGTGATGCTCGCGAACCCAGGTTTTCCGCTCGAAACGGCCGGGTGGCAGGTCAGCGTGCGGTCCGCTGACCAGTTGGTCTTCCAGGGCTTCGAAGGCCGCGCAGATGCGGTCGCGCAGGGACCGGAAACCGGCGGCGCATTCAAGATCAAAATCGGTGATAGTCTGTGTCATGGTCAGAAGCTATGCGGCAAGGTTGGGCAGGGCGCAAGCGCCAAGCAGGGGTGGTTTTTGACTTTTGTCATGTGCCGGTTCGTTTTCTCGTCTGGCACAGGGCTTCGGACAGGGCAAAAGCGGCGGCTGTGACCACGTTCATCGATCGCACCCCCGGTTTCATCGGTATCCGTAACGTCGCGTCGACCTGCGCATACAGGCTTTGCGGCACGCCCGCGCTTTCGCGGCCAAGGATCAGCACGTCGCCGGGCTGGAAGGCGAAATCCCACAGCTCGCTGGCACCGTCGGTTTCCACCAGAACGAGGCGGCCGGGCCGGTCCCGGAAAAAGGCGTCCCATGATGTATGCCGCCGGACATCGGCCTGCGCCACGTAATCCATGCCGGAGCGGCGGAATTCCGCCTCTTTCCACGGGAAGGCGGTGGGTTCGATCACATGCATGGGCACGTCCTGGCATGCGCACAGACGCATGGCGGCCCCGACATTCTGGGGAATGTCAGGCTGGTAAAAGGCAAGGCTGATCGGGGCTTTTCCGGCCATGGCGGTCATAGAGCCGAAAGCGCGCGCATCTGTACAGCGGATTTTATCAACCGGTCCGGTGGGAAACGCGCGCGGCGATCCACAAATCTGTTGCGCGGCGGCTATCTTTGGGTATTTTCAGCGGCGATTATGCAAGCTAGCATAGCGCATTAGAGATTCTATCAAGGCTTTCAAAACCATGACCGACCATACCCTTCCCGATAATCCGGCACGCCGCGATTTCCTGTACCTGACCACGGGCGCTGTCGCCGCGGTGGGCGCAGGCGTCACTGGCTGGTCCTTCATCGACACGATGAACCCCGCCGCCGACACGCTGGCGCTGGCCACGACGGAAGTGAACATCTCCTCCATCCAG
This sequence comes from uncultured Micavibrio sp., assembly GCA_937896295.1. Taxonomy (GTDB): domain Bacteria; phylum Pseudomonadota; class Alphaproteobacteria; order Micavibrionales; family UBA1664; genus UBA6145. The sequence continues at coordinate 3,188 of CALBME010000181.1, read as the reverse complement.
CCGGGCCAGTCCGTCGTCGTGACGTGGCAGGGCAAGCCGGTCTTCGTGCGCCGCCGCACGCCGGAGGAAATCAAATCCGCACAGGACGTCAACGTCTCCGAACTGCGCGACCCGCAGACGGACGCGCAGCGCGTTCAGGCCGGCAAGGAAGAATGGCTGGTCGTCGTTGGCATCTGCACCCATCTGGGCTGCGTGCCGCTGGGCGCCAAGCCCAATGAACCCAAGGGCGAATTCGGCGGCTGGTTCTGCCCGTGCCACGGTTCGGTCTATGATACGGCCGGCCGTATCCGTAAAGGCCCGGCACCGACGAACCTGCACGTCCCGCCCTATAATTTCACCAGCGATACCGTCATCAAGATCGGATAACCACCATGGCCAATGCCAACCGCGAACCTTTTGAAAATAAATTCGTCGAATGGGTCGACTCGCGTCTTCCCGTCTTTACGATGATCCAGAAGGAATACGGCGTTTTCCCGACGCCGAAAAACTTCAACTATTTCTGGAATTTCGGCGCCCTTGCCATGGTCATGCTCGTCACCATGATCGCTTCAGGCGTCATCCTGGCCATGCATTACACGCCCAACGCGGCGCTGGCGTTCAATTCGGTCGAACGCATCACCCGTGACGTCAATTACGGCTGGCTGCTGCGTTACCTGCACATGAACGGCGCATCGATGTTCTTCATCGCCGTCTACATCCATATCTTCCGCGGGCTGTATTACGGTTCGTACAAACAGCCGCGCGAACTGCTCTGGATTTTCGGCATCATCATCTTCCTTCTGATGATGGCGACGGCCTTCATGGGCTACACCCTGCCGTGGTCGCAGATGTCCGGCTGGGGCGCTACCGTCATCACCTCGCTGTTCTCGGCCATCCCGCTGGTGGGCGAGGGGCTGGTCACGTGGCTGTGGGGCGGTTTCTCGGTCGACAACCCGACGCTGAACCGTTTCTTTGCGCTGCATTATCTGCTGCCGTTCCTGATCTGCGCCGTGGTCGGCCTGCACGTCTGGGCGCTGCATGTGGTGGGTTCCAACAACCCGACGGGCATCGATCCGAAAGGTCCGCAGGACACGCTGCCGTTCAATCCGTACTACACGATCAAGGACATGTTCGGCCTGTCGATCTTCCTGATCGCGTATGCGTTCCTGATTTTCTACGCGCCCACGCTGCTGACCCACCAGGATCACTTCGTGCCCTTCAACCCGATGGTCACGCCCGCGCATATCGTGCCGGAATGGTACTTCCTGCCGTTCTACGCGATCCTGCGTTCGATCACGTTCGACTTCACCATCTACCTGATCGTGGCCGGGGCTGCCGGCGCCGTCCTGATCTATAACTACTGCTGGCGCAAAACGCCGTGCGAGAAAACCAAGCCGTTCTTCCCGGCCCTGATCGCGGTCGCCGTGATCTTCGGTATTCCCGCCGTGCTGCTGGCATTCTTCAAGGATGTCGAGGCGCTGAAAGGCATTATCGGCATGATCCCCTTTGCGGGCGTGCACCTGATCGAGGCGAAACTGGGCGGCGTGCTGGCCATGTTCGGTTCGATCCTGTTGCTGGCCGTCCTGCCGTGGCTGGACCGTCATCCGGTGCGTTCGGGCCGTTACCGCCCGTGGTACCGCGTGGCGCTGATCGCGTTCGTCGCGTCCGCCGTCCTGCTGGGTTATATCGGCGCCAAACCGGCCGAGCAGCCCTTCATCACCATTGGCCAGCTGGCGACGCTGTATTACTTCGGCTTCCTGCTGGTGATCGTGCCGTGGTTGTCGCATAACGAACCGGTCGCAGTCCTGCCCAACAGCATTCATGAAGCCGTCCTGGCGGAGAAAAAATAATGCAGCAAAAATTTCTGCTCACCCTTAGCTTTGCCGCGCTGCTGATCGCAGCGCCGGCCCATGCCGCCCCCGAAGCCGCGCCGGTCAAGGCCACGGTCGAGGGCAGCGCGCCCGCGGCCACCGCCACCGAAGGCGCCGCCGCCACGGACGCGGCCAGTGACGCCACGCCCGCCGCACCGGCCCCGGCCGCTGACGGTAATGCCATGACCAAGACGGATGGCGACGCCCAGACGATGGAGGCCGACGGCAAGACCGCGGCCGAAACGCACGGCGCCGCCCCCGCTGAAGAGGGCGGTCACCACGCCCCCAGCCTTCCCCAGGAAGAATGGTCGTGGTCCGGCCCGTTCGGTGTGTTCGACCGTCACCAGCTGCAACGCGGTTTCCAGGTGTACAAACAGGTCTGCGCGTCCTGCCACGGCCTGAGCCGCATTTATTTCCGCAACCTCTCGGCCCTTGGTTATAACGAGGCCGAGATCAAGTCGATCGCCGCCGAAACGCAGGTCATGGACGGTCCGGATGATTCCGGCGACATGTTCGAGCGTCCGGGCCGCCCGTCCGACCACTTCAAGTCGCCGTTTGCCAATGACAACGCCGCGCGCGCTGCCAATGGCGGCGCACTGCCGCCGGATCTGTCGCTCATCGTGCGCGCCCGGGCCGATGGTTCGAACTACGTTCACGCGCTGCTGACCGGGTACGAGGCGGCGCCTGCCGGCTTCACGCTGACGCAGGGCATGCACTACAACAAGTACTTCGCCGGTCATCAGATTGCGATGCCGCAGCCGTTGATGGATGGGTCCGTCACGTATGAAGACGGCACGCCGAACACCATCGACCAGATGTCGCGCGACGTCACTGCCTTCCTGACCTGGGCATCTGAACCCAACATGGAAAAACGCAAACAGGTGGGCCTGAAGGTCATGCTGTTCATGTTTGCCTTTGCCGGCCTGATGTACGCGACCAAGCGCAAGGTCTGGAAAGACGTCCACTAATCAGGGCCCTTTGGCATCCTGAAAGAGATTAAAAAAGCCCCGCAATTGCGGGGCTTTTGATTGTCTGGATGTGTTTTGTTATTTCTGGCTTTCGCGGTGAACCACCGTGCCGCCGAATGCGCGTGCAATGGCCTGCGCCCGGGCTTCGGGATCGTCGGTTTTTTCAAATTCCGCGGCCATCCTGGCGCTGATTTCGTTGCTGGTGGCGACAATGCCTGTCTTGTAGACGGTGGCCAGCACCGCGTCGTTCGGGCCCTGCACGATGGCGTAGACGTTTTCCGGCACATTGTCGGCCACGAGGGCGCTGACCAGCATCGACTGGTTGGCGGGCTGCCCCATGCGGATTTCTGCCGCGGGCTGGATGATGGGC
>CALBME010000180.1 GCA_937896295.1 uncultured Micavibrio sp. | reverse complement strand
ATGTAGCAAACAGGCCCTTGAAGTGAAAGGGTTTCCATTTTAAACACTTGGCCCATGAAAAAGGTTTCTACCGTCTGCGTCTATCTTGGGTCCTCCGCCCGTTGCGACGAGATCCATAAAACCACCACCCATGCTTTCGGCCAGCTGATGGCCAAGGCGGGCATGACACTGGTTTATGGCGGCGGACGCGTCGGACTTATGGGTATTCTGGCCGACTCCGTGCTGGACGCCGGTGGCCGTGCCATCGGGATCATTCCCGAACATATCTCCAAGCGCGAAATCCAGCACAAGGAACTGACCGAGCTTCACGTCGTCGATTCGATGCATATCCGTAAACAGATGATGGTCGATAAATCCGATGCGTTCGTGGTGCTGCCGGGCGGGATCGGGACGCTGGACGAGCTGTGCGAGGTCATGACCTGGCGCCAGCTGGGCATTCACGACAAGCCCATCATCATCGTCAACGTGCAGGACTACTGGACCCCGTTCATCCAGATGATCGATAACGTCATCAGCCAGCGCTTCATGCGCGAGGAAGACCGCCGCCTGATCACCGTGGTGGATACGATTGAAGGCGCCATCACGGCCCTGACCGAGGCGCCGAGCGAGACATTCGACCCGTCGTCCAAGTGGATTTAACCCGTTCTTTACCAACGGATTTTCATAATTTCTAGCGTGGTTTCATTTTAACCACCGGTTCATTATTCACCTGCTATTTTTTTATAGGCGGATATAATTCCTTCTCATCCTTTGGGGCCGATCCCGTGAAATACAACCACTCCATCGATAAAGCCAAAGCCTATGCCGACAAGGCGCTTGCGCGGATCGCGCAGGGCAAGCTGCCGCCGACGCCGCAGATTTTTGAACTTTTATACGTCTACGAAAGCGGACAGGACCCGGAAGTCATCCGCGCCATCGACATCATCGTCACCGGCGGCCACGAACTGACAGAAGACCGCGCCATCGAACTGCACAACCGTCTTCTCAACACCTCGCTGCGTTCGGAAGAGGCGCTGACCAAGGCCGAAGGTCTTGTCGCGGAAACCATCACCAACGTGTCATCGGCCGCGGCCGCCGTGCATACCAAGAACGACGCGCACAGCCTGAAGATCGAAACCGCGTCGAGCGAATTCGACAAGGCAAAATCGGCAGACGAAATGAAAGCGGTCGCATCCGCCATGATGCTTCAGGCCAAGAAGATGGTCGACGAAAACCGCGCACTGGAAGACAAGCTGAACCAGTCGGCATCCGTTATGCAGCAACTGCGCGAGGAAATGGAAACCGTGCGCAAGGAAGCCATGACCGACGCGCTGACCGGTATCGCCAACCGCAAGCTGTTCGACGTCGACTTCTACAACTATGTCAATGAAGCGCACGAGCACAAGAAGACCCTTTCGCTTCTGATGATCGACATCGATCACTTCAAGTCATTCAACGACAATTACGGCCACCAGGTCGGCGACCAGGTTTTGCGTCTTGTCGCGCGGACACTGAAGGACGGCGTCAAAGGCCGCGACCTGCCCGCCCGTTACGGCGGCGAGGAATTCGTGGTCCTTCTGCCGGGCACGGAAATCGAAAACGCCGTTAAACTGGCCAACGACCTGCGCGAGGCGGTTGCGGCCAAGGAAATCCTGAACCGTTCGACGGGCGGACGCCTGGGGCGCATCACCATGTCGGTGGGCGCAGCCGAACTTGGCCTTAACGAAAAAACATCCGAATTACTGGAACGTGCTGACGCCGCACTTTACAAGGCCAAACGATCCGGCCGAAACCAGGTCATTGCAGCGGATGCGCCGCGGCAAAAGCGCGTCAAGCTGAACAACTGATAAAAAAACCCCGCTGTCATCAGCGGGGTTTTTCGTATGCGGAAAAAAACAGCGCGATTATTCGCGGTTGCCGCCCATCAGGCGCAGGATGAACTGAAACAGCATGATGAAGTTCATATACAGGCTGAGCGCGCCCATCACGGCCATCTTGCTATTGGCTTCGTCGCCATTCGAATGGGCGTATGTTTCCTTCAGTTCCTGGGTCGAATAGGCGGTGAGGCCCGTGTAGACCAGAACGCCCGCGCACGAGATGACGTAGTCGATCATCGGCGACTGCATGAACATGTTGACCACCAGCGCGATGAGAATGCCCCATGCGCCCATCATCAGGAACGACCCGTATTTGGAAAGGTCGGCCTTGGTCGTATACGACCACAGCGATGCACCGGCGAAGGTTGCCGCGGTCACGAAAAAGGCGCGGCCCACATCAGCCCCGGTATAGATCAGGAACACGGGGGTCAGGCACAGACCGAACGCGCCCGAGAACACGAAAAAACGCGTGCGCAGGTCGGCTGCGGATTTGTTCATCATGGCGCCGCCGTTGAACAGCACCATACCCAGAACCAGAGGCAGGAAAGCCACCACGATCGAGAACATGGGCTTTGCGAAAAGCGCTACGATGGCGGGTGTCGATGCGCAAAGCGCGGCGATCAGGCCCGTGAAAACCAGACCCAGGGTCATGGTGTTATAGACCTTGCGGAAATGGCTGCGCAGGCCCTCATCATACGTAACCGCACCTGTGGCAGTTGCGGGATTCGGACGTTCAAACATAAGTCACTCCTTGGTTATGTACTTTGTCTGTATAAATAATAAGGCCAGCGACCCTGAATTCAACTGAAAACGGTTCGCAACACGCGCGACAAGTATGGTAAAAACAAAGTTATGACCGCCATTTTGCAGACTTCGTCCGCCTTTGCGAGTGCCACCGCCAGCGGCGCCGACTGGCGCGAGGTTGGCCGCAAAATCCTCGAATCCCTGGAATCCGTGCGAACGGATCAGGACGGCATGAATGTCGGTTTTCTGTATACCACGCCGCATCTGGCGGCAGACATGTCGCCCCTTCTGTCGCTTCTGAAAAGCGTCACCCGCATACAGGCATGGTATGGATCGACGGGACAGGGTATCTGCGGCGGCGGACTTTCTTTCAGCGGCATGCCGGCGGCCGTCGCCATGATCGGCAAAATGCCGCAGGGTTCCTTTACCGGTTATGCCATGACCGAACACGACAATGGCAGCCTGCCGGAAAGCATACACGCGTGGATGGCCAGCCACCTGGCCGGGTGCAGCATCACGCACGGCGTGCTGTGCGCGCAGGCCGCGCAGCAATTGCGACAAATCCGCGAACGTGACGGCCTTTACACAATCGGCGGATTTACCGGCGCATCCCAGGGCGGCGTGCATATCTGCGATGGCGCGGTGGCGCGTCCGGGCGAACCGCTGTCCGGTCTTGTTCTGGATGGTAATATACGGATCATGTCGGCGGCGTCCTTTGGGTGCCTGCCCGCGGGACCCACTGGCCGCATCACCAAATGCAACGGCAATACGATCGAATCGATTGAAGACATGCCGGCAGCGGCGTTTTTGCATGATGCGATCGACCAGCTGCATATCGAAGATCCGGACCCGGAACGGGCGCGGCACGGTCATGTACATGCGGCGTTTCCCATCACCGGATCGGATCAGACTACCTTCCTGATGCGCAATATCACCGAAGTCGACGACAGCAAGGGTCATATCAGCATCGCCCATCATTTCGAACGCGGCGACCTTGTGCGTTTCGTCTACCGCGACCGCGTCACAGCCAGCACGGACCTGACACAGACGGCGACGGGGCTTTATGCGCGCGCGGCGGCGGAACATGGTGCGACCAACCTTCAGCCCAAGGCAATTTTGTATTTCGGCTGCGGCGCGCGGCTGCCGATGGGGGATGGCACGGATGAGGCCGCCATCCTGAAAAGCGTCTTTGGTGACGTGCCGATGGCCGGGTTCTATACAGCGGCGGAAATCTGCAACGGCCATGTCTATGGTTACACTGGAATCATCGTCCTGTTGCTGTAGAATACCTGTCTTCGAACCGGAGTTGTCCATGCGCCGCCTGCTTCTCATCCTCGCCCTGACCCTGACCGCCGCCACCGCCCAAGCCGCCGGTGAATTACCCGGATACAAGCCTGCGGGCGCCCCCACCATGCCCAAGCCGCTGGAAGAACAGCAGGCGCGCGGCGCGCAGGTTTACTACCTGGGCAAATACGACCAGCTGGACGGCTGGGTGATGATGCGCACGGGCCAGCCGGAATTCTACTATGCCACCCCCGGCAACAAGGCGCTGGTCATGGGCATTCTGTTCGACGGAATCGGCAACATGCTGACCGGCGATCAGGTCAAGGCGCTTGAAAACGCGCAGATCGGGGCTGCCGCCAACACGGTGCAATCGCCCCTGCCGGCGCCCGGCGCGGCAAAGACACCTGACGCTCTCCCATCGACACCCGCCACCGCGGTGCCTGATGCACCCGCGACCACCCCGCCTGCCCCGCAGGCGACAGGCACCGCCCCGGCCGAGAGCGCAGCCGGTAAAACGCAGCAGGCCACCCAGGGCAAGGGTCTGCCGGATACGGCAGGCGGGCGCATGCTGGGCCAGGTCCAGCAGGCCGCCCATGTCCGCTGGGGCAATGCAAATACGCCCGCCTTCTGGGCGTTCATCGATCCGAACTGCGAACACTGCCAGTATTTCCTGCAGCAGGTTGAGCCCTATGTCGCCGCAGGCCAGATTTCCGTCGAGCTGGTGATGGTGGGTTACGATCAACGGTCCAAATCGCAGGCCATGCTGGCCCTGACCGCCAAGGACGGTCCTGCCCGGCTGATCGCCTATGCCAAGGGTGACAAGACCATGCTGCCCGAATCCACGAACATGGATACACGCGCGGTGAACGAGAATGTCGAGTTGATGCGCCGCTGGAACCTCAAAGGCACGCCGATGATCGTGTATCAAAGCGGCAAGGACGGGAAAGTCCGCCTGATCCGCGGACGTCCGCTGGACATGGTCGGCGCGGTCAGCGATCTTAAGGGGTAAGGCTTTGACCCACGCCATGCGCAGGAAAAGACTCGACTTGGCCCTTCCGGGACCCTTATATGTGGATAAAATTATAAAAACGGGCGGCGTCAAAGGCTTAGGCTTTGGACAGTTGCCCGGCGGTTCACACGGCGGCAGTTGAGAGAGATGACTCGAGAATCGAAACAGGCGCTGGCTTTGCTGCGCGTCTTCGAAAATCTGGGCGTTCCCCTGATCGGGGCCGTCGATGAGTTGCTGGCATGGCAGGGCCCTGCCGCAGACCCCAATCCCGAAGAAGCCGCACGCCGTTTTTCGGCCCTTTTATCAGCCAGTATCAGCGCAGGCACCCAAATGTCCACGCGCCTGGCGCCGCGGACGCAGGACGAGGCTGAAATCGTGCGCCTGCGCGCCGCCACGCTGGCCGGGGCCATGATCGCCCAGCATTACGTGCTTTCGGGCGCCATGCCCGATGATGCGTTCAACCGCCGCCTGAACGCGGCGTTCGACAGCGTGCTGAGCCTTGCTGATTCCTTTCCCCTTCTGCCCGACGAGCAGGCCGGCGAAACCGATCTGGTCGCCCGCCGGGTTGAAGCGCTGACACCCTTTGTTGCCGCCGTCATGCGGTTTCCCTTTGGCCAGGACGATTCCCTTGTCATCCGTAAGCTGGGCGAACATCTGTGCGACCGGGCGTCAGCCCTGGCTGATGCGTTTTCGGGGGGCAATCCCGGCGGTCCCGACCTGTATGCCGAGCGCGAGCTGGCCTTCCTGAAGGGCGGCGCCAAGCTGCTGGCCCGCGCCTGCGAAGTGGAGATGGACAAGCTTCAGCACAGCATGGCGAACAATCCGGGCGCCCAGCCCCCCGCACCAGAGGTTCTGTCGGAGAAGATCTGGCAGCGATTCGAGGACGGGCTGGACGTCTTGCGCGCCGTCATCGGGTTCATGAGTGAACCGAGTGGACAAACTCGCCCTTCAGAACGCCCCTATTCATCACCCCCACAAGCGCCTGTTTCCGCGCCTTCGCGGGCAGATGCGCCGGCGGAAAAACCGGCACCCGCACCTCAGTCCGGCCCCTTCAATCCGATGGCCTTTTTCGTCAAAAAAGACGATAATAATGGGGACACATCCGGGGAAGCCGCATGATCAACCACCTGTTCGCCGCCTGTCTTATGATGGCTGCCCAGACCTATTCGGTCCCGCCACAGGTTCTGGTGGGGATTCTGCATGTCGAGGGCGGGCGGATCGGCCAGCAGGTCCCCAACAAGAATGGCACCTATGATCTTGGGCCCATGCAGATCAACACGCTGTGGCTGCCCACCCTGGCCAAGAACTGGAAAGTTTCGGAAAAGACCGCCTGGCAGTGGGTCCGCGACGACGGCTGCACCAATGTCAACGTTTCGGCGTGGATCCTGCGACAGAACCTGAATGCCACGGGTTCGCTGGCCAAGGCGGTCGCCTATTACCATTCCCGCACGCCGTCGCTGGGATCGAAATACAAAAGCAAAGTCGTGGAAGTCATGCGCAGGAAAGGGCTATTGTCCAAACCCGTGCAGGCCCAAGCTGAAACCGTGAACCCGCCCAAGGCCCCATCACAGCGCATCCAGCTGGGACGCTATGACGAGGCTGAGGATAAGGGATAAAAAAACGGGCGAGTGTCTTGTGGGCGTGATTCGACGCCTTTAGGATTCTGCGAAGATGAGGATATGTGTGTGCTGAACAAGTTTTTTTCCCGCCATGCTCGCCTGTTTGCGACCGTGACCGTCGCCCTGTCCGCGCTTGCGCTGGCCGGCTGCCAAAGCAGTTACATCGGCCGTGAGGCCAAGAACGCGAAACCGCAGATCGTGGCCGAACCGGACCCGACGTCGCTGATGATCGCGGACGCCGCCGACCGTGCCACCCGCGCCCTCGAATCACTTGCGGCCGTCGAGCAGACGCGCACCCCGTCCGCTGCGCAGTCCGCCGCCGCGATGGTGCCGAACGCGCCGCCGGAACTGCAGCGCGCCGTAACCCTGAACTGGGCCGGCCCCGCAGAAGACCTGGTGCGCGACCTTGCCGCCCACGCCACCTACAGCTTCAACATGATCGGCGACCGTCCGCCGACGCCGGTCATCGTGAACGTCGATGCGTTCAACAAACCGCTGATCGAGGTGTTCCGCGACGTGGGTCTGCAGCTTGGCACACGCGCTGACCTGCGTGTCGACGCCAATCGCCGCGTGATCGAAATCATTTACGCGCAGACCTATAACCGCGGCATGCCCAACGCCAGCAACAGCACCGACTTTCAGATGAGCCCGGTGTCGCAGTCGCGCCCGCCCAGAATGGGACGGTAAGTCCATGGCCATCAAATCGGCGGTCCGCCTTCTTATCGCAGCAGCGGCGCTTATGACGCCGGCAGCCGCGCGCGCCGATGCGATCATCCAGCCCGGTCTTGGTGATATCCTGAGTCAAAGCGTGGGGATGCCCACGGATGATGCGCTGGGCGCAGCCCCGCCGTCACTGGAACAGCTGCAGGACGTACCCGTCATTCCGGAAGGCGAAAGCGCGAAAAAATCGGACGAGGAAAATCCCGAACTGCGCAGCGAGGGGCTGAAAGACGCGGCCATGTCGTATGGCGCGCGTGGCGGGCTTGCCAGCCGCACGTACCAGATCCGCCGCGTACTGGCTGAAAAATCGGCGCAGCTGGATGCCATTTACGATTTCAAACGCCTTCTGGTCACCGCACCTTCGGGTCTTCTGATCGAGCCGCCGATCATCTCGGAGGAAGAAGACGCGATGCTGATCGAGAAAGACGGCCAGACCGCCGCCGTTTCGGATCGCATCTATAATATCAATGTCGACGCCAAGATCGTCGCGGCGCCGCGCAACTGGCGTGCCTATCTCGAGCGCGACTGGGGCGATGTGAGCCCGCCGCCCGCCGTGTTGTACCCGACCACCGAAGCCGAGAAAAAAATCTGGCTCAATACCCTGAAGGCAGGGTGGGAGGCCGGCACCAAACAGGCAAATGAAGTCTTTCAGGCCGACCTCGACCGCCT
>CALBME010000179.1 GCA_937896295.1 uncultured Micavibrio sp. | reverse complement strand
GGGCGTCTTGGCCAGGTCGGCAACCACCGGCTGGCCGCCGATATCCTTGCCCAGGATCAGGGGCAGTTTGCATTTGGAATCGACATACGCCTCGGACTGGAGCAGCGAGCGCATATAGACAGTCTTACGTTTCTTGTTCGGGATTTCGATGCCGATAACGTTACGCCCCGGCACAACCGCGCCACGGACCGAAAGGGCCGACATGGAACGCGCGATATCGTCTGAGAGGCCGATGACACGAGATGATTTGGTACCCGGTGCGGGTTCCAGTTCGTACAGGGTGACAACCGGGCCGGGGTGGATTTTAACGATCTCGCCGTTGACGTTGAAATCCTCCAGTACCTGCTGCAGCATTTCGGCGTTGCGGGTAAGGGTTTTTTCATCCTGTTCGTCACCGATGTTTTCTTCGGGTTCTTCCTGCAGTATCTCGACATCCGGGAATTCCCATTCGCCGTCGCGCAGGGCCAGTTTGCTTTGCTTGATCTTTTTCTTTTCTGCCTTTTTCGGTTTTACGATTTTACGGTCGTTGCTGGGGCGAATGGCGCGCAGAAGGCCACCTTTGGATTCTTCTTCCTCGTCTTCATCGCTTTCTTCTTCGTCCTCATCGTCTTCGTCGGAGGATTCTTCTTCCTCTTCCTCATCATCTTCTTCTTCGGCGTCGTCGGCGACGACGACCGGCGCCTTACGTAGCGATGCGGCGGTCGTGGCCTTGCGGCGCGGTGCCACCTCTTCCTCATCGTCAGCGGAGTCGAACCAGCCACGTACACGCGCGACGGCGGAGGCAATGCCCATGGCGGTCCATGCGGTGAGCGAAAGGACGATACGTCCGGCTTCACCCCAGCTTGATGCGGGCATGCCCAGCGCGAAGGCAGCAAGCACCATGGCGATCACGCCGCTAGTGGCAGCCGTAACTGCAAAAGACCATTCGCCAAATACAGACTGGATTGCGCCAGCCACACCGGACAGGATGCCGGCGCCAACAACACCACCCATATATGGCATGGGTTCCCACGATGCAGGCGCGCCGATGCGGGCGAAGGTGACTGCGGCAAAGACGGTTGCGAAAAGGGTGAGAATGATGCGCACGGGTTTCGAGAAAACGGATTCCGCGCGGCGCAGGGTACGTATACCGCGCGTCAGCATGATCAGTGCGGGGACAATCGCAGCAAGACCGATGATCTGGATCAGTCCGTCCGCCAAGTAGGCGCCTGCGATGCCGCCGATATTCAGCGGGGTGCCGGTGGCCGTATTGTTCAAAGACGGATCGGACGGCGCGTATGAAAGCAGAGCCACCAGGGTAAAGGTGCCTGCCGCGGCCAGCATGATTCCGGCGGCATCCGTCATACGTTCGTAAAAGAAACGGGAGACAGGTTCCGGCAGGATGCGGTTGCGGGACGAGGAACGGCGATACCCGGACGAGGCGTAGCTGGCGCGAGGCATTGAAATCCTTGGAAAATATGGAATTTTGGAAGGGGTATTCAGACCCAAAAAGGATAGCTGCTTCGCGGATTTCCGGCAAGCAAAAGCCGGTTTTATGAAATTAACACTTTGTTAAGGTTCTGTGGACAAACTTAAAATCAAGCAGTACCGATTCCCACAGTCCTTCGGGGATCGATCATCAAAGAACGATCAGGATTTACATCTTTCGGAGACGTCTCATGCAAGTGAGTCATATGCCTGCCATGCTTATGCCTGCCGTGAATTCTTACTTCGCCATCTACACGCTCGAAAACATGGAGCGATCATCTCCGAAAAAGCGCGGCCTCAACTGGGACCTGCACGCCACCGCCACCGACAAGACCATGGCAATCAGCCACGCGCGCATGCTCGCGCTGCAGCCGGGCGTTTCTGAAGTACATGTCAAACAGGTTACCGAAGATCTGACGTCCGGCATGGTCAGCGTGCGCGATGTTAAGAAATGCAAGCGCAGCAATAGCGGCGCCTTCGTGATTTACGGCACGTTCGGCCTGATCGCCGCTGCCTGCGCTATTGCCGCCAAATTACTTTTTTAACGCCATTCTGCGGCGTACCGCGCTTTGCGGGTATGTGCCCAGGATACGGTATTTCCCGTTCGTGAAGTGATCGACTTCCTGCAGGGCAAGCTGCATGCGTGGTTCATCCGGGTGGCCTTCGACCTCGCAATAGAACTTCGCGGCGGAGAAGTTTTCGACATACGATTCCAGCTTGGTGATGTTGATCTGGTTGGTCGCAAAAGCGCCCAGGATCTTATACAGAAACGCAGGAATGGACCGGCCTTCAAAGAACAGGCTGGTGACGGCGGGCGTTTTCGCCTCGGGGACCTGTTTTTGTTTCGAGAAGACGACAAAGCGGGTCATGTTGTCGGCCGTGTCCTGAACGCCCTTTTTCAGCACTTTCAGACCGTAAAGCCTGCCCGCCAGTTCCGAGGCATAAGCGCCTTGAGTCGGATCGCCGTCGCGGGCCACCATCGCGGCGGCGCCCGCCGTGTCGTCATGCCGGACTTCCTTCAGACCCAATGACTTGGTGAAGCGGCGGCACTGGGGCAGGGCCATGACATGGCTGTGCACATGCGTTAAGCTTTTGATATTGCTGTTTTTTGTTCCCAGAAGGCAGAATTCGACCGGCTGGAAGTGTTCCGCAATGATATGCATGCCCTGCATTCGGGGGATGAGGTGGTGGACATCGGCTACGCGGCCGGCAATCGCATTTTCAATCGGGATCATGGCCAGATCGACGGCCCCCCTGGAAAGGGCGGAAAACACGTCTTCGAAGGTGGTGCAGGGCACGGATTCTGCGGCCGGGTAGAGGGCGTGGCAGGCCATGTCCGAAAATGCCCCTGCCTCGCCCTGGAAGGCGACGCGGCAGGGTTTAACGTTTTTTTGCACGCGGGGACGGGAGGCCATTTTCAAATCCTGTTTACATGGTATTGTTTTGTCTGTCATAAACGGGGCGTTTTCGATACCCCAATTCCAACGACGAGCTTAGGTATCCCATGTCTGGTATGGATTTCAACAAACTCTTCGCGGCTATTCTTGTGGCTGCCATCATCGCCATGTTTGCAGGTTTCATCGCCCGCGAGACGGTTCAGGCCGAACGGCCGGAGAAGAACGCCTTTTCGATTGCCGTGACCGAAGTGTCTGGCGCTGGCGGCGCGGCGGCAGCCTCGAAGCCCGAACCGATCCTGGCGCTGCTGGCCTCGGCCGACCCTGCGAAAGGCGAAAGCGCCGGCAAGGCCTGTGCGGCCTGCCACTCGTTTGGCAAGGGTGAACCGGGCCGCGTCGGTCCGAACCTGTACGGCATCGTGAACAACAAGCATGCGCACGCGGAAGGCTTTGCCTATTCCGACGCCATGAAGGCGCTGCATGACAAAACCTGGACCTATGCCGAACTGAACGGTTTCCTGTGGAATCCCGCCAAGCACATTCCGGGCACGAAGATGACCTTTGCCGGTATCAAGAAACCTGAGCAGCGCGCCGATGTGATTGCATGGCTGCGCACACTGGCCGACAGCCCGGCACCGCTGCCCGATCAATCGGCAATCGATGCTGAAGCCGCAGAAAACGCACCTGCCGAAGCCGCAGCGCCCGCCGCTGACGACGCCGCGGCCAAGGAAGCTCCGGCTGCGGACAGCGCCAAAGATGACAAGCCCGCCGAAGGCAAGAAAAAGTAACATCTGGCTTTATCAGAATTTTGCAGGCGCGCATCTTAACGGATGCGCGTTTTGCTTTTACC
>CALBME010000178.1 GCA_937896295.1 uncultured Micavibrio sp. | reverse complement strand
CGCACCACCCTGCTCCGCGACATCCAGGTGTGGATCGGGCGCACCGGGCGGGCCACCCCGTTCGCGGTGCTCGAGCCGGTGTTCGTCGGCGGCGCGACGGTGGGCATGGCGACGCTGCACAACGCCGACGAGATCGCGCGCAAAGGTGGCTTGTGCATTGGCGATAGCGTGATCGTCCGGCGTGCCGGCGACGTCATTCCCGAGGTGGTAGGCGTCGTGGTGGACCGTCGTTCCCCGGCTGCCAGACCATTTGAAATGCCTAGCCATTGCCCGGTTTGTGGCGCGCATGTGGTGCGTGAACCCGGTGAGGCGGTGAGCCGGTGTTCGGGCGGATTCTCCTGTAGCGCGCAACGCACGCAGGCCATTCTCCACTTCGCCGGACGCCGGATGATGGATATCGACGGTCTGGGCGAGAAAATAATCCAGGAATTCTGGGATGATGGGATTGTGCGTTCGCCCGCCGACCTGTTCCGCCTGGAGGAGATGGATAAAAAGAGCCTGACGCCCCTGCGCGCGCGGGAAGGTTGGGGCGATGCGTCTGCGCGCAAGCTGTTCGATGCCATCAACGCGCGGCGCAGCATTGCGCTGGATAGGTTTGTCTATGCGCTGGGCATCCGTCAGGTGGGCGAAGCGACGGCCAAGAAACTGGCTAAAAATTATCACAGCATTGAAAACATGATGGCTGAACTGTCGTCGGCGCAGGAAGGCAGCGAAGCCTATGCCAAGCTGACGGATATCGAGGATATCGGTCCCAGCGTCGCGGACGATCTGGCCGGTTTCTTCAGTGAGAAACATAACAAGGATCTGCTTCAGGATTTGTTGTCTTTTGTTACGGTAGAACCATACATCGCGCCGGATATCGGCAATTCCAAAGTGGCGGGCAAGACGGTGGTGTTTACCGGTACGCTGCCGACCCTGTCGCGCGACGAAGCCAAGGCGCAGGCGGAACGGGCGGGGGCCAAGGTGTCGGGCAGCGTATCGTCCAAGACCGATTATCTGGTCGCAGGTGAAGATGCCGGATCCAAGCTTAAGAAAGCCAAAGAACTGGGCGTGACGATTTTAACCGAAGACGAGTGGACGAAGCTGTTATAGACGGGCGCGCAGGTCGCTTAAGCCCTGCATCGCGGCTGCGTATTCAGCGTCGAAATCGCGGCGTTCGACAAAGTCCCTGCCGCCCGACATGCGGGTCAGCGCCTTTTCCAGCGCATGGCCCAGCAGTTCGGCAACTTCGAGATCGTTCTGTTCCAATGCCAGCTGCAGCGCGTAGAGCGTACGGTCGGCGAGGCGTTTGAATTCCAGTGGCATGGGGGCAGATTACTCCCTAGGTCAGATGTTTGGCAACAAATGCGTCGAAGGCGTCCCAGAACTGGGTTCTGTAACGGTCGTCTTCCATCATAACTTCATGCATGGCGCCTTCAATCGTCAATAATTCCGCATGCGGCAACGACTGCGCGACCTGGGCGATGGCGGCGTTGGAGACGACCATTTCATGGCCGCCGCGCACAAGCAGGGTCGGGGTGGTCACCTTTTTTAAATATCCGGGCTGTCGGACCAGGCGCATGGAATTCAGTGCCGCGCGTATCCATGAGACGGTCAGGCCGCCCATACGCAGGTCGGGGATGTTTTCCATCCAATACACCTGCATGTTTTTGCGGTCCGGGTCGGTGGACAGGATGCTCAGATTGGCGTCAAGGCGCGTGCGTGTCCATGGACCGTGGGCGGGCAGGTAAGAGTCGCTCATCCCCATGAAAGACAGGGTGCGGGCAATGCCCATGGCGGCGGATTCTGGCACGTTCAGCCCGAACATCGGCGCGGTCAGTACGGCGCAGGTAAAGGCATCCGGCGTTTCATGCAGGACGCGCATGCCGATATGACCGCCCATGGAATGGGCGAGCATGATGCGCGGCAGGCCGGACGGAACAGGGATGGATTTGAGATAGAAATGCGCATCCTGAACGTCGTCGGCGAAATCATCGTGATAGCGCTTGTCGCGGTTATCGTTGTGGCGCCATGCCATGCCCTGGCCGCGCCAGTCGACGCAGGCAACGGCAAAGCCCCGCGCAACCATGTCATTGGCAACTTCGAAGTATTTTTCGCTGTATTCAGAAAGGCCGGGGAAAATGGTGACGATGGCGCGCGCCTTTTCCCTCGCCTACCTCACCGCCGCGCCGCTGGCGCCGCCCGAGGCGATCCGGCTGGCGGCGAGGCTCGGTTATGCCGCCGTTGGCCTGCGGATCACGCCGGCAGCGCCGGGCGGCGCCTTCAGCCCGCTGATCGGGGAAAAGGCGCTGCTGCACGCAACGCAAGCCGCCCTGCGCGAGACGGGGGTGCGCGTCTTCGATGTCGAGATCATCCGCATCGATCAGGACTTCGTGCCGGAAGCGTATGGCGCCTTTCTCGATGTCTGCGGCGCGCTCGGGGCCAAGGCGATCCTCGTGGCGGGCGATGATCCCGATGAAGCCAGACTGACCGGGCGTTTCGCGCGGTTCTGCGAGATGGCAGCCCCCTTCGGGCTGACGGCCAACCTCGAATTCATGCCGTGGACGGGCGTGAAGGACGCGACGTCAGCGCTTCGCATCGTCGAGGCCGCCGGGCAGGCGAACGGCCGGGTGCTGGTGGACGCGCTTCATGCCGCGCGCTCGACGACCACGCCGGCAGACCTCGCCGCGATCCCGGCGAACCGGCTTGCCTATGCGCAGATCTGCGATGCGCCCGCCGGCATCCCCGCGACCGAGGCTGACCTCATCCACACCGCGCGCTGCGAGCGGCTGCTGCCGGGTGACGGCGGCATCGATCTTGCCGGAATTTTCGGCGCCCTGCCGGCGGAGGTGGAAAATCTGCTTCAGCTCACCGAGATCAAG
>CALBME010000177.1 GCA_937896295.1 uncultured Micavibrio sp. | reverse complement strand
GTCATCCTTTATCCCCCATCAAAATCCCAATAACCCTCTGGCGCAGCGCGTTGTGGCCTCTGACCCATCCAAGGGACATCATCCCAATTCCCGCGCTTTCTTCTGGCAGTTCACCCGGCATTTCCTCCAGCAATCTGAGCAGGTCGCGGGCAGCTTGTAGTATGGGCTTAGAAATATATGAATGTCCGCCTTCTCCACGGTCATCATCATGCAGCTTCAAAGCCTCCTCAATCTGCTTTTTCTTCTCGTCGGGGGTCATGTCTGCAAGTTCTCCATATCAACCGTGATCTTTCTGTAGCCTATATAGTTTGGCAGGCCGCGATAATCAGCAACCGGGTTATGTCCGAAGGCGGCGCATGTCACAGCGTCCTTGTGTATGCCGTGCGTGAAAACAAGCCAGAACTCTTTTGCTTTCGGCTTTTTGTCTTTACGCCATTTTGCCCTGCACTTTTCACAGGCGCGGTGATAATGATCTGGTTTTGGGCCTTGGCAATTCTGGCAGATACATGCCATCACACATCCTCCGCATCGGCTGCGGGTAAGGGCATCCAGTGAGTTGGCTTCAGGCTTTGGGCGGGGGTGGTCATGATTTATCGTCCTCTGTTTCTATTACCTCAAAATAATCGAGTGCGCGGATTGCGCCGCCGCCAAATCCAAGGCGTGAGAATGCATCTGCTTCATCTCTGCCCATACCTTCACTGGTAGTTTTATCCAGCCAGTGAAAACGGTACATCTTCTCCATCACCCTTCTCCAATCAAATAAGCCTTCAAATCCTCAATCCCTATCGCATCAATAGCAGCCTGTGCCGCTTCCTTGCTGTCGAAATATACGCAACCTGCGACAATCCAATAGTTTATGTAATCGGCAGTAGGTTTTGAAGTTGATATGTCCCATGCGATGAACCATTTCTGTTGTTCGTCGTCCCGCAAATCCGGTTTCCATTCCCCCGCCATCTCACGTAGGCGCTGGTGGGTGCGAAGGTTGCGGACGTGAAGTTCGGCTTGCTCGCGGGTGCGGAAGCAGTTGCCCATTGCGAGACAGGTTTTGTCAGCATCGCAATCATCTTCCCAGACCGTTATTAATATTCCGCCCGTGTAATTTACAAAATGATAGTCATCCCCGTGTTTCGGCCTCCACACCCCATCGCCCTTCATAGCGGCGAGTTCAGAGCGGAGAGCGGCTATGTCACGCTTCCATTTTTCTTCAAGCTTGCTGATAGCCTCATCAATTTCTTTTGTTGGCTGCACTGTCATTTTTAATCTCCTGGAAACGGTACATTTTTAACAGTATCAAGCTGTTTTTTATATAACTCTTGCAGTTTATTTTTTTGATCCAAACTCATGCGTGGGCCTTGATCAGCAATCGCATTCTTGATCTCGATTAAGCTATGCTCGGTTGCCGCATTGCTTATGCCGGATTGCAGCTTGGCGTATTCATCATCGCTGATCGGCTTTACATCGGAAACTGCAAGCGGCTGAACAGTAAAGGGCTTCCTGTTCGACTTGCTCTCCGTCAGCGACATTGTGATAGCTTCAGGAATATGCGACATATGCGATATACGAATGCCGCCGACTGCTGCGCCAGCCCATTTAACTTTATCGTCACGGTACAATGTCATGGACTTACCTTTATATTTCTGGCTGTCATTACCCCACGCCTTTACCATGACACGCATCATGGATTTGCAGGGCTTGTATGGCTTGCCGTTGTCGCCTTCAAAAAATATAGACGCTGGCTGCTCGGTGCCTTTTTTGACAGATGCGCCTGTGATTTTAATGGTTATAGGGCCACCAATCAAATCATCTGCATTTAATTGATCTGATTTCGGCTTGATAACGTCAAGCATGTCACTCATATCATTTCCTCCTCAATAACCCTTTCCGTTGGGAAAAACTTAGTCGCGGCAAATTCGTATCTTTCCATTACCACTTTCAACCTGTCATGGAATGCGGCTGATGCTTCCAAGATGGCCATTTGTATTTTTACATCAGGATAAACGCGCTTTACAAACATGGGCATGCCGCCATGATACGATATAAAGTCAACCCATTTGCGCTCCGACGTAACAAGTCCTGATTGAAGCTGAATAACAAAATCAGTATCCACCTCGTTTGATACGATAGCCTCAACCTGATATTTTTGACGGCGTGATTTAGCTTCGATTTGCCCATCGTCACCGACAAGCCCATCAGGAGAATATCCTAATGTAAATCCCCATTTATTATTCGTGATAAATCCAACCTCTTTTATTGGCGCATATTTTTCGGCATATTTCGCACGTGCAAGGATTTCGTTATCATGTCCGCGCAACATATCATCACTGATATAATGCGGCTCAACGTATTTCGTTATCCGTTGCGCGGCCAGCTCGTAAAGGTGCTGGCGTTCTTTTTCATTGCTGGCGATCTTAAGCGTCGGCGTGATGATAAGTTTCATTTCGCTGGCAGTAAGAAGGCCGCAACGCATTGCGTGCCATTCTTCGCTTCCTTGTATGATATTGTCGTGATAGATGATAGTCATGTTCAATCCTTTGTTATTAAGATAGTTTCATATTGACGGATATTCGTCAATAGATAATTTTCACGTTCGGTATTTTGCCTTGGGCTATGGCGGTGATGATAGCCTTGCCAGCCACTTCCGTTACGCCGCCAGCCTCAATAATCGCTGCCAGTGCTGCGCGATTAACGCCAGCCTTATGCGCAACGTCACCGTCCCGGCGTTTTTGCTCGGCTTCATCGGCCAGGCGCTGCCGTTCAATACGATCCGCTTCATCCTTCCGCGACTTCTCCGCCGCATCCAGTGCGGTGTTGTGCTTATCGGCCTCATGGTACATCCGCAGCCATTCCGCATCCTCACCAGCCTTTATAGCGGCCAGACGATCGGCCTCGGCTTGTGCCAGCCTGTCCAGACGGCGGTTTTCTTCGCTGGCTTCCTCATACATTTTAAGCCATGCGTTTGCGATACGCTCCCGCTCGATCCGGGCCATATCATCAATTTTACGGTTTTCCATCTCAGCTTCATGATACATCGCATCCCACGCCGCCCGTTCTGCCGCTTCCTTGCGCTGTGCCTCAAGCAATGCCTCATTATCAATACGGTCATTTTCCCGCACAGCCTCATGATATGCCTCCAGCCATGCTGCATCCAGTGCGCGTTGACGTTCGATCTCCGCGGCATCGTCAATTTCTTTCTGCCGCCGCGCCAGTGCGCCGGTCAGTGCGTCGCGGGTCACGCTGATCGACATCGTGGCGCGGTTTTTAAATTCCTGCCAGTCATAGTCGGCATAATTTTCAAGGTTTTTAATGCGCTCGGATATGAGATTAATCGGTGCATCAAACGGTATTTCCGCCATGCCTGTAATCGAC
The DNA here is from genome assembly GCA_937896295.1 of uncultured Micavibrio sp. Taxonomy (GTDB): domain Bacteria; phylum Pseudomonadota; class Alphaproteobacteria; order Micavibrionales; family UBA1664; genus UBA6145. Next base: position 9,591 of record CALBME010000177.1, on the reverse strand, counting down.
GCAATCCAGTCCTCACGCTGTTTAATGCGCTTGGCCTCTGCATTCTCCATATCGGTTACAGGCTTGCGGATTTCGTCCTGCAATTCCTGCATTTTTTCCAATGCTTTTTTCTTGCCATCATTGATTGATTTAATGGTTTTCTGCGCGTCCTCTTTCAGTTTATCCGCCTGGCGTTCAACATCGCGCTTTAATTTGGCGACTTTATAAGCGGCGGATTTGATTTCCTCCCGGCCTTTCTCCGTCGATATATCGGGATTTTTCACCGCATAGTCATTGCGGACGCGGGCTAAGAACTCGCTAAACGCATCGTCATTAAACGATACAAGGTCTTTGGCTTCGATAATTGCGGGTAAGTTACTCACTGGTCTAATCTCCTTTGGATTTCGGATTTAATTGTGGGCACAAGATGATCGTAAATTGCAGCGCATATTTCTTCCGCCGTGAAGCCGTGAAAAACTTCAACCTCTAAAAGGTCGTTTTTATCAAGATGGCTTGATAATTGTTCTGATATTTCCCTGATCTGTTTTAGAAGATGATCCAGCATTATCGGCTCCGTTGCGTTGGCGTTATCCAGACATTAGGGCATTGCCGAATATTCGTCAATAAAAAAATCAGTATTGACAAAAATTCGGCAATCAAGGATATATTAATATATGAGCGATAGAATTGAAGAAATGCACAAAAAGATCGAGGCTATAAAAAAATGGTCAAAACGACTGGAAAAGCTGCGCCTGCGGAAAAAAGATCCATTAAGCGAGCGCCAGTTTTGCGAAAAATACGGCATGTCTGTTGCCGGGTTCAATCGCATTAAGAACGGCATATATATTCCTCAAAAGGCAAATTTCAATAAGATAGAGGCGGCGTTTAAGGCCGAAAGAGTTTGATTTTAATTAAATATCCTGTAAAATTTGCCCCTTATGAACCTCGAAAGGAAATGCCATGTCCGAAGATGAAACAAAAGAACAACCCATCGAACACGTCGAGCCGCCTGCACCCGCTGAAACGCCCGACGAAACCAAAGTAGACGAAACCCCCGCTTCGGCTGCTTAGTTCGCACGATGGCCGTGATAGCTTCTCCTGGCTTAAATCACGGCCATCCAGCGAGGTAAGAACGCCTCGAAACCACCACCTAGAAGGAAACTATTCTATGCCTATTTTTAAAGTCACCAAGGGCGCTGAAATTCGCTATGTCAATGCTGGCAGCGTAAAATCCGCCATTAAATTCGTCACCCAGGATGACGTTACAGCCGAAGTCATGAACGCCGAGGCAGTATATGAAGCCATGAAAGCCGGTCACGCGGTTGAAGATGCACCGCCTGAGCCACCTAAATCGCCGCGCAAACCCAAAACGGAGGCGACCGATGCAACAGGGCAAGGTTAAATGGTACAACGAGACCAAAGGCTATGGCTTTATCTGCCCGAATAACGGCGGATCTGATGTATTTGTCCACATTACCGAGATTGAGAAGTCCGGTATGCGATCGTTACAAGAAGGCCAGATGGTCGAGTTTGATAAAAAACAGGAACGCGGAAAGACTGCGGCTTGCAGTTTGAAAGCGGTTTAAAATTAAAGCCCCGGTCAGGGGCTTTTTTCTAAGTATGCCTCAATCACGGCTTGCGCGGCTTCCTTGTTGATCGCGTTGCCATAGGCGCGCAGGCGTCCCACTCTGGCGGAAGCCCCATAAGCCAGCGGGAATGTGCCGGGTTCAACTGGCCGGAACTTTCCATCCCTGCATCCGATCCAGTCAGCATTTCGCCAGAAGCCGTTAACCGGGCCGGGCCGTTCAATGGCCGCGCCAGCCATGCCGCAAGCTGCGCTTTTGTCTGTAAATCCGCCCCGCCTTGACCATGATCCGCCGGACTGTTCGCATTCTGACTTTTTGGTGTTGGCCATGACGCTAACGTAACCGCATCCGTAAGGTTGACCGCATGGCCTTGCGTCTTTCGCTTCATCGGATCTTGCCCCTGGCCGCGCAAGCTGTTTGGCGATTGTGCCGTCGGCGTCGGCCAGCCTTTCAGCAACAAACCACAATCGGGAACGGATATGCGGCGCACCGACGCCGCAAGACGGAAAACCGACCGGCCCGCAGGCGTAACCTTCACCTTCCAGGTCAGATTGAACAAGGTCGATCCATCCGTGATTGATCGCATTTTCAACCTGTTCGCCAAAAATGACGCTAGGGCGGCACTGGCGGATAAGGTGGAACCATGCCGGCCATAAGTGCCGCTCGTCAGCAAACCCCTTTCCTTTGCCTGACGCGCTGAAAGACTGGCAGGGGCATGATCCAGTCCAGACCGGCTTGTCGTCGGTCCATCCGGCACCGCGCAGGGCGAATGACCAGACGCCAATTCCGGCAAAGAAATGGCACTGTGTGAATCCCAAAAGTTCATCTGGTCGGACATCTTCGATACTCCTGCGGTCAACGATTCCGTGCGCGATATGTCCGGCCGCAATCAGGTTTTCCAGCCAGTCAGCGGCATACGGTTCGATTTCGTTGTAATAGGCGGTCATTGCGCCCCTACCAATACAAGCGCCTGGCTGGGACGTGTCGCAGACGACTGGCCGGGTGATAGGTTTAGGGTCATGGGTTATCCGGCCAGTGTAAACAGGTCATTTTTCGCAGTCATCTCCGCGTCTTTCAAATTGCGGACCGCTTGCTCATAATAGGATTTTTTCAACTCAAATCCAATGAACCGCCGCCCTTCCTGCAAACTGACATATCCTTCAGATCCGATGCCAGCAAACGGGCTTAGAACTGTGTCGCCTGGATTGCTCCACATCTTTAAACCACGCCGGATTACTTCCAATTGCAAAGGGCAAATATGGCGCTCATCGTCATGCTCACGCGCTGACCTATATTGCAACGTGTCCGATGGATTAATGTCCATCCATACGGGGCTTGCATAGTTCTGCCAAAGCTGGACTGGAAAATCCTCGGCTGTATGCGTGACACGTTCTTCATTGTCGCCGGGCTTACGCATCGTGACCAGATAGTCGGGGATGCCCTGCCTGCTCATGCAGCTGTCTTTTTTCAGTTGCTTATGTAGCAATCCAAGAGCTTTTGTCCTTTGCATGGCCGTGACAGGGTCTTTCCAGATGCAAACCTCGGAATGAAATATAAACCCTGCCTTTTCAAAAAGCCTTATAAGGTCTCCGCGAAAATCACGAATGCCAATATATCCATGATTGGTTTTCGATGTCGGCATGTTCATGCAGTGAAAGCTGACAAGGCGACCGGGCATGATGACGCGATAAAGATCATCGATCAAAAACGCAAAGTGTTTATAAAAATCATCGTCATCTTTGCAATTGCCCATGTCCCGCGCCGAGTTTGAATAAGTGTAAAGGCTGGCAAACGGCGGCGAAAATATAGAATAATGAATGCTGTTATCTGGCATTTTCTTGATGCTGTCGCAGCAATCGCCAAGGTACATGACAAAGTTTGATCCTTCGGCAATATCGGTTGCGTATGCATCTCGCTCGCGGGCCGCGCCTTGGATATTGGCGATGTTCAGTTCCTTCATATGTTCAACCATATTCTTAGCCATAGCTTCCGCGTCTTTCTCTTTGCGTTTGATGTTTGATAAGACTGCGCCCTCGGTCGACGCCGTGACAATGTGGACGTTCACAGTATTTTTCTGGCCAAAGCGCCAGCAACGGCGAACAGCTTGATAATACTGTTCCCAACTGTCAGACAGACCGACAAATCCAACATTATTGCAGTGCTGCCAATTTAATCCGAACCCTGCGACTGACGCTTTGGTAACTAACACCCTTATGCGGCCTTCGGAAAAATCAAGCATTGTTTGCGCTTTGTATTCCGGATTATCCGATCCGCGTATCTCAACCGCATCGTCAATAACGTCTGCAAGCATTTCGCTTTCAGCGTTTAAATTGCACCATATAATCCATGGTTCATCCGAGCGATTGACGATATAGGCCAATTCAGATACACGCTCGCTCACCGTTGACCGGCGCGCTGCTATACGCTCCGATAGCGTTTGGGCTTCTAATGCAAACAAAAATCCTTCCGTTGGTTTTGCAACGGCAATTTTATGCTCAACGTATTTTATGGGCGGCAGAATAAATCCATCATCAGAATACCCAAGGTCAGACGGCTTGCGGATCATGATTGCCCATGAGCATAACCACGTCCAGAAATCAGATTGAGCGTGTCCCTTGATGCGCCATTTTTGCGTTTCTCCGCCATCGTGAACAAAAAAAGTTGCCAGCATTTCTGTCATGTTCATGATACCAAGGAACTCGGAATGGTTTCCAAGCTCCATATAATCATTTGGTGCAGGCGTTGCGGTGCAAGCAAGACGATACGGCGTTTTTGCGAAAGCCTCAATCAACATGGATCTATATTTTCCATCACGATGTTTAATGATGCTGCTTTCATCCAAAACAACGCCAGTGAAATAATTAGGATCAAAGTGCTCAAGCATTTCATAGTTTGTGATTGTAATACCCGGCTCAACCGCCTCTTGTTCGCGGCAATATTTGACAGTGATGCCGAACTTTTCACCTTCGCGCACTGTCTGTTGTGATACCGCCAGTGGCGCAAGTATTAGAACATTGCCTGGAATGTGCGATGCCCATTCTAACTGCATCGCGGTTTTACCCATACCGCAATCCGCAAAAATTGCAGCTTTTCCGCGCTTTAACGCCCATGACACGATGTCGCGTTGAAAATCGAATAAATGATCCCGCAACGGCGGCACTGTATCCAGCCCAACAGCTTCAGATAAAACCAGTTTAGAATTTATGTAGTCCTGATAACTCATTGCTTTGTCTTTCCTTCTGCCTCAATCATCGCAGCATCAACCGGGCATTGTATCCCGGTCATGTCGTAAAATTCCTTCGGTTGCATCCATGCCGTGCGCGCCGTGTATGCGATGCGGTTGGCGACGTAGTTTGGCTTGAGGGTTATAGTGGCGGTCATGGCTTTTTTCTATTCAGAGGGTTTCCATCGATCTTTCTTTTAAGCCTATATTCTCTTATACGTTTTGCATGTTTTTCTTTATTTTCCCGCGCCCATATCTTGTAATTTTCTCTAGCGCATTCAATGCAAAAACTTCTCCTTTTTTGTTTGCCGTTCGGCAAATTATAATATTCAAAGTAATTTGAATGTTTTTCAATTTTACAACAAGGGCAATATTTAAAGTCTTTGGGCATTAATAAAAAGCTGTCATCTTTCATTGCGCCGTGCCTAGAATTACAAGACATACAAACGAGTCCTAAACTTCCGTTCCTATAATGTTGCAGGGTTATGACCCTTGATTGACTTTCTTTTCTGGTCCAGACCATATCTATATTACAATCTTTGCAAACCATTTTTTCATTAAACATTTTTTCCAAATCATCTTGCGTTGGAACAAGTTTATTATTTGTTTTAGCGCTATTTATCATTTGGGAAAAACGGTTATGTTTTACACAAAGAAAACTGTTGCCTCTTTTGTATTCAGGAATATTAAGACAGTCTTTTCTTGAACATCTATGGTTTAAAAGCGTCATAACATTCTCCTTTTGAATGTCCAAAATCTTCACACGCTTTAATATCGTGGCCGTTCACGCACCCCGCGAAACCGATGCACAAAAACACCATTAACATTACGCGAAGCATTACGCATCTCCTTTGCTGCATGAATTAATTCCGCCGCCCATTGATCCCCTATCCGGCCCATTGTACCGTGGCCGAGGAATAGGCATTCCGTCTGGTTTAATATCCTGATTGCGATGACTGTCGCCATTGTGAACTCTCATGATTGTGTAAGTGATTTTATTAGGCTCTGTATTGCGCTGGAACTGGTAATTGTTGCCGCTAATAAGACTGATCTCGGCAATCGCCTGATCCGCCCAGTGGCTATCATTGTTCTTTGCAGCCACAATGCAATTTAAAATTCCTGTGTGTATCATGATATCCCCCGAATGATTTGAAAAGTGACGGGCCGGGATTGTTCAACCGCAACGTTGCCAAACCCCCGGCCCGCCTTCCGCGTACTGCGAAACCTGTAAGAGGATGTTGACGAATTTTCGTCAATCAATCAATAGGAACATATTCCGCCATTTAATATATGCAATGCTTCCGCCGCACTGGTCGCCACGCCAGCAATTCCACCCTTGCGCCGCACGGCATCAATAAACATGCATTGCGCTGGCGTCGGTTTCTTTCCAGGCCGCTTCACTTCCATGGCTATCATGCGGCCATCTGGCGCAATTCCTATCAGGTCTGAGCTGCCTTCGCAAAGCCCATATCGTATCAGCCGCCCGGTCGCATCCTTCAAAGCGCCAACGTTGTTACGCCACACGATGCAGCCAGCCTTACTCAGCTCCATCATAATCAGCCGCATTATATCGCCTTCACTCTGTCCTGACATCGAACGTCCTCTTACATACAACTAATAAATCACCGTCGCACCGGACGATTTTCACATCCTCTTGGGTCGCATTGATACGCTTGATATACTCCCGCGCTTCTTCAATGTTCTCTGGAATATCTTCAGCGGCGAATAATATCATTCCCTTGCCATAGGTCATGCCCGTATCCCCTTGGACTGTGCGACGTGATATTTCCATCCCTGCTTATACTTCATCATGGCGCGTATAGCTTCCAGATCATCCATTGTTTTCGCCTTTGCCAGCATTGCGTTTTTCTTGCTTTTGTTTTTCATGCGGAACTCCTCCAAATCTTCCTTAGTCATTTCCTTTAATTCACCAGGTATCCAGTCCGGCCCCTTTTTATCGGCTGGTTCGTTATCATCCACAGGCGGATTATTATCATACCCGCACTCAGGGCAAAATCTCTGCGGCTCGTATGTCGCATAACATGGCGGCGGGCATGACCTTATTTTGACTTCATGTTTATCTTTTTTCTTCCCCTCAAGCGACCATTCAAATTTACTATCAGGAAATCCATGCCGCATCAGATTTCCGGCATGATCTAAAATTATAGCTGGCTCAGGCTTGCGCCTTAATGCACGTCCGCATTGCTGCAAATGCAGCCCCAGGCTTTTCGTCGGCCTGTATAAAATAACGGCTTCAATCGGAACGTCCCGGCCAGTCATGGCGGATAAATCAAGCCCCTCGCCAAACAATCCCATATTCCAAAGGACATCAATTTTACCGTCAGCAAAATCTATAATGATCTTGCGTCTATCATCTTTATCGGTTTCCGCGTCCACATGAGCCGCTGAAATTCCGCTCTCTAAAAATTTTTCAGTCAGCATTTTTGATGTAAGAATGTTCGGCGCAAATCCAATTGTTTTTTTACCCAAAGCGTGTTTTTTCCAGTGCGTGATTGAACTGCCAATAATAGCGCCGTTCGCCATGGCTTCTGCCAACTGCCCCACGGCATAATCACCCATGACAGTTTTTACATTCGATAAATCTGGAATGTCTGGCGCATAAGCTTTGTATTTAGATAGAAATCCATTTTCAATCAGCCATGAAACGTCTTTTCCCAAAACCATATCATCATAAATATCATCAAGTCCGGCCCCGTCTGACCGTATAGGCGTGGCTGTCAACCCAATAACGTACGCCCCGCCATCCTGCGCCCACTTCAAAACCTTTTTATACGTTGGTGATGTGCTGTGATGACATTCATCGACAATAAGGATTTTAGGCTTTGTAACTTTATCCAGCCTGTTTTTTAACGTATCCACCATGGCAATGTGGCAATTCACATAGGGATTATAACTTTTCTCCGCCGCAATGTAGCTATGCGGAATGTCCAACCGCGTAAATGTGTTTGAAGTCTGTTCAAGCAATTCCTTTCTATGCACCATGAAAATAATGCCCATGCCCTTTTCAAGTGCGCCACGGATCATAAACGATGCGACCATCGTTTTTCCTCCGCCCGTTGGAAAACAGCCAAGTACGCTTTTTTTCTTAGACCGCATTGCAGTCCGCAATCCTTCTATAAACTCCTCTTGGTGCGGATATAAATTTACCATTTTATTTCTTCCTCGTTATCGTAATCTAATGGTAATTGAGACCCGTCCGAAAACACAGACAATGGAATACTCACGGCTTTTGACTTTAGCCCAGGCGCAAAATACTGATTGTCAGTCTTTATCGCACCGTCGATGTTTGATAGGGTTCCTGAATATTTTGACGACCATGTTGTGCTTTTTAATTTATCACTTAGCGTCGCGCATACATTTGCGAAGATGACACGATCATTCTTAATCATAATGCCTGTGCTTCTAAGCGCCCTATCTGCCTCATCATCGCTGCATATATTTAGTTTTCGCGCTGCGCACAAAATTAAATTTCCTATGGTCACATCCTTCTGCTGACCCGATACAGTTACCCTCAGCATTCTAGTCGATATGTACTGTATAAGCCTGTCATGGTCTTTCATTTCTGATATAGCTGTGTGGAATGTCCAGTTATGTTGTGCAATCCATGCCCGCGCTGCATCCACCGTTATTTTATTTGTCTTACTCAGAAGATATAAACCGGCCAGCATAGGCGCTATTTGATCCGCCGCCCTCCTGCTTCCTAATAACTCAGCCGCCGCGATTGTAAATGTGTCTATATTATCAAGCAAAACAGGCAAATTATCCATGGTTCTGCCAAGCAATCGCAAGCCAAACTCTGGTGTAATGGTCTGTTTTATTTTCGACAATAATTCAAGATAACGATCCATCGCATCAGGCGCGGTATTCTTTTTAATGACCATCCATGTCAGGCGAGTTTCATCTGCAAAATGTTTGACCGGCGGCGTGATTGCTGAAAAACAAAACGCGGAACGGCATGGGAACCTAGACGCCTGCCCGGTTGCGCTCCCCTTTAAAACATATCCGCCTGATGATGACTTACGCACGAACTGCATAACGTCCTCCATCTGACTTTTCGCCTTGTCGCTCTCGCCCTCGGCTTCATCAAAGAGAACCGGCAAGCCATCCCATTTAATGCTTTGTCGCAAGCCCGGCTCCGTCGTGCCGCCGTCTACCTTTATCATGCGCTGCCCAAGTGTCTCGCGCACGATGCCCAGGACAGTCGTTTTCCCGGCTTCGGCCTGGCCGGTAATCCATACATGAGGTCTCCATTTCAGCATGGCGCAGACGGGCGCAATCACGATCCACCCAGCCAGCAACGATCCTGAAAGCTTATTCTCCCATGAGGGCATTTCGCATATCTCGCGCAGCTTATAGGCTTCCGCGCTGGTCAATGCCTCCAAAGGCTCCCCGATATTCAATGATCTAACATATGTAAATTTGCTTTTGAAATTATATAGCGCATGGCGTTCACCGTTTACCCAGAGATAGTCCCCGGAATTGAACACTGCCCGGCCTTCATCCAGCCATCCACCGTTGCCCCTGACTGAAATCTCTGGCCGGAATACCCCGCGCAACTGGCAGGCCGTCATAAGTGCCTGTTGCGCCTTTAACGCCATCTTTGTCGGCGCATCCCGCCCCTGTAAAAACCTGTCCTCCCAATACTCATAAGGTGCAAGGCGCAACAAATTGGAAAGGGAATGCCCGGAAGCCGTCAACTCAACAATCTGGCTTTCCATTTTCGGCAAATAATAATATCGCCCATCGTCAAAGCCCAGGATTGTAAATGGAAGCGCTTTAGGC
>CALBME010000176.1 GCA_937896295.1 uncultured Micavibrio sp. | reverse complement strand
ACGACGAAGTGGCGACGGTGCGCTGGATTTACCGCGCCTTCACGGAAGAAGGCTTGCTGGAATCCCAGATCGCGGTGCGCCTGAATATGCAGGGTCTTAAAACCGACCTTGACCGCGAATGGACGCGCGGCGTTGTCCATACCATCCTCACCAATGAAAAATACATCGGCAATAACGTCTTCAACCGCCGTTCCTACAAGCTGAAAAAGCGCCGCGTCGAGAATTCACCGGAGATGTGGGTGCGCGCGGATGGCGTGTTCGAGGCCATTGTCGAGCCGAAGTATTTTTTTGCCGCGCAAGGCATCATCCGTGAACGCAGCCGCAGATTTTCAAATGACGAAATGCTGGTCAAACTACGCATGCTGCATGAAAAACAAGGCTGGCTGTCCGGCATTCTGATCGACGAAACGGACGATATGCCGTCCAGCAGCGTTTACGCCCACCGTTTCGGGGGCTTAAGCCAAGCCTATAAGCTGATCGGTTATGATCCTGGGCGCGATATGCGCTACATCGAGGACAACAAGCGCCTGCGCCAGATGTATCCGGAGGTGGTTGAGGGCGTCATCCGCAAAATTCAGGAATATGGCGGCCACGTTCACCGCGAGGTGCAGAACGACTTCCTGATCGTCAACAACGAGATCAAGGCGTCCCTGGTCATCTGTCGTTGCGCCCAGACGCCGACGGGCGGCAATCGCTGGAAAATTCAGCTCGACACGGGGTTAATGCCGGACATCACCATCGTCGTGCGCATGGAGCCGGACAACCGCCAAATCCTCGACTATTACCTGATCCCCGCCATCGACGTGGAGAACCCGCAGATACGCCTTGCGGAAAACAATCACCTGTCGCTCGAGGCGTATCGCTTCGACGATCTTGAACAATTTTTCATGATGGCGGAACGCGCCGTCTTGCCGGAGGCCGCATGACAAAAAGCAAAGGTAAACGCGCCTCTGAAATAAAAATGATTCCGATCGAGAAGATCAATATTCTCAATCCCCGTGTACGCGATCAAAAAGTGTTCATGGAAATCGCCACGAACATGACCCAGGTGGGCATGAAGCGCCCGATCACAGTTACGCCCAGCCGCGCCAAAATCGAGGGCAAGGAATACGACCTGATCTGCGGCCAGGGCCGGATCGAGGCTTTCGTGGCCGTGGGGCAGACCCAAATTCCCGCCATCGTCATCGACGCCAGCGAGGAGCAGGCGCTGATCATGAGCCTGGTAGAGAACCTGGCCCGCCGCCAGCACCGCGCCAACGATCTGCTGCAGGGTATCGAGATATTGCAAAAACAGGGCTATGACGCGCAGCAGATCGCTGACAAAACGGGGCTTGCGAGAGATTACGTTAGCGGCGTCCTGAATTTGATGGGGCGTGGAGAGGAGCGACTGCTCTCCGCCGTCGAGGCCGGACATATGCCGATCACGCTGGCTATCCGTATCGCCGAAAACCCCGAAGACGAGCAGCGCGCTTTACATGAAGCTTATGAAACTAAGCAACTGCGCGGCAACCGCCTGCTCCTGGCCAAGCGCCTGATCGACACGCGCAAGCGGCGCGGAAAAACCTTACTTGACGAGCGCGGTAAACGCCCAAAACGGGACAAGGGCGATAAAGCCCTGTCCGTGCAGGATGTGTTGAAGGTTTATCAGCGTGAGGTTGACCGCAAGCGCCTGCTGACGCGCAAGGCCGATGCTGTGTCCAACCGCATGTTGTTCGTGACCGAAGCCCTGAGGCAGCTTTTTCAGGACGAGCATTTCAGCACGCTGCTGCGTGCGGAAGGGCTGACGACGCTGCCCAAGCCGCTGGCCGGACTCATGGATGAGAAAGGCCGCGCGCATGGCTAAGGAGTCACGGCAGAAACAAAAAATCCCCAAGGGTGAAATCAAGGCAGGCTTCGACAAACAAACCGTCGACCTCAGCGTCGATCAGATCGTGTCGATCAAGATGGTGACGCCTGCGGCCCGCAAAAGCCCAAAATACCGCCAAATCCTCGCTTCCATCCGCGAGGTCGGCATTATCGAGCCGCCCGTGGTCAGCCGCGATCCGCACGCGCGCAGCAAATACATCCTGCTCGACGGCCATATGCGCATCGAGGCGCTCAAAGAGCTGGGCGAAACCGAGGTGACGTGCCTGATATCCACCGACGACGAAGCCTTTACCTACAACAAGCATATCAACCGCCTGTCCACCGTCATGGAACACAAGATGATCCTGCGGGCGATCGAGCGCGGCGTGCCGGAGGCGAAGATCGCGGCGGCGCTGAATATCGATGTGCGCAGCATCGCCACCAGGCGCGATCTGCTCAACGGCGTCTGCGCCGAGGCGGCGGAGCTTTTAAAGGACAAGATGGTGCCGATCGCCACGTTCCCGATCCTGAAACGCATGAAGCCTTTCCGTCAGATCGAGGCTGCCACGCTGATGAACGATGCTGGCACCTATTCGAAAACCTACGCCCGCGCGCTGCTGGCGGCCACGCCCAAGGATCAGCTCGTGGATCCGGAGAAGCCGAAAAAGATTAAAGGGCTGGACGAGGAGCAGATGGCGCGCATGGAAAGCGAGATGGAGAGCCTCCAGCGCGAATACCGTCTGATTGAGGAGAATTACGGTAAGGATGTCCTGAACCTGACGCTGACCAAGGGCTATCTCGGCTCTTTGCTGGGCAATGCCAAGGTCGTGCGGTATCTGGCGCAAAACCATGGCGACATCCTCGCGCAGTTTCAGAAGATTGCCGACATCTCCTCGCTTGCGAAGGAGGCGGCGGCATAGCGGCTGGAAGCCGCGTTCCCCTTTGCGCCCCCAAAAGGCCAGCCTTGAAGGGTACGAGCGCCGCAGCCGTTACAGGGGACCGAGACCCTTCAAGCGTCGGGACCGCGGGAGAAGCCGTCCGGCCACGGTCGGGCATGGAGCAAGCGCGGCGGTGGGAATGGCGGCGAACCCGCATGCAGCCCGCCAGGGCTGGTTTTCCCATGCCAAAAAGAAAGAAAATAGTCAAAATCTTTCTTTTAGGGGGTTTCCGGCAAGCTCCCCTTATTTAACGACTTTACAAAGAAAGTGTATTTATCTATCCTTTCTTTCATCGAATCGTAAAGAAAGGATAGCCGTGTCCGATAGCGCGCAAGGCAATCAGGGCCGCCTCGGCTCTTACATAAGATGTAGCGTCACGGCAGGGGAATCCTATCAGGCTTTCCTGCCTCCGGCGTTGCCGCCACAGCCGCCCCTGAATCTTCTGCCGTTGCAGGGGTTGTTGTCCAAGGCCAGTCAGGCGTTGGGCAAGCTCGACGCCGTGGCCGACATTCTGCCGGACAGCAATCTGCTCCTTTATTACTACGTCCGCAAGGAAGCCGTGCTGTCGTCGCAGATCGAAGGCACGCAATCTTCTCTGTCCGATCTGCTGCTCCATGAAAGCGGCGAAGCGCCCAGCGTTCCCGTGGACGATGTGGTGGAGGTCTCCTCCTACGTCGCCGCGCTCGAACACGGGCTGAAACGTGTGCGGGAGGGTTTTCCCGTATCGTTGCGCCTGATCCGCGAGATGCACGCCATCCTGTTGTCGAAAGGTCGTGGCAGCAACAAGCAGCCAGGGGAATTCCGCACCTCGCAAAACTGGATCGGCGGGTCGCGCCCTGGCAACGCCGCCTTCGTGCCGCCGCCGCCGGATCGGCTGATGGAATGCCTCGACGCTTTTGAAAAATATCTGCATCAGGAAGAGCGGTCGTATGCCGCGCTGATCGACGCGGGGCTGATCCACGTCCAGTTCGAGACCATTCACCCGTTCCTTGACGGTAACGGGCGCATCGGGCGTCTGCTCATCACCTTCTTCCTCATCATGATGGGCGATTTGCGCCAGCCGAACCTTTATCTCAGCTTGTTCTTCAAGAATAACCGCGAGGAATATTACCGCCGCCTTGGAGCCGTCCGCACGGCGGGCGATTGGGAAGGCTGGCTGGATTATTTCCTGCACGGCGTCGCCGAGACCTCCAATCAGGTCGTTGCCACCAGCCAGGCGATCTCCGCGCTGTTCAAGGCCGACCAGGACAAGATCGCCACGTTGAAACGCGCAGGGATAACGGCGCGGCAAGCGCACGCCCAGCTTCAGAAGATAGCGATCTCGAACGCGATCAACATGGCCGCCGCGCTCGACGTCAGCGTCCCGACGGCGCGTCTGGCGCTTAACAACCTGAAAGAGCTTGGGATCGTGAAGGACGTCAGCGGCTCCGGCAAGGAACGGCTTTACATCTACACCGCCCTGATCGATCTGCTGGAACAAGGCACGGAGCCTGTAGTGCTGTCATGAAGATTATAGACAACATCAACGCGCTCCTTGGCGATGACCTCAAGGCTTCAATCCTTCCGAAGTCCAGGATCAAGATCGCGGCATCATGTTTTTCAATCTATGCGTATGAAGCGTTGAAGGCAGAATTATCCAAGGTCGAATCCTTGGAATTCATCTTTACCGCTCCGACTTTTGTTGCCAACGAGGTCACAGACAAGGTTCGCAAGGAGCGCCGCGAATTTTTCATCCCCAAAGCGCACCGCGAAAGCAGCCTTTATGGTTCCGAGTTTGAAATCCAGCTTCGCAACAAACTGACCCAGCGCGCGATTGCCAGGGAATGCGCGGAGTGGATACGGAACAAGGCGACGTTCCGCTCGAACCGGACAAAATCCCAGATGCAGCAGTTTATCTGCGCTGACCAGGGTGAGCAGAAAACAGCATACGCCCCTCTGCATGGTTTTACCGCCGTGGATTTGGGGTATCAGCCAGGCGATGCTGTTTCCAATATCGTCAACCGTTTCGACGACGAAGCGCACACCGCCACCTACCTTCAGCTCTTTGATCGTATCTGGAATGACCCGACCAAGCTTCAGGACGTAACTGAAGCGGTTTGCGACCATATTGAATCCGTCTATCAGGAGAACGGGCCGGAACGCATTTATTTCCTGATGCTCTATAATATCTTCAAAGAGTTTCTTGAAGATATTAACGAGGACGTTCTGCCGAATGACCGCACGGGCTATCAGGACAGTCTGGTATGGAAAAAGCTCTTCAATTATCAGCGTGACGCCGCCGTCGGCATCATCAATAAGCTGGAGACCTATAACGGCTGCATTCTTGCGGATAGCGTGGGCTTGGGTAAAACCTTCACGGCTCTGGCTGTCGTTAAATACTATGAGCTTCGCAATAAATCGGTTCTGGTTCTATGCCCGAAAAAGCTGGCGGATAACTGGCTGAACTATAATAAGAACCTGAAGACCAATATCTTCGCGCAGGATCGTTTTGGCTATGACGTTCTATGCCATACCGATTTGTCGCGCACATCGGGAGAGTCCTTTGGCATTCCGCTCAATCGCGTGAATTGGGGCAATTACGACCTGGTCGTGATTGATGAATCCCATAACTTCCGCAACAACGATGTCTTCAAGGAACGGGAAACGCGCTATCAGCGATTGATGAATAAGGTTATCCGCGAAGGCGTGAAAACCAAAGTTCTGATGCTCTCGGCCACGCCCGTCAATAATCGCTTCAATGACCTGAAAAACCAGCTTGCGCTGGCGTATGAAGGTGAATCCAACGCGCTCAATGACAAACTGAAAACCAAGCGCAGTATTGAAGAAATTTTCCGTCGCGCACAGTCGGCTTTTAACGTCTGGTCGAAATTGCCGCCAGAAGAGCGCACGGCCCGTGCAATTCTCGACACACTAGACTTTGATTTCTTTGAGGTCTTGGATAGCGTCACCATCGCTCGTTCCCGTAAGCATATCGAGACGTTCTACGATACCAAGGACATCGGCAAATTCCCTGAGCGCCGCAAACCGATCTCTGTCCATTCTCCGTTGACCAAGCGCGATGATGTGATGGGCTTCAATGAGATCTTCGGCCAGCTTTCACTGCTGAAACTGGCTGTCTATGCGCCGATCAGTTATATCCTGCCGAGCCGTATCAAAAAATACGAAGAGATGTACGATACCGAGCTTTCCAGCGGTAAGTTCCGCCAGGCCGACCGCGAACGTAGCCTTCAAGCTCTTATGACGACCAATCTTCTCAAGCGCTTGGAAAGCTCCGTGGAGTCTTTCCGTCTGACATTGGAAACGCTAGAGGGAAAACTGACCAATACGCTCCAGACCATTGAGAAGTATAAGTCAGGGCAAGATATTAACGTCACCGATTTTACCGAGGGTCTGGAAAATCTAGAGGCTGAGGAAGACGATATTGATAGTGCGCTGGATGATGAGACCAGCGTTGGCGGTAAGGTTAAAATCAGCCTTTCCGATATGGATGTAGAGCGGTGGAGGGACGATCTGAATGGTGATTTATATCTCATTCAGGCGCTTCTGGAATCCATGCGTAAAATTACGCCGGAGGATGATGCAAAGCTTCAGCACCTGAAGGCGCAGATTGCAGATAAGATCGCCAATCCTATCAACGTCAATAATAAGAAGATTTTGATCTTCACGGCTTTTGCTGATACGGCGAACTATCTTTATAAAAATCTTTCCACCATGCAGGACGGTCTTCATTTTGGCATGGTTACAGGCCAGGGCGCGCCTAAATCGACTCTGGGGACGGGGTATGATTTCCAATCGCTGCTGACCCTGTTTTCTCCGCGCTCAAAAGAAAAAGCTCTGGTCATGCCCGAAGTGAAGGGCGAGGTGGATATTCTTATCGGCACGGATTGTATTTCCGAAGGTCAAAACCTTCAGGATTGCGATTATCTGATCAATTACGACATTCACTGGAACCCTGTTCGCATTATTCAGCGTTTCGGGCGTGTCGACCGTATCGGTTCTCCCAATGCCAGCATCCAGCTTGTCAATTACTGGCCGGATATCACGCTCGATGAATACATCAATCTGAAAGAGCGCGTGGAAAATCGCATGATCATTGCCGATGTGACGGCCACGGGCGATGATAACGTGCTGACGGCCAAGAGCAGCGAGGTTGCTTATCGTAAAGAGCAGCTCCGGCGTCTGCAGGATGAAGTGATTGAACTGGAAGACCTGAAAACGGGCGTTTCCATTACCGATCTCGGCCTCAATGACTTCCGCATGGATCTGATTAACTATGTTAAGCAACACGGCGATATGGAAGATGTTCCCAAAGGGATGCATGCCGTTGTGCCTGCCCAGCCGCACTTGGGCTTAAAACCAGGCGTTATATTTGCCCTGCGTAACCGCAATGACGGCGTTAATATCAACCAGCAGAACCGCCTTCACCCGTATTATCTGGTTTATATCGCTAAGGACGGCGATGTTATTGCCAATCATACAGAAGCCAAAAGGTTGCTCGACCTTGTCCGTACTAGCAGCAAGGGCCACGCAGAGCCTATTGCCGATGCTTGCCGTCTGTTCAATAAAGAAACCGATGACGGGCGCAATATGAAGCCATATTCAGATCTGCTGGGCGCATCCATTCGCTCCATGATCGCGGTGAAAGAAGAAAAAGACATTGATAGTCTTTTCAGCGGCGGCAAAACGTCCGCCCTGGTCGGCGCAATATCCGGCCTCGATGATTTTGAGCTTATCGCTTTTCTGGTGGTGCAGGAGGGCAGGGCGGCATGACCTTATTGTCCTATCCGATGAAAGCTGCCTATGGTCGCACACTGCCGAAAACAAAAATTTACGAATACGCTGGCCCCAGCAAGGCGTTGAAAGAGCTTTTTGTGCGTCAGGTGGAATATATTGTCTGGAGTTATAAATTGGCGCCGGAAACGATCAATATTCCCGCCACCAAGGCCGTGCCGGAGATTGAGGTTTTTACCGTTCAGCTCAAAACCGGAGAGCTGAAAGAAGACGTCCTTCGCTGCATCGATAAGGCCATACCGCTCCCGATCATGTTTGAGCTGGTTTATGACGGCCAGATTAAAGCCATGGCCTGTTATAAGCGTCCGAATGAGGCTGACAGTGCCAAATGGGTTATCAGCTCTTATTTTGAGACCCCGTGGCAAGCGGCGGATACGCCGCGCAACGCTTTGCCTGTAACCCTTGATTTGAGCGCACTTTATGGCGAAATGCTCGGAACAATGATTCCGTATCCGGCCCGGCAGGGGGAAACCCTGCAGGAGCGCGTGACACGGGCAGAAACCGTTCGTAGCCGCCAGAACGAGGTCGAAAAAGCGCAGGCGCGGCTGAATAATGAAAAACAATTTAACCGTAAGATTGAAATGAACGCGAAAATTCGCACACTGGAAGAAGAAATAAAGGGATTGAGAGGCGAATAATGGAAAAACTTAAAATGCACACAAAAGATTTAACGCAGGATAATATCGCCCGCATTCGCGAATTGTTCCCAGCATGTGTAACGGAAACGAAAGACGCGCAGGGCGCGATTGCACTGGCTATTGATTTTGACCAGCTCAAGCAGGAATTGAGCGGTCAGATTGTAGACGGCCCGCAGGAGCGCTATCACCTGAACTGGCCCGGAAAACGTGAAGCTCTGCTGACGGCAAATGCACCGATTGCAAAGACGCTCCGCCCTGTAAGAGATGAAAGTGTGCATTTTGACACTACCAAAAACCTGTTTATCGAGGGCGATAACCTTGAGGCCCTGAAGCTTCTGCAGGAGACGTATCTCGGCAAGGTGAAGATGATTTATATCGATCCGCCTTATAATACAGGTAATGATTTCGTTTATGAGGATGATTTTGCAGAAAGTGCTGAATCATTCAAAATAAAAACTAACCAAAAAGATGAAAAAGGTAATCGACTCGTTACAAATAAAGAAACTAACGGACGATTTCATTCAGATTGGTTGTCCATGATGTATTCTAGATTAAGACTTGCTGAGAGACTCCTTGATGATGATGGTTTGATTTTTATTTCTATTGGTCAGGAAGAAGTTTCCAATCTTAGAAAAATTATGGATGAGATATTTGGTGGAGAAAATTACAGAAATACAATATCTGTGCGACGAGGAGCAAAAA
>CALBME010000175.1 GCA_937896295.1 uncultured Micavibrio sp. | reverse complement strand
CTTCGGATCCGCACCACTGGTACGCCAGCCGTTGGCTAGCGCCCAGGCCATCGCATCTGCAATGGCTTGGATGCCACCGCCGCTGTCACCGCTTTCGAAATCCGTCATGGGGTTGCCTGATAAGGCCACGAATCGTGGCCTGGTCCAAAAACCACCGAATCCCCATCACCAAAGTAGCCTAGGGTTTTCTCGAGCTTGGTCAGGAAATTCGCCGGCCAGAATCTGGGCGGTGGACGGGCGCAGGATTGCTCCGTATAATGCCCAGCCCGCCCTAGTGGCGGTGCGCCTCGCAGCGCATGCGTCCGTAATTCAAATCTGGGCTGAAACCTTGATGTTTCAGCATTTTCAATCGGCCTTCTAAGCCGGCGGTTGCAGGTTCGAGTCCTGCCGGGCGCGCCAATCCTTAACCTCCATGATCCGGGTTTTGTAATGCTGTCCAGAAAGCGCGTGGAAATCCTGATCGTAACCGTGCTGGCCGGTATGCTCATCGCGCGCGGCATTTATGCACTCATACAGGACAGCTACTGGATATCGCCGAAATACAGCCCCGCCATCCATGTGACGGGAGTGGGCGCCACGTTTTGGGCTGTCGCGTATTTTGGACTCGCGGCTATGATCGTCGGTGCATGGTTGTTCACAAAGCCTGACCGGCGCAGGATTGGGGCAGTTCTCGCCATGGGCGGATTGATAACCGCGATTGCCGCTTTTTCCATGTGCATCTACATCGGCCGGTAGCAACGCATGACCCGCCTGATGACATGGATGAGTGATCGGCGGTTTCAGGTAGCGGCGTGCGTGCTTTTGATCGTGCTGATCTGCCTGTCGCTGCCGTACCCGGGCGCGCTGGATTACAACCGTGATTACCGCTGGCTGGCCGCCCGTGCCTTCGGGCAGAGCGAGAGCATCATGCGCCTGCTGGGGCAGTTCGGGGACCTGTACGATTACAATATCGATGTCAGCTACGACACGCTGGCCTTCTCACAGCAGCCGCTGAACCCGTTCTTCCTGCTGGCGCATTTTACGAATCCGTTTCTGGGCAATTACCTGACGATCATGTTCATGAGCGTCCTGTCGTTTTTCTACTGCCGCCGCATCGCGAAAGACCACGATCTGCTGGGCGTGTTCCCGGTACTGGCGGCGGCGTTTTTCCTCTCGCAGTCCTTTGACCACCATTTTACCAGCAATCTTGGGCTCAACTCGCTCTTTGCGGTACCCGTCTACTACGTCATTACCGCAAACCTTCTTAAAGGTAAGCGCCCCGGTCTTCTGGACTGGACGGTCATGATCCTGGGTCCGCTGATCATGGATCTGCACGCGCCGCTGGTCTTAAGCTTTACGGTGCTGTTCACGATCATCGTGCGGCACAAAACATTTGCCGCATCCGCCTGGACGCGGCGCACCTTACTGACAGTGGTGGGCATTCTGGCCGTTCACGCCCTTGGCTGGCTGCCATGGCTGTCCTCCAGCTCCGCCCGCCCGGATGTAAGCTGGCACGACCTGCTGAATTTCAAAAACATCTTCGTCTCAGGACCGAATTCACTACACGAATTGCTTCGGGATAATAACGGATACCGCGGCGTTTTCCTGCCTGCTGTGGGGTCCGGCACGTTTTTCTACATGGCTGCCGGTTTTATCTTCATCACCTTCTTTTTTGTCATCATGCGCGACCGCGCGCATGTGCTCTCGCGCGGCATATACGGATTTTGCTACGCCCTGATTGCGTTCGCGTTCTTCATCAGCAGCCAGTATGTCTACGATATCCTGCAGCCGCTGAGTTATTTCCGTTTCCCGCTGAATATCATCCCGCCGCTTTTTCTCATCGCGTCGCTGGCCGCAATATACAATACAAAACCATCGATTTTCGTGGCGATCGTGTATCTCGGTGCCTTGGCCATAGACGTCTTCATGCCGCACCGTGATATGAACGATCCTTATGTGTTCCTCCACTATGCGCTGGCTGGCATCGTGATGTGGGCGGGTTGCAACCGGGACAGGCCCACAACACCTGGCATAATGCTTGTAATCGCGGTGCTGTATTGCGTTTTGATGATGGCAACGGTGCTGCCCAACGCCCCCAAATTTGAAGGGGCGGCTGTCAAAAAATCGACTTACCGTCAGGATTCTCTGGCCGGCATGCAGTGCCTTGAAGATGCCACGGGTGATAAACCGTTTACGTCGATTCTTTTTACCGGTGTGAGCGAAAACGATCCGGGGCGCGGGCGGTTGTTCAGTGATGATACGTCCTATCTGGTCGAGGACAGCCGCGGCTATAACCTGACCACCTTTTTCCCTTACCGCGAATTTATGGATGACGGGCAAATCAGGACACAAAAGGCATTGTTCGGCATGGGCGAACGAACAGGACTGATGCCGCCTGAGATGGCCCGCCTGCCGTCCGTATCTGCACTGCAGACAGCCGGCATTCATTATCTGGGTATCATGGGCAAGGACTGGGCATCGCAAGGATGGTGGAAGAAGAACAAGGGCGCCTTCATCTTTATATCTTCCTGCCAGCTGGCCTACGCCAGAATGGATGTCTATGCCCTGAAACCGCAGAAGGCGGATTACACGCTGACGCGGGAAGGGGCGCAGCAATGGAAGATTGAGGCCAAAAAAGATATGTCCGTGATCGTTCCCATCGCCAACCGCCCGACCACGCGGGTCTATGTCAATGGTGTGCAGACATCTGCGCTGGATGCATCCGGGCCTGTCACCGTAGCAGTCAAAAAAGGATCAAGCGTCATCACCATCGCCAACACCAATATCAAACACATCATGGCCTACGCGTATTTCTGGGCGGCGATGGTGGCAGTTGCTGCCTTGGCATATCTGGGCGTACGAAAAATCCTGCCTCGTCAAAGCTAAAGGGGGCGCACGCCGTACACCTAAACGGCGCGGATGTGATGATGCGACCGGATGTTATCGTTCAGCGATAACACCATGTTGTAGACCCAGTGGGTCAGTTCCTCTGAAGGAAGGGCGGCGACCGCATTGGCGATGGTCATGACGCGGCCATCGAAATTCGTCTGTTGCAACGGTGTTTCCTGCCCGAAGAAATATCCGACCGGCACATTCAGATATCCTGCCGCCCGATTGATCTTCTCAGGTGGCATACGGGTCGCGCCGGATTCGTATTTCTGGATCTGCTGGAATGTAACGCCCAGCCACTGCCCCAGGCATTCCTGACTGATACGTTTTTTCTGGCGCAATATGCGCAGCCGCGCACCCAGATCTTCATCGAATGACATGATGTTTCCCCCTTATTCAATCTTTGATGGTAGGAAAGCCTAGGCAGAAAAGATGAATTCTGGCGACAATTTTCGATACAAAAATGCCGCATGTTTACTGATTCAACAAAAAGTATAATCATGATATGAGCATCAATGTGAGACAATGGCATGGAATTGCAAAAAGGAAATCAGATCGCTGCGGGTCGGGCACTCTTGGGATGGGATCAGAAAGATCTGGCAGAACGCGTAGGCGTGACCACGGCGGCTATTTCCAAGATTGAAAAAGGCGACAACAAAGGCAAAGCCACCACCATCGCCAAAATTCAGGCGGCTTTTGAAGGGGCGGGGGTGGAATTCACCTCTTCTGGTGTGCGGCTAAAAAGAAACGCCGTGCGTGTTCTGGAAGGAATCGGCGGCTTTCTTGCCTTCTTCGATGATGTGTACTGGACTCTGCGTAAAGATAAGACCAAGCCTGTATGCATTAGTAATGTAGCAGAGGATGAATTCGAAATCCTGCCGCGTGAATTTTTCAAGATGCATATGAAGCGCATTACAGATTTGAAGCTACCGCAAAAATATAAAGTGCTGACCAAGTATGGCGACTTGTATTTTCCAGCCAGCTCGTATGCTGAATATCGTTGGGCACCGGAAGGCACGTTCCTGTCCATACCGCATTATATTTATGGCGACAAGCTTGCAACCATTGTCTTCAAAGGGGGGTTGCGTATTTATATTATGAATGAAAAAGAAGTAACCGACATGTATCGAATCCAGTTCGAAGCGATGTGGAAGCAGGCGCGCCAACCAGTGGGTAAGGCGCGTACGACACAGAATTGGCTTACAAAAAACGAAGATTAACTTACGCCTTTTTACGTGACGAATTGCGGCGTAGAAAATCGATGCGGGTGAATGCGCTGATGCCTGCGTCTTCGGCTCGACCGGCATCAGGACCATAAAGCTGGTTCAGTACACAGGGCAAAAGCGCAGAGCCGGGATATATGTCTGCCGCGCGGTGCTGTTCGAACATCATGAAGAACGCAGCGGTTTCTTCCAGAAGGTAGGCAGTAGACAGTTTTTCGTAGGTAGCCCTACGGAAATTCTCATCTACGCCAAGGCGCATGGCACGACGGCTCCAGAATAGGGCGATATCCTTCGCGATGAGGTCGCGCATGTCGGCATGGGTATCATACAGGCACTGTATCTCAGCCAGTTTCTGCGCAAAATTCGGTTGTTCACGCCAGTCATCCCAACGATAAATTTTGTAGGATGGCAAAATCTTGAAAAAATCTCCGTTGCGCGTAAGCCAGTCATCTCCTGCCTTGCGAGTAACAGTGGCTGCGATCTGATCCGGTAGGCCCTGTTCGAGGCGTAAATTATAACGCTGTAATGTATCATTGACACAAACGATGACGTGTTTGAATCGCGACCGGACCCAGTCGATTGTGGCCACCAGTTTGGCACCTTCATGATAGGGTTGTCCTACGCTAATCTGTAGGCGCGCAATATCGAACCGGCGCCAGCCGGCACCGTTCTTCACTTTCAAAATATAGCCGGGGTTAGAATCGATCATGAGCAGTCGTCTTGGTCGGGGCGGCCAGAACGCTCCAAAGAAGGTCAAATGTATTGCGCTGGACGGCGGTATTTACCGCATCGACGCGCACGATCGCCTTGCTGAAATCCCCCGTGAGATTGGCGATGCGGTCGCCGTAAACCAGTGTGACACGGTTAATAAAAAAGGCCTTGGGCACGTAGCGGTATTCGCTTAATGGACCCATGAGATAAGTATTCCCGTCCTGTACCAATTGGCGCATACGAATGCCACTGGCACGTATTTTACGGTAATAATTGTTCACGGCGGGCGGTGAGACTTTATCGTCTGCATACATGATCAACAATTCTGGATTCTTGCGTTCGCGTAAGTGATCGAATGCGTCTTCCAGAAGCTTGAGATATGTCTCTTCATGTGTTTTCCCCGCAAGAAAATACACTGGATATTCCGAATACTCGATACCAGTTTCGGTGAAAGAGATGCCGTGCTTAGCCAGCGCAGCGACGATCTTTCGCTGGGTACGCTCGGTGGGATTGGTTTCGCCGCGTTCCACCTTCTGCATCCCTTGCAAAGACAACTCAGCTGACTCGGCCAACTGGTCTTGAGTCAGGTTCAAAAAAGCCCTTGCGGCCCGGATTTGTCCGGCAAAATCCATAAAAAGTAGTTATAAACACTATTTTAGTGACTGCAATAATTATTTTTAATGCATTTTTAACCAGATACGGTTAAATAAATCATCCAACAAGCCCGAAACG
>CALBME010000174.1 GCA_937896295.1 uncultured Micavibrio sp. | reverse complement strand
GATGGCGGATGTGACAAGGGCGGCCTCTGTGCTCATGCGTTTAACATGAAGGCAGGGCCGCCCAAATCCAATCCGTTTCTTGCAGATTTATTCGCTATCAGCGTTGCTGCTGCGCTTGAGGGACAGCGGACGCTTGCGCGCACCGTCTTCTTCACCGGCGGGGGCCGGAGCCGCCGCTGCCGCAGGCGCATCGTTACCCGGTTCCGAGGATGCGGACGGTTCAGCCGGCTTGCGGATCTGAACCGGGCGTCCACCGCCACCGCCGCCATGCGGGGCGCGGTTGCCGTCACGCTGGCCATGCGGGGCACGGTTGCCGTGGTTGGAACGGTTATCGTCGTCCATGTCATCGCCACCCGGACGGCGCGAAGCGCGGTGGGCGGGAATGGGGATCGGGTCGGAGCCTTGCGTCCTGCGGTCGGACACGGCCATTTCGATTTCGATACGGGCCGTCACCTTGCGCAGTTCGTGCAGCGCTTCCTGCAGCGCCTCGCGCGCAGCGGCGTCGGTCGCCTTGCCGCGCCATGTTTCCAGTTTGGCCAGGCATGCATCGGATGCATCCTTAAGGCGTGCTTTAATCTCGTCCATTAAATGAATTCCTGTTTTTCTTGTAGGCCGGCAGATTACCCCCCCGGCCTGATTTAAGCAAGCAAAGCCGCCAGCCCCCTACTGCGCGGTCCAGCCCCCGTCGATCGTATAGGCAGCCCCCGTAATCGGGGCCGCATCGGCCGAACATAAGAACACCGCCAGCGCGCTGACCTGCGCAGGGTCGACGAATTCGCCCGAGGGCTGCTTGCCCGCCAGCAGCTTGTCCTTGGCCTGCGCCTGATCGACACCCTCTTTCTTCGCGATATCATCGATCTGCTGCTGGATCAGAGGGGTCAGGACAAAGCCGGGACAGATGGCGTTGCAGGTGATGGGATCCTTTGCGGTTTCAAGCCCCACGACCTTGGTCAGGCCCACCAGACCGTGCTTGGCCGAAACATACGCGGCCTTGTTGACCGATGCGACCAGCCCATGCACGGACGCGATATTGACGATGCGCCCGTACCCGCCTTTACGCATATGGGGGATCGCCTCCTTGATGGCGACGAAAGGTGCGGTCAGCATAAGGCTTAAAATCAGGTCCCATTTTTCCTGCGGGAAATCGGTGACGGGCGCGGTGTGCTGGATACCGGCATTGTTGACGAGGATATCAAGACGCCCGCCGGATTTTGCTGCATTGTCGACCATGGCCTTGACCCCTTCCGGTTTGGAAAGGTCGGACCCGTCATACCATGCCTTGACCCCGAATTCCTTTTCCAGCCCCGCGCGTTCCTTTTCAATGGCATCCGCCTGCCCCAGCCCGTTGATGACGATGTTGGCCCCTGCCCCGGCCAGCGCCTTGGCGATGTTCAGTCCAATGCCGCTGGTCGAACCGGTGATCAGGGCAACCTTGCCTTTGAGAGATGTGGTCATGCTCGTTTCCTTTTCTTGGGGGATGTCGGTTGGAATTTGGGTGATGCGCTGTCCTGCCGGGCGGAGGCTTTGACGCCGTGCCGTTTCTGGCCGAGGAATTCTTCACGGATGTCGATGCTGGCATTGCGGCCGATCGCGGCCTTGTGGGCCTTGAGCCACGTATCCATGCGTTCGCGCCCGCGTTCGAACAGGAACAGGAAAAAATCCCATCGCGGGTTCATCTTGCTGCTGGCATCCATCTGCTTGATATCGAAATCGGCGGCGACCATGTGCATGCGCACGTCACGGTATTTTTCCTTATCAAGCCGGTTTTCATGCACCAGCTTCGAAACGAAATTGATGGCCCGCATCTCGGCGATCAGCGATGAATTGAACGATATTTCGTTCAGGCGGTTCATGATCTCATACGCGGTCTTAGGCACATCGTCGCGGTACAGGGGATTGATCTGCACTAGCAGGACATCGCTGGTATCCGTCGAATAGATCAGCGGCCAGATCACGGGGTTGCCCATGTATCCGCCGTCCCAGTACGCCTCGCCGTCGATTTCGACCGCCTGAAAAACACTGGGGATGCACGCCGAGGCGAGCAGCGCATCGACACTCATTTCATGGCAGTTGAAGATGCGCGGCTGGCCCGTGCGCACGGCGGTGGCGGCCACGAACAGCTCCAGCCCGTGATCGCTTTTCAGGGCGTCCTCATCCACATGGCGGAGCAGAATGTCTTTGAGCGGGTTAAGGTTCAGGGGGTTCAGCTGGTAAGGCGAAAAGGTGCGCGTCAGATAATCGAACGCGGCATAGGCGGGCGTGTTTTCACCGTTGTAACTCTGGTTGAACAGGCCGAGCGGCGACCCCAGCGACGGCAACAGCATCATGCCCGCCATGCTGACATCCCGCCAGAACGCGGTCAGCGCGGCCCGCGCGCCTTCCCTGCCGCCGGAGGCGTATCCGGAAATCAGCACCGCACCGTTCATGGCACCGGCAGAAGTCCCCGAGATACCCTGTATCTCGATGTCCTGTTCCTCCAGAAGCCGGTCAAGCACGCCCCAGGTAAACGCGCCATGCGCCCCGCCACCCTGAAGGGCAAGGTTGAGGGGCTTGGACCTGACTGTCATGTTAATCGGCTTTCTTGAAAAACAGGCTGGCGGCCTCAGCCGAGGCCTTCTTGCGCCTGATCTCACCCTCGACCCGGGTGATCTCCTCGCGCATTTCAGCGATATAGGCGTGCAGTTCGTCTATGGACAGGGAATCCAGCGGGCGAAGCTGCGGCTTTTTCTTCTGCGGTAAAAAATCGGCTTCTTCCATGGGCTGAAAATGTAACACGAAGCCGCAATCCGGCAAGCCTTGAGGCGCTTGGCTTGCTCATGTAAGACATGACCTGAAAATATAGCCGTAAATGAAACTTCATCCAGAAAATGAGCCTGTACAAAAATTGGCATAACGTATTGTAAAAAATGGTTTTTAAAGGTTTTTCTGAACAATCGATTTAACATTTAAAAATCCAGGTTTTTAAGTTTCCTCAGGTATCGCCTTAAACCTGTAACCGCCTTTATGAAACTTGGTCCCAGCGTACGGATCTCCGCCATACCGGCCTACCGCGGACCGTCCACAGGCATTTTCACGCCGGGACCCTACAAATCTTAATATTTTGTGGCAATCGCTTCAGAATTGAGTATATTGCCGCCGTTTCCCCCAAAAACTTAGGATTATGAATATGAATGCTCCTTTGATGCCTAAAGCCACCGCCGTCTGGCTGATCGAAAATACGATGCTGACCTTTGATCAGATCGCCGCATTCTGCAATCTGCACGCACTGGAAGTGCAGGCCCTCGCCGACGAGGAAGGCCAGAAAATCACCGGCCAGTCCCCGATGCAGGCCCGCCTGCTGGTGGCCGAAGAAATCAAAAAAGGCGAAGCCGACCCGCAATACCGCCTGAAAGGCATTGAGACCGACCTGCCCGAGCCGAAGGCCCGTTCGAAAGGCCCGCGTTACACGCCGATCTCGAAGCGTCAGGACAAGCCGGACGCGATCGCATGGTTGCTCAAGCACCACCCGGAACTGAACGACAACACGATCGGCCGCCTGGTGGGCACGACCCGCAACACGATCCAGTCCGTGCGCGACAAAACCCACCCGAACAGCGCCAACTTCCAGCCGCGTTCGCCGGTGGAACTGGGCCTGTGCTCCTACCCCGAATTCGACAAGGCTGTCACCAAGGCCCGCAAACAGGCCGAAAAAGAAGGCAAATGGAAACCCCCGGTCGAGGAAGCCCGCGAAGAGCCGGCACAGAAAGATACCGGTTTCGACTTCACCAACTTCCTGCGCGGCACCGGCTCTTAAGCCCCGCCCGCCTGGAAAAAACGCAATAAAAAACGCCGTCCTTTTGGACGGCGTTTTTATTTGAAACATATGCACTGCAGGAGGCTACTCACCCAAAAACAGGAGGAGGCTTTTGGAATTACGCGGTACCGGACTGCCGGCGGCTGACTTCGCCCAACAGATCATCACGGACACCGGACAGGATGTCCTTGATCATCAGTTTTTGACGCTTAAGTTGCCGGATATAGCTGTCATTGGCGGACGGAATGCTTTCTTCACGTTCAATCAATGCGGATAACATGGAATGCTTACGCTGTAATGCATCAAGACGCTCTTGTGGCATGCACTTTCTCCTTCGAACGGAACTTCGTTGGACCTATATTTTTTTATCTGAATAATAACAAGCTAGCACGAAGGCTTGCGCTTCGCCACTGAGAGCCGGCAGTTTTTGATGCCGCACCCCTAACTCGTTCATTTCAGTGCTTATATTCAGTGTGACGCCACATGCGTAAACGCAAGGTTAATGCGCTTACGTAAAAGAACAGCCGCGACTCGAAAAAAACGGGCGCTAAAAAGATCGGCTTTTCCGGGAGGGAAAAGCCGATCCAAACACTGACAAGGGTTTATGGAGAACATGAAGCCCGTGTGAAGCGGCCCTCATACCTAAACCCTAACGGCGATTCCTTAAGAGAACCTGAATCCCCGTTCAAAACCGTAAACTTCATACGAGGATATTCAGGACCATGCCTTCCCGCGCCGGCCGGAAAGGACGCGCAGGTGTATCCGGCGTCCACCCGCCCCCGTTGGTGAAGCGGTGTTCATATTTGATTTTTGTCTGGCGGACGGGTGTGAAAATGGCGCTGCGGTTATCCTGGTCCTTGGCAACATAGGCAACATCAAAATTGCGACCTTCGAGCCACAGGCGCATGCCATACATGGCCACCGGCCCATGCTGGCGTGTTCCGATGACAGGACCCGGCACCGGCAGGTGGCCGCTGTTATCAATCACGCGATTGAGATAGTCAGCCGTCGCCTGCGTGATGGAAAACTGGAATTGGGCGCCATTGTCTTTCAGGCCGCGATACAGCGCAAGCATGTCATGCCCCATCCACCAGCCGCAGAGTCCGATATCGCAGGCAAAGACCAGACGCTTTAACGCAAGATCGTCCACCCACACGGTGTCATCGGCTTTACGCCTGAACAAATCACGAAGCATCTGTCATCCCCTTATTGCCGTTGCGCGGGAAAATAGCGGAACAGCCTGCAGAAATGCAAATTGTGGAAAATCCCAAGGACTAGGGCGTGACGTCGAAAATCACGCCCTGCGCCAGCGGCAGCTTGGTCGAGTAATTGACCGTCTGGGTCTGGCGGCGCATATACGCCTTCCACGAATCCGAACCGGACTCGCGTCCGCCCCCGGTTTCTTTCTCGCCACCGAAGGCACCGCCAATTTCGGCCCCGGAAGGACCGATATTGACGTTGGCAATGCCGCAATCCGACCCCACGGCAGATACGAAAATCTCCGCCTCGCGCATGTCGGTAGTAAAGATGCACGATGACAGGCCCTGCGGAACCCCGTTCTGCATATTCAGCGCAACATCGAACAGACGGTATTTCATCACATACAGTATGGGCGCGAATGTTTCGCGCGCGACGATTTCGCTTTGCTGCAGCATCGCCACCAGCGCGGGCTGGACATACGCCCCGCCCTGTCCGGTTACCGCCGGCCCGCCACCGGCAAGGATGGTCCCGCCCTCGGCCTCCGCCTGACGAAGCGCCGCCTGCATCTGGTCGTACGCGCCCTGGTCGATCAGCGGACCGACCAGCGTGGCCGGGTCGAACGGATTGCCGATACGTATATTGCCATACGCCTTTTGCAGCACCGGGATCAGCCGGTCGTAGATATCTTCATGCACAATCAGGCGCCGCAGGGAAGTGCAGCGCTGCCCCGCCGTGCCCACTGCGCTGAACAGGATGGAACGCACGGCCATGTCCAGATCGGCGCTGGGCGCCACGATCATGGCGTTGTTGCCGCCCAGTTCCAGCAGGCTGCGCCCCAGACGCGCGGCGACCACACCGGCCACGGCACGGCCCATGGCGCCGGACCCGGTCGCCGAGATCAGGGGAACGGCGTGATGGGCGCTTAAAGCCTGCCCCACATCGCGTCCGCCGATCAGCACCTGGTTCAGATGCTGCGGAATGTCATGCCCGGCATCACGGAATTTGCGGACCGCCGCATCGAAAATGGCCTGACAGGCCAGCGCCGTCAGCGGCGTCTTTTCAGACGGTTTCCAGATGACGGGATTACCGCACACGATCGCCAGTGCTGCGTTCCACATCCACACGGCGACAGGAAAATTAAAGGCTGAAATGACGCCGATGGGGCCCAGCGGCTGCCACACCTCGCGCATATGGTGGCCGGGGCGTTCGGACGGCATGGTCAGGCCGTAAAGCTGGCGCGACAGCCCGACGGCGAAATCGCAGATATCGATCATTTCCTGCACCTCGCCCCGGCCTTCGGCGATGATCTTGCCGCATTCCAGCGTGACGAGTTGCGAAAGCTGTTCCTTGGCCTGACGTAGTTCGTTTCCGAGCAGGCGGACGAATTCACCCCGCACCGGCGCAGGCACGAGCCGCCACTGGGTAAATGCGCTTTGTGCGCTGATGACCATGGCGTCCACGTCGCCCGCGCGCATGGTCCGGACCGAGGCGATCACCGAACCGTCGACCGGCGTACTGACGCTCAGGTCGCCTTTCTGTGTATCCAGTCCAAAGGCGGCCAGAATGTGTGCGGCATCAAAATGCATGTCAGTGCGCTCCCATACCCAGATTTTGCCCTGTCATGGCGGAGGCATCCGCACTGGCAAGGAACAGGATCATTTTAGCAACTTCATGCGGTTCGATCACGCGGCTCTGCGGCATGCGGGCAAGCGCGGCATTAAGGGCGGTCTTGCCCGGCCCAGCCGCTGAACGCAGCAAACCGGTATCCGTCGGCCCCACCCTGACCGAATTGATGCGCACATCGAAATCGGCAAGCGGGCGGGCCAGCGACTGGGCCAGCCGTTCCACCCCGGCCGCCGCGGCCAGATAGGGGGCGACGTTCGGGAGGGCGCAGAACGCCTCGTCCGCGGATAAAAGCACGATGGATCCCAGAATGTCGCGCCCCCGGTCGCGCAACCCCTGCATCACCTTGGCGGCGGCCTGCGCACACAGGAAAGCCCCTTTGAGGTTTGTATCGATGACGGCGCTGAAATCCGCCGCCGTTGTTTCCAGAAGCGGCTGGCGCCGGATCAGATCCCTGAGCTCGAAGGCGAAGCGCTTGAAGGGGGAGAGCGCGCCTGATTTCTGGTGGAGGTGGCGGAAGTCGAAACGCCAGCCGTTGCGCTGACGGCCGCCGTGCTTGCGGACAATTCGATAGAGCCAGCGGTCGAGACCGCCCGTCAGGCCGAAATAGGCGCGGTCGATCGTCAGCACGAGCGCGTCGTCGAGGACGGCCTGGTAGAACCAGTCGGGCAGGATCAGCTCGATCCCGTCGGGCTTGCCGTTCCGGTCGGTGCGCTCCTTCCACTCGTTGATCCAGGAGAAGCGATGCCGCCGGCCCTCGGCGGGCTGACGGATCGAGGT
>CALBME010000173.1 GCA_937896295.1 uncultured Micavibrio sp. | reverse complement strand
AACCGCCAGCTTCTTGAGAGCCGGAAGTACAGTGGAAACGGTCATGTCATGAACCGGTTTCATCATACGCACGCTAGGTCACACCCTTTGTTTTTTCTTATTAAAACACAGACTTACTTATGTGCGCAAATGTCTGTGTATTTACCTTAATTCGAGACCATCATGCGCCTGCGGCCATTAAATAAAGGTTAAAATAGATAAAATTTTAGATAAATGCCCTTTGTCGCCCCTTACGGGGTCTCGCAGGCGGAGCGCGGGGACGGCATCGTCCGTCAGACCTTTAGGCCTACAGGGCGTTATTGAAGGTAATATTCGATCGTCGTGACAACGCGGACACGCTTGTCGATGACCGACGATTCACCGGCATTGTCATCGTCGCGCGCGTTGATGGTGAACAGGCCCTGGCTTGCCGTCTTGATGCCGCCGACCTTCGCGCCGGAATCAGCCGCAAATTTTTCCGCCCCCTCCCGCGCCGAGCGAGTCGCCTGCGCGATCATTTCAGGTTTCACGTCATTCAGTTTCGTGAACATGTAGGACGGGCCAGAACCCTGCGCCAGGATCACGCCCTGCGCGATCAGGTCGCCGACATTGCGATACATTTTGTCGACCAGCGCCACGTCGTTTGTGCGGACCATGTATGTCTTGTTGAGGATATAGCGCCCGTTCTGGATGTTATCAGGGCGGTATTGCTGGGCCAGAAGGTCGGTCACCTCAACCTTTTGCACCTTCACGTTTTCCGCCGGCAATCCCTGCGCCTGTAAAAAACCCTCGACCTTGGCTCCTTGCGCATTGAGCGCGGCCTGTGCCGCAGTCAGATCGTTATCAGTCACCGTATACTGAATGGGCCAGATGGCGAGATCGGCCTGCACGTCGCGTTCGGCAACGCCGCGCACGGATACGGCGCGTTCGCCGCCATTCAGGTGGATCAGGCCTTCCTTGACGAACCAGCCCGCAAGCGCAAGACCGAAGGCCATGACGAGGGCGACAACGATTTTTGCACCGCTGCAACGGTCGCAGGTTTTAAGGTCGGTATGAATCTCGGTCATTTGATCGCTCTTATCAGTTTGAAACCATCACGGTCATCCAGCAACGTAACCTTTGCGGACGCATTCTCAAGGATCGCCTCGTACGGCATGTGGCGATTGGCCACGAGGTAAAGCTGGCCGCCGGTTTTGAGCATTTTCAGGGCCGATTCGCAAAATGCCTGACCCAGCGCGCGGTCTTCGGCCTGCTGCGTATGAAAAGGCGGGTTCATCACCACGTAATCCATGGGCGGCAGGTCGGTATTCTCGCCGGTCGCGTCACGCCACAGGACATGGACGGGAATTGCCGGAGCGCGGTCCTCGATATTGCGCCGGCAACAGGCAACGCTTAAGGAATCGGCATCAAGCGCCCAGACTTCGACCGCATCGGCCTTTTTGGCCAGCGCGCCGGTGAGAAGGCCGTTCCCGCATCCCAGATCCGCAATATTGCCCGGCATGGAGACAGGCAGAACCCCCAGCAGCAGGACCGATGCGGGATCGGGACGATCCCACGAAAAGACGCCAGGCGCGGACCAGAATTCGCCACGGTTATGCTTCACCTTGCGGATCTGCGCGTCGCCGCGCCAGCGATCGATCTGGTCTTTGCGGGCGTCATCAACGTCCAGCACCAGCGTGCGGCATTTGAATTTCACGACGGACTGAAGATTGGGAAACGCGCGGGCAAGGTGTTTTTCCAGCCCCCCTGCGCCGTGGGAGTTTTCCTGCGCTATATATATACGTGCGCCTGGGATGGCATGGTCAAAGGCCATGGCGACAAGACCTAGTGTTTCCGCGGATTGACGCGTGGCGCGCACCAGAATGGTGTTAAATACACCATCCAATGTGTCTGGTAATTTATTACAGGCGTTACGCGATGTCTTCACCGCATCCAGAGTTTCCAAACCCGTTGCGTTGATAATGGCCACAGGGGCGTTTGGCCCCCCGGTTTTGTCCAGTGCATAGGTCAAGGCATCGGTAAGAACATCATTTCCAATCGGCATGGAAGGCATCGTAACGGGTAGATGCCCGACCCACCAGCGATGATTTTCATTCACCCATACAGGAGGTGTTACAAATCAGGCGCAGAGGTAAGAAAATTGCGGCGCGGCGCCGGTACCATCGTATGATTTTACCCGGATTTGCCCAAAATCTGGGGTGTTTTATGGCTTTTTTGCGCGTTTAACGCTGTTTTTGGCCTTAATGGACCAGAAAAACCCCGTCACATCGCTTAAATTCAGCTGCAGTGATCAGTTTTTTGCGCGCAACGTAGACAGAATGGAGTTTTCCATCGATTTTTTGGACCCAAAACCCCAGAAAACGGTTCAATTGGGGGAATTGGGGTGCCAGATCGTAATCCTGCCAGACAAAGGTCTGCAAAAGCCCCGGATGATCGGGCATGTGGTAGAGAATTTCGGCCGTCGTCAGGCGCCAGTCACGAAGCTGCAGGTCAAAGTCGGACATGCGGGATTCCTTCCGTTCATGCCGCCATTGTCATTCTGAACAGACGGCTAGTCCCAGTATGGCAGGCAGATTTTAAGACTTTATAAAGGAAGGTTTGTTTTCATATTGCTTAACTTGTGCCGCGTAGAGTATAAAAGCCTTTCTTTTCAAACCGCCGATCCGAAGGTTTTGTTCATGTCTGCCAATGGTCCTCTTGTCGTGTTCTGGGATTGCGACGGCGTTCTTGCCAATAACAGCGAGGCGCTGGCCATGCCGATTGCCGGCATCATCCTGAACGAGGCGCTGCACACAGTTCATCCGGAGGCCCCGCAATTCGACATTGCCGAATTCACCGTCAAATACGCAGGCGGCCATTTTAAAGATTTTCACCGATACGCCGTCGAGATGCTGGCGGAATTCGACCCGGCGCTGGTGCTGCCCGGGCTGGAAGAACTGGACGCCGTGAAAGTATCGCGCACGGTGGAAGTCCTGACCGAGCAGGCCATGCCCGCCGCCGACATGGCGCAGACCATCGACATGCTGCGCCAGGCAGGTCTTAAGCAGTGCGTGGTGAGCAGCAGCGAATTCAACCGCGTCCTGCCCTGCGTTGAAAAAATCGTCGGCCAGGATTTTGGCGGCGCCTATAAACAGGACGGTACCGGCGGGCGCGTTTTCAGCGCGGCCGATACGATGATGGAAGTGCACGGCGCGAAAATCGTGAAGCCGGACCCGACCATCGCTTTTTTCGCGGCTGAAAAAATGGGCTTAAGCGACCTGAGCCGCGGCGTCGCAATCGAAGACAGCGAGTCCGGTGTCAAATGCTGGGTCAATGCGGGCATACCGGTAATCGGTTATGTCGGCGGCGATCATATCCTTGATAAGGATGCGCATGCACAAAAACTGCGCGACCTCGGCGCTGTTGCCGTCTATCCGACCATGACCGATATCGGCAGGCATATCCTTAAAATGGGTCAGATGGATGCAAGGCCGCGCACAGGCCGGGGCAATGGCCCAGCGTCCCGCCCGGCGTAAAATCACCATCAGTTCTGATACAGCGGGCTCGATCAGCCCGCTGTTTTCTTTTTGGGAAGAGCGTGCAGACCAGCGACAATGATGGCGCCAATGATGGCCCCGACGATGCCGGACAGCGTCGCGCCGGTCAGCCATGCGCCGACACCGCCGGTGTAGGTGCCAACAAATGCGCCGGCGTCATGTATGACATGTTCAGGGCCAGCCCAGCCAAAATAGGCAAGGCCATGAATGACAATGCCGCCGCCGACCCAGAGCATGGCGAGCGAGCCTGCGATTTCCAGCGCGCCGAACACCTTCGGCATCGCCTTTACGATGCCGCGGCCAAGCGCGTGCAGAAATTTATACGACGACCGCGCCATGGCGAGACCGATGTCGTCCATTTTCACCAGAAGCGCAACCGCGCCATACACGCCGACCGTCATGACGATGCCGGTGATGATAAGCACGGTGGCCTGGGTCACGAACGCGGCGGTCGCCACGCTTGAGAATGTAAGGGTCATGATTTCCGCCGAGAGGATCACATCGGTGCGGATCGCGCCCTTGACGCGGCTGGCTTCTTCGGCGACCGCCTCTTCCGGAGTCATGACCAGTTTCACATCCGGCGCCACGTCGTGATGCGCGACCATGGCGTGCATTTTTTCGTAGCCTTCAAACGCCAGGAACGCACCACCCGCCATCAGCAAAGGGGTCAGGATATTGAGGATGGGCCAGCCGGTGAAGGACAGGGCGTAAGACAGGCCGAGGATACCGGCCACCAGAAGCGCCTTGTTGACGGCCGAGCCTTTCGCGATACGGGCGATGATGGGCAGTTCCCGGGCGGGCGACAGGCCCGTCACATACTGGGGCGTGGTGGCCGTGTCATCGATGACGATGCCGGAGGCCTTGGCCGTGGCCTTCATCGACTGGCTGGCGGCGTCGTCCAGGGTGACGGCGGAGAGTTTGGCCATGGCCGTGATCTTGTCGAGAAATGCGAAGCCGCTGCTCATAGGCCATGATCCTTTTTCATAATCTAAATGATTGTTTTCGTGACCCTGTTTATGCGGGATAACCCTTGCTTTTCCAAGTCCCGGACCGATATAAAGCACCGTCTGGCACTCAGGAATCACGAGTGCTAACAGAACAATCAACCAAACACGGAGACAGACATATGAAATTTCGTCCTCTGCATGACCGGGTTCTCCTGCGTCGCATCGAGCAAAACGAGAAAACCGCCGGCGGGATCATCATCCCTGATACGGCCAAGGAAAAGCCGATCGAAGGCGAAGTCGTCGCCGTTGGCACGGGCCTGCGCGATGACAAGGGCAACGTCGTTGCCCTGGATGTCAAAGCCGGCGACCGCGTCCTGTTCTCGAAATGGGCGGGTACCGAAGTCACCATCGACGGCAAGGAATACATGGTCATGAAGGAATCCGACATCGTCGGCGTCATCCAACAGGCTGCTTAATCAACTTATATAAGGAGAGAAAACAATGGCTGCTAAAAATGTGCTGTTCAGCACCGATGCCCGCGAAGAAATTCTGAACGGCGTCGACATCATCGCCAACGCTGTGAAAGTCACCCTGGGTCCGAAAGGCCGTAACGTCCTGATCGAAAAATCGTTCGGCGCGCCGCGTTCGACCAAGGACGGCGTCACCGTCGCCAAGGAGATCGAGCTGAAAGACAAACGCCGCAACCTCGGCGCCCAGCTGATCCGCGAAGTCGCCGCCAAACAGGCCGACCACTCGGGTGACGGCACCACCACCGCCACCGTGCTGGCCCAGTCGATCGCCCGCGAGGGCGTGAAAGCCGTCGCCGCCGGCATGAACCCGATGGACCTGAAGCGCGGCATGGACAAAGCCGTCGCCGCGGTCATCGAAGACATCAAAAAACGTGGCACGCCGGTGAAAGGCAACGAAGAGATCAAGCAGATCGCCCTCGTTTCCGCCAATGGCGACGAAGACATTGCCGGCAAAATCGCCGAAGCCATGCAGAAAGTCGGCAAGGAAGGCGTGATTACGGTTGAAGAAGCCAAGTCGATGGATTCGGAACTGGATGTCGTCGAAGGCATGCAGTTCGACCGCGGCTATATCAGCCCGTATTTCATCACCAACGCCGACAAGATGGTCTGCGAACTGGAAAATCCCTTCATTCTGCTGGTCGAGAAGAAACTCTCGGGCCTGCAGCCCCTGCTGCCGGTTCTGGAAGCCGTCGTGCAGTCGGGCCGTCCGCTGCTGATCATCGCGGAAGACGTTGAAGGCGAAGCGCTTGCGACCCTGGTTGTCAACAAGCTGCGTGGCGGCCTCAAGGTCGCTGCCGTCAAGGCACCGGGCTTCGGCGACCGCCGCAAGGCCATGCTGGAAGACATCGCGATCCTGACCAAGGCTCAGCTGATCTCCGAAGATCTGGGCATCAAGCTGGAAAACGTTACGCCGGACATGCTTGGCAAGGCCAAGACCGTGCGCATCACCAAAGATGACACCACGATCATCGATGGTTCGGGCGACAAGAAAAACATCGACGCCCGCGTTTCCCAGATCCGCGCCCAAATCGCCGAAACCACCAGCGACTACGACCGCGAGAAGCTGCAGGAACGCCTGGCCAAACTGGCCGGCGGTGTTGCCGTCATCCGCGTCGGCGGCGCCACGGAAGTGGAAGTGAAAGAGAAGAAAGACCGCGTTGACGATGCCATGCACGCAACCCGCGCCGCCGTTGAAGAAGGCGTGATCGCAGGTGGCGGCGTTGCACTGCTGTACGCGACCAAGGCTCTGGAAACGCTGAAAGGCGACAACAACGACCAGCAGGTCGGCATCGACATCATCCGCCGCGCCATTCAGGCCCCGATCCGTCAGATCGTGGAGAATGCCGGTTCGGAAGGTTCTGTCGTCGTCGGCAAACTGCTCGACCAGAAAGACACGTCGTTCGGCTTCAACGCCCAGACCGGCGAATACGTCAACATGGTCAAGACCGGCATCATCGATCCGGTGAAAGTGGTTCGCACCGCACTGCAGGATGCGTCCTCGGTCGCATCGCTGCTGATCACCACCGAAGCGATGATCTTCGAAGCGCCGGATGACAAGAAAGAAGCCCCGGGCATGCCCGGCGGCGGTATGGGCGGCATGGGCGGTATGGACTTCTAATCGTCCGTACGCGACTAATGCCAAATTTAAGAAGGCCGGGACAAAATCCCGGCCTTTTTCATTGGGCGGGTCATGAAACTGCACATGTTTTATATCGGTGACAGGTGCAGTGCGCGGTCGAGCATGACCTTACCCTGTCACGCACGCCTGGACTTGCGGATGGACTCCAGCTTTTCTTTCTGAGCATGGGCGGATACGACCCTGCGCAGTTCGAGGAACTGCATAAGAACATCCTGCTGATGGGACGCAGCGCCCGCGACGTCCAGCTGCGGGCGATGAAGGATGTTCGCCCCCATTTTAAAGCGCCGCATCGTGACGCCGTCATGGAGGTCGAGAAACACATCAACGTAAGCGAGGCCGTCGCCGCTGGAGGATGGCATACTCATCTGGCGCCTTCCGCGCTTTTATTACCGTTCATATTTACCTGCCAGTACCGCAAAATCAGTTCTTAAGCAGCGCGTCGAGATCGAGCGGATCTGAGACCATCGCCAGATTACCGTCTTCGTCCTTCGGCCATTCGCTTTCCGGCCGGTCCCAGTACAACTCAACGCCGTTTTCATCAGGATCGCGCAGGTAGATCGCCTCGCTGACGCCGTGGTCGGCGGCGCCGTCGACCGGTATGCCTGCCGCCATCACACGCCGCAGCGCATCGGCCAGCGCCGCGCGTGTCGGATAAAGGATGGCAGTATGGAACAGGCCGGTGGTACCCGGCGCGGGCGGCTGGCCGTTTCTGGACGACCACGTATTCAGGCCGATATGGTGGTGATACCCCCCGGCCGAGATAAAGGCAGCTCCGTGGCCGTAGGTCTGCATCAGCGTAAAGCCCAACACACCGCAGTAAAACCCGAGTGCGCGATCAAGATCGGCGACCTTGAGGTGGACGTGACCGATACGGGTTTGCGGATGGACGGGAGGGACAGCGGAGGAAGAGGCGTTCATGGCCGCCTATATAGAGCAGCCGCGCACGCAATCCATACCGATTTTATACGCGGGGCGATCCGTAAACCGAATTTCCCTTGCGCACCGTGGCCGGGGCGCATTCGACACGGTTGCGACCATTATGCTTGGCGCGATACAGCGCCGCGTCCGCACGCTTCATGAGAATTTCCGGCGTATCGCCGTTGTTATACATGGCAACGCCGACAGAGACGGTGACGGCGGGCGCGCCGGGTTCCGCCGGGCGGCTGGCTACGGCCTGACGCAGGCGGTTGGCAATGCGCACGGCCTGCATGCGCGTCGTGTCGGGGAAAATGATCATGAATTCCTCGCCACCGATACGGGCGACGATATCTTTTTCCTTCACACCCTTGCGCAGTTGCTGCGCGAAAATTTTGAGCACGCGATCACCGGCGGCATGGCCATAGGTATCGTTCACGGATTTGAAATGGTCGATGTCAAAGGCCATCAGCGTCATGGGCATGCGCGTCGCATGGACGGCGGTGATGGCGGTATCCAGCGCAGGATCGAAATAGGTGCGGTTGTAAATGCCGGTCAGGACATCGGTGGTCGCTTTGCGTTCCTTGCTGTCCATGTCGGCCTCAACCTCAGCCAGCGTGGCGCTGAGCTGGCTGGCCTGCATCAGCACGGTTTCAAGCATGCTGCAGCGGCTTACGTCATCGATATCCGGGCCCAGCGCGAGGCTGGCCATGGCGGACAGGTTGGACAACTGAAGATGGGCCATCTTGATGCGGTCTTTGGCCGGGTCCACGGGACCAGCATGGGAGGCGTGACGAAACATAGCTTTCATGCCGCGCACCGTACCAATTGTTTACATAACTCTCAAGGAAAATAATACGATCGTATATCAAAAGGTTAATTTTTCAGGCCGGGCCCTGTTTTCCCAGCCGCGCGTCGATAACCCGCGCAATGCGGCGGCTGGCCGAGGTGTTGTCGACCAGCGCCCGGGCCCGCGTCCAGGCGCGGCGGCGGGCCAGTTCGGTAAAGTTATGGCGCAGGGTTTGGCCCAGTGTACCCGCGTCCGGAACGCAAACCCCGGCCTGCGCACTGAAGAAGGGATAGGACGCACCCTCACCCGTCATGGAAACAGACATACCCAGAGGACGCGCAGACCATGCATTCAGCATCATGACGTCATTCAGAACCGGATGCATATGCGCGATGTGCTGATCGCCGCCTGCCATCGCGGTATCCACCGGCGCGTTCGGGTCCTCTACCCAGCGATCGCCCAGCACGTCATTCAGACGGCGGAGCAAATGCGCGTCACGCGGACCACGATAAACAAGGAAGACATCCGGTTGTTCCCTTACGGCATCAACCAAATACGTGATGAATGTATCTCCGGCAGCGTTCGCCAGCGCCTCGCCATGGAAGACCAGAATATTTTTATCCTGCGCGCCGTCAGGCAGGCTTTCCCGAAACAAAGCCGCCAGACCGGGAATATCGCGCTGCGCGTAACGATCATAACGCGGGCGTCCCACGGCATGCGCATTAAACCCTGCGTTTATCAGTGTTTCGCAGCTTTTCTCGTCGGGGACGAGGTAAGTCGCATCCTGCGCCGCAGATACCATGGGCGAACGGATATCATTCGAGGGGCGATACAACAGCACCGGTACGCGCGCGCATTCGATAGCCGCATCCACCATGCCGTATGCCTGCGGCGTTTCCGTCTCCGCCGCCAGGACGATATCGGCGCCACGCAAAAAGGCGCGTGCCTCGTCATGAAGATCGCGGCGTCCGTGTGCATCGTTGATATCCGCGGGTGGTGTCATGAAGTCGCGCGCATGAACCACGGAGACATCAAGGTCGGCACGCTGCAGCAGATGGTCGACCACCGGCGCCAGATGCGCGATGTGCGCATGACTGCCAAGAAAAACGGTGACGTTGGGACGGGACATCCCGCGGTTATACGGAGTGACATTTTGATGCGTCAAATTTTCGACTCGACAAGAACCCGCGTGCGATGTGGGTCTGGACAGGCCGGATCGTCCAAAAGACAATTGGGGAACAGCGTGAATAACCGATTCCCAAGGTTTTTGAATACTTATCTTTTTCAAGTATTCGATGAAATCTATACTTACGCCTCCCTGCCAATGCCGCCGTATATTACCGTCATTACCCGTATCCGCAGGGTGCCCACTGGCCAAGGCGTTGAAAAGGCTTATAAGCTTTATTCATGCCCGAACTTCCCGAAGTCGAAACCGTCCGCAGGGGCCTGAAACCCCTGCTTGTCGGGGCGCGGATCACCCATGTGGACCTGCGCCGGGCCGGCCTGCGCGCGCCTTTTCCTGAGGGTTTTGCCCGTATCCTGACCGGGGCCGCCATCACGGATCTGCGGCGGCGGGCCAAATACCTGCTGGCGGACCTTGATAACGGGTATGTGTGGCTGTCCCATCTGGGCATGTCAGGCAGTTTCCGGG
This sequence comes from uncultured Micavibrio sp., assembly GCA_937896295.1. Lineage (GTDB taxonomy): Bacteria > Pseudomonadota > Alphaproteobacteria > Micavibrionales > UBA1664 > UBA6145. Next base: position 380 of record CALBME010000173.1, on the reverse strand, counting down.
AGGTTGCGACAGGACAGGCCTATACGCCCGAAACCCACGATCACGTCGTCCTGACGCTCCAGAACGGTAAACGCCTTGTTTTCAATGACCCGCGCCGCTTCGGGCAGATGGACCTGCACCGCAGGGCGGATGAAGGCGCCCACAAGGTGCTGGCGGCCCTGGGACCCGAGCCGCTGGGCGCGGATTTTAACGGCAAAATCCTGTTTGACCGGCTGCTGGGGAAAAAGGTGCCCATCAAAATTGCGCTTATGGATCAAGGGGTCGTCGCAGGTGTTGGAAACATCTATGCGTGCGAGGCCCTTTTCAGGGCGCGGATTAACCCGCGCAAAGCATCCGGAAAAATCAACCGCACGGCTTGCGACAGATCGGAAGAGCACACG
>CALBME010000172.1 GCA_937896295.1 uncultured Micavibrio sp. | reverse complement strand
TTCGGGCAGGTCCAGTTCGCCGGACGATAAAAGCTTTTCGACGCGATGCCCCAGCATCACGCGGAATTCTTCCAGCTTGCCCTTGTTATGCGTGGCGACCAGCAGGGTACCGCCGTCGAATTTGCGTTCCTTGGATTTTTTCGTCCAGAACATCACTGCCCCAGGACGGTTTTCTGTTTGGCCGCAAGTTCGGCGCAACCCTTTTTCGCCAGTTTCAGAAGCCCCATCAGCTCCTCTTCCGAAAACGGCACTTTTTCCGCCGTGCCCTGCACTTCGACGATTTTGCCTGCGCCCGTGATGACGAAATTGGCGTCCGTATCGGCGGCCGAGTCTTCGACGTAATCAAGGTCCAGAACCGCATCGCCCTTGTAGATACCGCACGAAATAGCGGACACACTGTCGATGATCGGCTCGACCGCGATCACATTCATTTTCTTTAAATGCCCGATCGCCTGCACCAGCGCGACATACGCGCCCGTAATGGCCGCCGTGCGGGTGCCGCCATCGGCCTGCAGCACGTCGCAATCGATCTTGATCTGGCGCTCGCCCAGCGCCTCCAGCTTGACGACGGTGCGTAACGCCCGCCCGATCAGGCGCTGGATTTCCTGGGTCCGGCCCGTCTGCTTGCCTTTCGCGGCCTCGCGGTCGGTGCGCTGGTTGGTGGCGCGGGGCAGCATGCCGTATTCCGCCGTCACCCACCCCTTGCCCGTGCCTTTCAGCCAGCCCGGCGCCTTGTCTTCCACCGACGCCGTGCACAGGACATGGGTATCCCCGAATTTGGCCAGGCACGACCCCTCCGCATGGCGGGAAACGTTGGTGATCAGTTCAATGGTGCGAAGCTGGTCGGCGCTGCGGCCGGATGGGCGGGTCATGGGCACTTAATCCTTCATAGGGTCTGCCTTGGTTTTAACCTCCATTTGCCACCCCGGCAACCCCGCGCTATTTTCATCCCATGCTTAGCGATATTAACGAACGCGCCCAGGAAATTTTCCGTCTTGTCGTGGACTCGTACCTGACGACCGGCGATCCCGTCGGCTCGCGCACGCTGTCCAAGCTGATGGGCACGACCCTCTCGCCCGCATCCATCCGCAACGTGATGGCGGACCTTGAGGATATGGGCCTGCTCTACGCCCCCCACACTTCCGCGGGCCGCCTGCCCACCGAAACGGGCCTGCGCTTCTTCGTCGACGCGCTGATGGAGGTGAATGCGCTTGACGCCGGCGACCGCCACCGCATCGAAGGGCTTAAAAACGCTGCCAACATCGACAATCTGTTTGCCGAAACCGGCAAGCTGGTCGCGGGCCTGTCCGGCGGCGCGGCCATCATCGCCACGCCCAAACTCGACCGCGCCGTGCGCCAGATCCAGTTCGTGCAGGTGGCCGAAGGCCGCACCATCGCCATCATCGTCTTTGCGGATGGCAGTGTCGAAAACCGTATGATGCAACTGCCCCCCGGCGTGCCCGCATCGTCGCTTGTCTCCGCCACCAATTATCTGAACGCGCGTCTCGCCGGCCAGACATTGTCCGCGGCGCGCAAATCCATCCTCGATGACATCGCCGCCAACCGCACCGAACTGGATACGCTCTCCACCTCCGTCGTCGAACAGGGCCTTGCCATTGCCGATCAGGAAACCGGCCAGCTTTTCGTGCGCGGTGCGGGACGCCTGCTTGAGGATGTGAAGGCGATCGAGGACATCGAAAACATCCAGAAACTCATCGACCTTCTGGACCAGCAGGAAACCATGGCGCAGATCCTCGCCGCCGCCGAAGAAGGCCAGGGCGTGCGCATTTACATCGGCTCTGAAAACCGGCTCTTCCGGCATGCGGGCCTGTCCATGGTCGTGGCCCCGGCACGCGGGCGCGACCAGTCGGTGGTCGGCGCCATCGGTGTCATCGGCCCCACCCGAATGCCCTACGACCGCATGATCCAGATCGTCGACATCACCTCCCGCATGGTGTCCAACGCCCTGTCCCAGAAGTAGGCCGGCGGGCTCCTGACGGGCCCGTACAATCCGCGCTCCCGGCTCCCCGCCGGGTCGTCTAGGGCGCCTCCCCGGCGCTGGAAACACGGGGGCCGTTAGCTCAGTTGGTTAGAGCAGAGGACTCATAATCCTTTGGTCGCAGGTTCAAGTCCTGCACGGCCTACCAAG
>CALBME010000171.1 GCA_937896295.1 uncultured Micavibrio sp. | reverse complement strand
TGCGGGCATACAGATTGGAGGCGTCCAGCGGAATGCGTGCGGGCAGGTTGTTGTAACCAATGATGGTGACGCCGTGTTTTTCGACAACCCGGCCTTTTTCCGACAGGGGGCAGTTCCCGCCCTGTTCGGTGGCCATATCAACGATGATCGAACCGGGTTTCATCGATTTCACCATGTCTTCCGTCACCAGCACCGGCGCGGCGCGGCCGGGAATAAGCGCGGTGGTGATGACGATATCCTGTTTGGTAATGGTCTGTGCGATCAGCGCGGCCTGCTGGCGTTTATAGTCTTCCGACATTTCACGGGCGTATCCGCCCGCTGTTTCCGCCTGTTTGGTTTCTTCGTTTTCAACCATCACGAAGGAAGCGCCCAGCGACTGGACCTGTTCGCGCGCGGCAGCGCGTACATCCGTTGCAGAAACCACGGCGCCCATGCGGCGCGCGGTGGCAATGGCCTGAAGGCCGGCAACGCCGGCGCCCATGACGAAGACTTTTGCAGGTGCAATGGTGCCTGCGGCGGTCATCATCATCGGAAAGGCGCGGCCATACACGCTGGCTGCTTCGATGACGGCGCGGTAACCGGCCAGGTTTGCCTGAGAGGAAAGGACGTCCATCGCCTGCGCGCGGGTAATACGCGGTACCAGTTCAAGAGAGACGGCGGATGCGATTTTCTTTTCATACGGCGATGGGTTGAAGGCATAAGGGGAAAGCATGCCGATAATGGTCGTGCCTTCGCGCATCGCGCCCAGTGTCGCATCCGACGGACGCTGGACGCAAAGAATGACATCGCAGTCATACGTCGCAGTTGCGGTGATACGGGCGCCTGCGGCGGTGTATGCATCATCCGGAATGGCGGCGGCAGCACCCGCGCCGGGTTCGACCAGCACGCTGGCGCCCAGAGCGATAAGCTTTTTGACGGTGTCCGGCGTTGCGGCCACGCGTGTTTCGTCGTCGGAATTTTCCTTAATGACAGAAATGGTCAGGGCCACGGTTGCGGTCGTCCAATGTTTGCGGTGAATGAAGTGACCCGAGAGTGCAACAATTCCAGAAGGTTGTGAAGGGCGCTCGGCGCTGCAATCCGGGGTTTTTCCACGCTTGTTTGAGGGCTCCGAGTCCGGTATTGTGGATAACGAAAGTAACGCACTGTTTTCCATGAAAAAACTCATCCCTCAATTGTTGTTAGGCGCGGCATTTTTGCTGGGCGGGCAACTTCACATAACGACTGCATCGGCGGAAAGTCTTCCGGACGCGATTCAGCAGGCGATCACCACCCATCCATCCGTGACCAGCGCCCAGGCGGCGCGCGAAGCCAGCGCGCAGGGCGTGCGCGAACAGCGGTCGGCATACTTTCCTGAACTGTCGGCCAATATCACGGGCGGGCGCATTTATGGCGACAACGCCACATCACGCGGGCTTTCGGTAACGCGCGGCGCCGGCTATTCAGGCGTGGGCGAAGGATCGGCCAGTCTGACCCAGCGTATTTATGATTGGGGTGAAACGGGCAATAAAGTCGATGCCGCCAAGGCGCGCGACCATGCCGCGCAGTCGCAGATCACAGGTACGCGTGAAACCATCGCGCTACGCGCGGCGCAGGCCTATATCGGGTTGCTTCGCGCGGCCAAGGTCAAGGATGCCAGTGCGCAGAACCTGCAATCGATTGAGGCTTATCAGCAAAAAATCGCCACGCAGGTGAAAGAGGGCGGATCGGACGAGGCTGAGTTAAACCGCGCCAATGACTTCCTTTTGCTGGCACAAAATGCAGCCACGGAATTCGAAGGTCAGTATCAGCAGGCGCTGGCCGATTATCAGGAAGCCACAGGCGGCAAGCCTGTATCCGCGCTCAAGCGTCCAGGCCTGCCCGCGCATTTTCCGGCCACCGTCGAGGCAGCCGTCAAAGCCGCGCTGGACAGTCACCCGCAGATCGCGTCGGCGCGGGAATCCATCGTTGCGGCCGGACATGATATCGAAGCGGAAAGCACCAGTTACCTGCCCAAGATCAACGGTCAGATGTCATATCTGAAGCGCGATCAGGCCGATATTATCGGCGGCGAAGTCGTGGATGCGCGCGCGGTTGTGAAGGCTGACTGGAACTATTCGACCGGTGGTGCACAGCTGGCGCGTGTCGCCCGCGCGGAAGCCGGCAAGGCGCAGGCACAGGCGCAACTCGATGAAACGTTGCGCCGGGTCGAACGTGACGTGCGCGTGGCTTGGTCCGCGCTCGAGGTCGTGCGCAAACAGGAAAAAACGCAAGCCGACCGCAAGACAGCCACCAGCCGTGTGGTCGAAACATACAAAACACAATATGAAGGTGGCGGGCAGCGTAAGCTGATCGAACTGATGCAGGCCGAAAGTCAGGCCTTCGACGCAGGTGTTGCCTATGATAATGCCGATTTCGGCGAACTGAACGCAGCTTACACCCTGCTGGCGGCCATGGGCGGTTTGATCGATGGACTGAAACAGCCGCTGGTTGAGGATGCGCGCGTCGATTTGCCCGCGACTGAAACGGCCGCTGCTGTGTCGTCTGTTGCTGCGGTGCGTGAGCCAGCAGCCCCTGTCCCGGCAGGGTCTGATGTAAAAAATACATTCGTAGCCGAAGACCTGCTGCGCGTACCCTCAACCAGTCCCATGCCGGATGCTGCGCCTGTGGTGCCGCCGGTGCAAAAATCCATATCGCCATCCGCCGTTGCGTCCGTCGTGCCAGCGCAGGCGCCCGTAACATCACCCAGCGCAGAAGACGTTTTGCTGGTGCCTTCGATGCAAACCTCACAGGCCATCCCGCATGACAACCCCGTCACAGCCCGCTGACGGAAAATCATCCGATCCGCTTTTGGATTGCCTTGTCTATCTGGCAACGAAATTCGGCCGTACCCGCTCGGCCCCCGCGCTGGTTGCAGGTTTACCCTATGACGCGCGCGGCATGGGACCGGATTTGTTCTGTGAGGCGGCCTCGCGTATCGGGCTGCGTACCAAAATCATCAAACGGCCGCTGGGGCACATAGACGATGCCGTGCTGCCGTGCGTGGCTTTGATGGGCAGCCACGAAGCATGCGTGATGCTGTCGCGAGGTGCGGACGGTATTAAAATCTTTATGCCCGGCAAGGGTGAGGGTATCGCTGACCCCCAGTCCTTCAGCAAGGCGTATAAAAACTACGCCATCTTCGTGCATCCGGAGGCCGCCGCCGTGACCGACCCGCTGACCGGCGGGATCTTGCAGTCGGAACAGCGGCACTGGTTCTGGGGACTTGTGCGCGATAACCGCGACCTGTATCGCCGCGTTGGCATTGCCGCGCTATTGATCAATCTGTTCGGCCTTGCCGGTCCGGTTTTCGTGATGAACGTTTATGACCGTGTCATTCCCAACAGTGCGATGCAGACGGGCTGGGTTTTGGCCATCGGTATATTGACGATCTATGCGTTCGATCTTTTGATCCGCACCCTCAGGGGGTATTTCGTCGACCTTGCCGGACGCAAAATCGACGTTCTGGCCGCACGCCGGATTTACGATCATATTCTGGACATGAAGCTTGCCGGGCGGCCGAAATCGGCGGGTTCGTTCGCCAACATGCTGCGCGAATTCGAAAGCGTGAAAGAGTTTTTCACATCCGCCACGCTGGCTGCGTTTATTGACCTGCCTTTTTCGCTTCTTTTTATCGCATTCATCTTCTTTGTTTCGCCTGTCTTCGGTCTGATCGTCCTGGGTGTGACTTTCGTATCGGCGCTGATTGCCTATTCCATGCAGAAGCCCTTGCGTTACCTTATCCAAAAAGGGGCTGAGGCAGCTGAAGCGCGGCACGGTGTTCTGGTGGAAACCCTGTATGGTCTTGAGACGATCAAGGCCATACGCGCGGATGGCCGCTTCCGTGCACGCTACGGCGATTATGTCGGCGAATCCGCGACAGTTGGCCAGACAACACGGTTCTTTTCCAACCTGACGATGAATGTGGCCGTGTTTTTTCAGCAAATATGTTCGGTCCTGATGATCGTGGCGGGCATGTATCTGGTCGCGGGCGGGCAGGTCACGCTTGGCGCCCTGATCGCCAGCGTCATGATGGCAGGGCGTGCGACTGCGCCGATCGGCGCGGTTGCGGGAATCATCAGCCGTTACCATTCTTCGCGCGGGTCGCTTAATACGCTGAACCGCATCATGTCTCTTCCGGTCGAGCGGCCGGAGGCCCGCAATTTCCTGCATCGCCCGGTCCTGAAAGGCGGCCTGTCGTTCGACCGCGTGTCGTTCGCCTATCCGAATGTCGAGCGTAACGTGCTGGATCAGGTTTCGTTTCGCATCAATGCGCAGGAAAAAGTCGGTATCATCGGACGCATCGGTTCGGGTAAAAGCACCATCGCACGTCTGATCTTAGGTCTGTATGAACCCACAGGCGGCGCCATCATGGTGGATGATACCGACCAGCGGCAGATCGATCCGGCGGATTTGCGCCGAAACATCGCCTATATACCTCAGGATGTCGTGCTGTTTGCCGGCACAATTCGCGACAACATCGCGGCCAGCATGCCGCATGCATCAGACGCCGAAATTCTTGAAGCGGCGAAAGCCGCTGGGGTCGATGACTTCGTATCGCGCCTGCCGCAAGGGTATGACACGCCCGTGGGCGAGCGCGGCGAGGGGGTGTCCGGCGGCCAGCGTCAGGCGATTGCGCTTGCGCGGGCCATCATCACGAAGCCCCGGATACTGGTCTGCGATGAACCCACCAACGCCATGGACACGCAGGCCGAGGAAATGTTTCTGCGTCATATGAGCCAGCAGGCCAAGGACCGCACCCTTGTCCTGATCACCCATCGCCAGCAATTGCTTGCGATGGTTGATCGTCTGATTCTGGTCGATCAGGGCCGCGTGGTCGCCGATGCCCCGCGCGAGAAGCTGATGGAGGCGCTGGCTGCCGGCAAGATTGAGGTCAAGCGCACATGAAGGCCATAAAGAACATGTTGCGTGATATTGAACGCAACCGCCGGCTGCATGAGGATGCCGATTTCATGGCTGAGGCCGAAGCCGCCACGCGCCTGCAGGCACGATGGAGCGCCAATGCGTTGCTGTATGTGATTTTGTTGTTATTTACGGCTTTCATTCTGTGGGCTTCGTTCGCGGAGGTTGACCAGATCACGCGCGGACAGGGACAGGTTGTGCCCAGCGCGGATGTCCAGATGATCCAGTCACTGGAAGGCGGCATTCTTTCCGAACTGAATGTCGAGGAGGGGACCGCCGTCAAAAAAGGTCAGGTTCTGGCGCGGGTGCGCAACGTGGCTTTTGCGTCGGAGCGCAAGGGGATAGAATCCAAGGCCGCCGCCCTGCGGCTTAAACTGGAACGCCTGAAGGCGGAAGCGTCTGGGCAGGCCTATACCCCCAGTGCGGAGGACTCGGCCAAATATCCCGACATGACAGCCAATGAACAGGCGCTTTATACGGCACGGCAGAACGACCTGCGTGATGCGTTGTCCCTTTTGAATGACAGGATCAGTCAGGCACAGGGTGATATGGGTGAGATTCAGGCGCAGATGACGCGCCTGAGCGAGTCCAGCGCCTTGCTGCAAAAGCAGATGACCATGACCAAGGCCATGGTCGACAAGAACGCGGCACCGCAGATGGATCTGATCCGCATGGAGCGCGAGATGGCGGATATGCGCGGCAATCTTGCGGCAGCCCAGCAGAAACGGTCTTCGCTGGCGGCAAGCCTGAATGTCACGCGGCGTGAACGCATGGAACAGGAAAACAAGTTCAAGTCGGATGCCCTGACCCAGATCGCGGAAGTGCAGAGTGAACTTTCGGCCCTGAATGAAACGCTGAATGCGGCGGCAGACCGGGTGGAACGGTCGGAACTGAAATCGCCTGTTGATGGCGTGGTGAAATCAATCCATCTGAAAACAAGGGGCGGGGTCATCGAACCCGCCAAGGTGCTCATGGAAATTGTACCGACGGACGACCAGCTGAAAGTCACAGCCAAGGTGTCGCCTACTGATATCGCGTTCCTGAAGATCGGCCAGGAAGTGAAGGTCAAAATCACGGCTTATGATGCACAGAAATACGGCCACCTTCTGGGCAGGTTGACGCGGATCGGCGCGGATACGGTTACAGATTCCAAGGGCAATATATTTTTCGAGATTGACGTGGTGACCGATAAAAACCATCTGGGTACCGAGGCGGCGCCGCTTCCCATCATGCCCGGCATGGTGGCGCAGGCCGATGTCATTACCGGACGCCACACCATCATGGAATACCTGATGAAACCCTTCCTGCGTGCCCGGCAGGAGGCTTTGACCGAACGATAAGGCTTTCGCCATGATCCGATTTCTTACCAATCGCGCCGTGCAGGTGGGCATATTGCTGGCCCTTTTGCTGGCGGCGACATGGTTCAGCGGTACGGAAAGCCCGCTGCTGTCACGACTGCAGTACGGTACCTTTGATACATTCAACAAGATTATGCCCCGCACGCCGGCAGACGGTGTCACCATCGTCGATATCGACGAGGATTCCATCGCGCAGCTGGGCCAGTGGCCGTGGCCACGCGATGTCATGGGGCGGCTGATCGACCAGTTGAAGGCACAGGGCGCGCTTGCGATCGCCTTTGATATCGTCTTTGCGGAAGAAGACCGCACTGATCCTGCGCTGTTTGCCAGCAAGCTTCCCGATGTGCCGGAAACGCAGGCGGCGCGCACCCTTCTGTCAACCATGCCTGATAACGATACGTTGTTTGCCGATTCCATCCGCAAGGCCGGTAATGTCGTAACCGGGTTTGTCTGGTCGTCACGTGGGAATGCGGGCAAGGTCCCGGCCACTCCGCGCGGCATGGTCCTGTCCAGTCAGGCCCAGAGCATGCTGATGGAAAAGGCGGCTACGGCGCGACACATCGTTACCAGCCTTCCGGTCTTGCAGGAGGCGGCAGCCGGGAATGGCAGTTTTTCAGTATCTACGGACATAGACGGTATCGTCCGGCGTGTGCCGCTGGTGGTTAAATTTGCCCCTGAAGGCGGTACGCCCCAGCTTTACCCGTCGCTGGCCCTTGAGACGCTGCGTGTAGGCATGGGTGACAAGGCATCCATACAGATTACACAGGCGCGGCAGCAGAGCCTGGGCGATCTGTTCAAACCGTCCCTGCAGATCAAAATCGGTTCGGTCCGCATTCCCGTAAACGATGACGGGCAATTGTGGATTTATTACACGCCGGTGCAGAAAGACAGGTATGTGTCGGCCGCATCCGTTATCAATGGCACGGCACCGGTTGATAAAATCGCCGGCCACATCGTCATGGTGGGAACTTCGGCGGAGGGGCTGAAAGATATAAGGTCATCGCCCCTGAACCTGTTCATTCCCGGCGTGGAAATGCACGTCAATATCATCGAGCAGGCGTTGCAGGGTAAATTCATCTCTCGTCCCGCGCTGGTACGCGGGATCGAGGGCGTATTCATTTTTGTGACCGGTCTTCTGGTCATTCTGTTGACGCCGTTTGTGAATGTGTTCCTTTTGCTGGGGGTTGTGATTGCCCTGATTGCCGGTGCGTTTGGATTGTCATGGCATGGTTATACCGATCTGGGGGTCATGATCGATCCGGTTTATCCATCACTTGCCGTGCTGGTGATGTTCGTGGTCTCGGCCCTGCTGTCCTATTTGCGGGCGGAGACGGAACGTCAGGAGATCCGGGGTGCATTCGGCCTTTATATCAGTCCCGATTTCATGAAAGAGCTGACCGCCAACCCGGATAAGCTGAAGCTGGGCGGGGAAATCAAGGACCTGACCGTGATGTTCACCGATATCCGCAATTTCACGACGATTGCGGAGGGGATGAGTCCGCAGGTGCTGATCAATACCATGAACGATTTTCTGACTCCCATGTCCGATGAAGTCATGAAAGCGCGGGGTACGATCGATAAATACATGGGCGATGCCATGATGGCATTCTGGAACGCGCCGCTTGACGTCGAGAACCATGAACGTCTGGCCGTCGAGGCGGCTTTGCGGATGCGCGAGGTGCTTGCACCCGTGAATGAAAAGCTGAAGGCGCAGGCCGAGGCTGAAGGACGTAAGTTTCATCCCTTAAACTGCGGCATCGGCGTCAATAGCGGTCCGGTCGCGGTGGGGAACATGGGCAGCCGGCAGCGTTTTGCGTATTCGGTTTTGGGCGATACGGTGAATCTGGCATCGCGGCTTGAGGGACAGACGAAGGCGTATGGCGTCACGCTGCTGATTTCCGAGTCCACGGCACAAAAGGTCGATGATTTTGCGTTGATGGAGCTTGACCTGATCAAGGTCAAGGGTAAGGAGCGGCCGGTTCGTATTTATACGGTTCTGGGCGCGGCAGATATGGCCCGTGATGCGGCGTTTACAGCATGGCGGGGCAAGCACACACAATTTCTTGAAGCGTATCGTCAGGGTGACTTTGACAGTGCACGCATTCATATATCTGCCTGCCGAGGTTTTGATGCTCAGGGACGCATGGCTGATTACTACACCATGATGGAAGCCCGCCTTGCGGATTTCAGGATAACACCGCCGTCCCATGACTGGGACGGCGTGTATGAAGCCAAAACCAAATAAACTTTATACCGTTACGGCCGTGGCCAGTGATGTCGCGCTTGCTACTGTCGTATCGACCAGCAGCTGAACGCCTGCGGATGTGTTGGTGTAAACCGTATATTCATGGTCATTTACAATCGTATTGACCGCGTTTTTTGTGAAGTGCAGGGCGTCGCCCAGGCTTGAAAGATCGGTAACCAGACTGCCGTCCGGCCCCTTGATCGCCAGATGATTCAGGTCGTTTCCAACATTCAGTCCGGCGATGGTCAGGCGATGGAATCCGCCCACCACGTCATCGCTGCTCTGGGCCAGGCTGATGATATCCTTGATGTTGAGGATCAGTGTATCCTGTTTGCTGCTCGCGTCGAATTCGATGCGTTCCACCCCTGATATCTTTTGCGATATGCCGCGCAGATCAATGGTGTCGGTGTTGCCTGCACCTGTTTCACCGTCGCTGAAGAACAGGCGTAATTTATCGCCACTGCCAGCGTTTCCATCAAACTCGCGCAGGGCGGCGGTATTGCCATGCATGATGAAGGTATCGTCGCCGAACCCGCCATGGAAGCTTAAGCTTGTGGCATTGCCGCTATCCACCGTGTCGTTGGTGGATTTGCCGGTGTAGGAGGTGTTCGTGGTGCCGGTGACTGAGCCAGAAAATGATGTCACACCTGCATAAGCAGCGCCATAAACGACAGATACATCGCCGTCTATGTCATTCGCGCCAGGATCACCAATGGCAATATCGTCAAATCCATCATTCCCGATATCACCCAACGCCAGGAAAGATAAGGATCCTGCCCAGCTACCATTCTTGATAAATTTAAAGGCGGTGTTCGAATTGTTCATCATCTCGCCGAGGTCGTATTGGCGGGACGCGCTATTGTTGCCATAGACAAGGTAGACGGTGTGGTCGTATGTGCCGTCGCTCTTGGCGAGAGAGACATCAATGCCGATATCGTCATATCCATCGCCATTGAAATCGCCAAGATTGGCGAAATTCACGATTTTGCTGTCCGGATGTCCGGTAGCGTTGCGAATATCGATGCCATTGAAACCGATCTGATAATTCAGGTAATCGAGTGCGTCGACCGTGTTGGCGAGGGAGCTGCTACCGAACATCAGGGTGATGGATCCGCGGCCATCTTCGCTCGCGCTGCGGCTGAACATCATGTCGTCATAGCCATCGCCGTTGAAGTCACCAGCTCCAGACATCACACTGCCCAGCATGTTGTCTTCCATGATGGTGCGTATGGTCATGTCGGCCGTGGTCAGGGCGGTACCATTGGATGCACCGAAGAAAATCGACACTGTGCCCTGATTGTCCCCTTGGTACGGCGCGCTGACTGCAAAGTCGGCATAACCATCACCATTCAGGTCGCCGACCGATGCGACAGTCGTGCCGAAGCCTATTGCGCCTGCTGGACCAGAAATTTTTGTCAGGCCGGACCATGCATAGCTGGCGGCATGTGAGGCACTGCCATACAGAATGCCCACCGCGCCGTTTCCGTCGCCTGCGCTGCCTGCGCCGATCAGAAGGTCGCTATAGCCGTCACCATTGAAGTCGCCCGTAGCCAGGCTGATGTTGTGTTCATCGTTATCGATGTTCGAGACGGTGGTTTTGACCAGCGTGCCGCCATTATTATACGTGATCTGGACGAAATTCTGATCCCAGCTGGACGTAGCAATGGCTGTATTTGCGTTGTTGTCGAAGCGGTTCAGGTCTACGACCTGTTGGCCGTGACCCCATGCCGTTCCTGCGTAATAGCCAGCCTGCGTGGTCTGCAGTTCGATAATACCCTGTGATACCTGGTTTGCGGCCTTTTGCTGAGCCGCGAGGGAGGATAGCGATGCGCTGACACCGTAAACGCCCCCAATCTGGCTGGCGCCATCATAACTTCCCGGTACGCCGACAACCAGATCGTTCTGACCGTCGCCATTCATGTCGGCGAGAGCCAGCGATGCACCGAAAAGCGCGCCTTCGTTGGTGTGGTTGACGATGCGGAATCCGTTTTGACCGTTCAGGTTGTCCAGCATAAGGACATCATTCCGGCCCAGTACGGTAAAGCTTTCGGTTACAGTTCCGCCCGCCGTTTCCAGGGCGATTGTCACGGTGTAGGTGTCGCCCGACGCACTGAAAGTTTTTGATGTCTTGAGACGCAGCAACTGTTCAACGCGGCCATCATCCAGTGTCCGGTTCACAATTTCCAGATCGCTGGCGCTTAACGCAACGCTGCCGCCGGTCACGCTGACCACCTGGTATTTGCTGGCGATCGGGCGATAGGATGCGCCTGTATCCGGGTCATTGCTGACCAATACACCGATGATGGGTGAGGTGGTCTTCCCGGTCATTTCACCGTCATATTCCGAGGACCCCAGAATAAGATTGCCGCCTTTCAGCGTGATGCTGGTGGCGGCTTCGTTCACGTCGGTGATGTTGAAATTGAAGACACCGCTGGTAACGGGGTCGTTCGCGCCATCCTGCAGGCGGACCTTGAGTTGTAGGTTGCTGGCGGTTTCGTAGTTGAAAGTGGAACCTGCCTTGGCGACGATCTGGAAGGCTCCATCAACAATGCCCACTCGAAAGCGGTTATCGATAACGTATGTGCCGCCCTGGTTGCTCAGGACCTTGAAGTCATAAGGAATACCGCCCACGCCTGTATCGGCAATGCTCAGGGCTGCGACTGTTTTGTCCGTGGTCAGTGTCGTTGCACCCGGCGTTTCCAGGAAAGTGCTGCCGGCTGTAATCGTTGTGATCTGCGCAGGCTGGTTTACGTTCAGGTTGAGCGTATGGGCCACTTCGCCGTCCTGACCATCCAGAACGGTCAGGTTGATGCCGGCTGTGGACACGTTACCGCTTTCGACAAAGCGTATCTTACCGGCATTGACGTCAGCCTGGGTAAAGGTGCTGTTGGCGGTCAGGTTGTTCCATCCGCCATTGCTGTCCTTAATCTGAAGGGTGCCGGCAATACCGTTTCCAACCCTGTAGGCAATCTGGGCTGATGGTGTCTCTGCATCCGAGAAACTCAGATGTGCGGATGTCAGAACCGTAATGCCGCCGACCGTGGTCACGGGGGTGGTGTTATGCTGATCAACCGGCAGGTCGTTGACGGGTGTAAGATTAACTGTGAACAGGCGCATGGTGGAGTTGCCCGTCGCATCCACAGCCATGATCCTGATGATGGCCGATGCATCTTCCGATCCATCATGGACCAGTTGAACGCGGCCCTGGATCAGGTCAGCATGTGTAAAGGTTGAATGGGCCTGACCATTCACAATAATCCCAACATGACTGTTGACGGAATCGTACGTAATGGCCGTACCTTCCGGATCCGTGGCGCCAATCATGGCCGGGGTCAACGTAACGATACCGCCTTCTGCCACTGTGAGATCTGCGACAGAATTGAATCTCGGTGCTTCATCGATATTGGTGACGCCGATGCTGAGTTTTGTGTCGGTGAAAATGCCTGTATCGGTGCGGGTGGCGCGTACAACTACATCATAACCGCGCAAACCGGCATCATAATCGCCGGCTGTGCCGACAAGGGTAACAACACCGGCTGCACTGACAGAAAAAAGACCGCCGGGATTGTTAATCAGCGAATAATCGACGTTCGCACCATATGACGATGCCAGCCCAAGTTTGCCGACCACAACGTTCGTGGCGTTTTCAGCGACGCTGCCGCCGAATGTGAAAACGGTGGACGGTACCGGCTGCGGGGCCGGAGGCAGCTCAGCCACCGTCACTGTCTGGGTCTGAACCGGTGCTGGTGCGGGGGCGGGTTGCGCCACGATGACGGGCGCCACGGGTGCCGGTGCAGGCGCAGGTGCTGACGGCGCATTGCCTGTGGCGCTGGTCGTGGTTGCCAGGCCTGAGCCGGTGCTCAGGGTCTGGAATACGGGAACATCTGCGGCAGGCGCCGGGGCCTGTGCGGGGGCTGTCTGTGCCGGTGCTTCCGCGGCCGGTGTCTGGGCGACGGCCTGCTGGGCGGGCGCGCTTTCCGTTGTATTGCTGGATTGCGGACCATCCACGGGAGCGGCCTTCTGGCTATCGGGCTGGGTGTCCTGTGTCGGTTGCTGTTGTTGTTGCTGTTGGGCCGGAGCCTCGCGTGCCGTGTCCTGAATGGATGTGAACAGTTGTTGTGAAACGCCGCTGACGGCCCCGTAGGAACTGGTCATGCCTCTGGCGTCGAGCTGGCCGATATTGCTGATCGGCGCATTGAAGCTTGTCAGTTGAACGGTTTCAAACTGGTTTGAAAGGATCTGTTCGCCGGCACCGTTGCGTACAACGATGGCGCCTTCCAGCACCGAGATCTGTGATTTGCCGCCATCGCTGATTTCGCCGCCGATGATCGTGCCGCGGATGCCGATGGAGCCGACCGGCGTTTCCAGATGAACGGCATCAGGATTTTCACGGCCAATCAGACCGGATGTAAACATGAATACGCCGCGCAGGATGGAAATGCCGGTCGATCCCGACTGGTCGGCGGCGTTGAACGAGAAATCGTCAATCGCCATGCGGGCGTTTTGCGAAACGGCAAAGGTGGATTCGTCGGCAAACTTGATGTTGACCGCGCCCTTGGCGTCGGTTTCGACGATGTCGTGTTCGTAAATCTTGGTTCCGTTTGTGATGGTCTCTTCCGAGCCATCCGCGCGGGTGACGGTGGCGTTGCCCGTGACTTCCGACACCTCGCCCACGGGCGAGCCGTCGCTGGCCACTTCGACAGCGGCAACTTTGATATCGCCTTCGAGTTTCAGGAATGACTGTACCAGGGCCGGGGAGAGCAGGGCGCCCGTTGAGGATATGAGTGCCGGCGCCTCGAGGCCGGAGAAATAGTTTTCAACGATGATGGTTTCGCCGTTGGGCGCGTTCAGGACCAGGTTCTGGCCATCGCGGTGCATTTCCAGCGTGCCAGGGTCTATCCCGTCCGGGAGGCGGACCATCTCAGAACCGGATACGGTCAGTATCGTTTGCTGGGCATGCGCGCTGTCCGCGCCTTTGCCAGACCCTTCGGAAAATACTTTGGCCATTCCTTAACTTCCCCAATAAGCGCACAACCGGACAATGCCGGCGCGTTCATCCATGATACGAGTGGGGTGGTTAGGGTTTGGTAAGGATTGGGTAAAAGCTTCGTTAACGCCCGTTTCTGCAAATCCGGAATAAAGCTTATATTAAACAGATGGTTGCGCGTTTTTTTTAAGCCACTCTACCAAGGCGTCTTCCGACATTGGTTTTGCATAAAGATAACCCTGGATCATTTCGCACCCATTCTGGAGCAGAAGGTCCGACTCTTCCTGTTTCTCAACCCCTTCGGCCACGACGGACATGCCCAAGCCCTTGGCCAGGGCGATAATCGCCTTCACCAGGGTGAGGGAGGCATGGCTGGTCGTCATCTCCAGCACGAAGGACCGGTCGATCTTCATCGTATCGATGGGGAAACGGTGCAGATAGGAAAGGGACGAATATCCGGTGCCGAAATCGTCCAGTGCGACGGTCAGGCCGGTCTCGCGGCATTTTTTAAGAGTGTTGATCGCCCCTTCGGGGTCGTCGATCAGCATGCGTTCGGTGATTTCCAGCTTGATGCGCGAGGGGTGAATGCCCGTGCCCTGCAGTGTTTCGGCCACGTGGTCGGCAAAATCCTCGGCAGCAAGGTCCAGGCCGGTGAAATTGATCGAACAGAACCAGGGTTCGGGCAGGTCATGCTCGAATTTCAGGCGATTCATCATGTAAACCGTCTCACGCAGCGACCAGCGCGAGGCATGCACGATCAGGCCCGATTCTTCGGCAATCGGGATAAAAACGGCCGGGCTGATCATGCCCTTGGTCGGGTGGTGCCAGCGCATCAGCGCCTCGAAGCCGACCAGCGCGCCGGACTTCAGGTCGATGAGCGGCTGGTAGAACGGCAGGAACTCGTGGCGCTCGAGGCCGACCCGCAGGGCGGCGTCGAGCTGGAGCTGCTGACGACCAACCAGTTGGCCCGCCTGGACCGCCGCGAGCGCATCGCTGCTCAGCGTCGAGATCGACAGCGGCACGTCGCGCTGGTCCTGCTCGCGCTCTCGCCGGCCCTCTGGCTGCTCTTCGATCTCGGCCTGATCACCGAGCCGGTGGCCTGGCTGGCCGACGAGCACTACTCGATGTGGACCATCGTGCTGCTGTTCACCTGGCAGTTCGGCTCGGCGATGGTGATCTTCCTGGCCGCGCTGCAGAACGTGCCGGTCTCGCTGTACGAGGCCGCCGAGATCGACGGTGCCAGCAAGACCCAGCAGTTCTGGCGCATCACCGTGCCGCTGATCACGCCGGTGATCTTCTTCAACCTGATCATGCAGATGGTGCACGCCTTCCAGGAGTTCAACGGCCCGTACCTGATCACCGAAGGCGGCCCGCTGAACAGCACCTACGTGCTGGCGCTCTAC
>CALBME010000170.1 GCA_937896295.1 uncultured Micavibrio sp. | reverse complement strand
CAGTGTTATGCGGGCGGCCGCGATATCGCGGCGGCGATGACGCGTCTTGGCATGGCGCATGACGATGCGCGGTACAGTCGTGGCTATTACGCCGATGATGAAGCGGCAGCCAAGGAGGTTCGCGCAGGATGGTGGGCCATGACGTTCGAGATACCGGCGCGGTGGCGTGCCTGTCACTTGCCCCAGCGAAAAAACAGCCGCCCGGCATCATGCGTGCTGTAACATGTGGGCATGCGCCTGATTCTGATATTCATCCCGTTATTGCTGGCTGGCTGCGCCCATGCGCCCGCCCAGCCGCCGCAGACGACGGCGCAGGAAAACTGCCCCGCGTTTGAACGCGCGATGGATGCGGTTGACGCGACCCTGAAAAAGACGCCGGAACAGTAAAGCTCCGGCGCCAGGTGGACAGGGACATTAAAACCGGTAAGAGACGCCCGCGCCGATCACCCACGGATCGACATCAAGATCGCCGTGAATGGCACCATTATTCAGACTGGCGTCCACGTTGACGAAAATTTTCTTCACATCAACGTTCATGCCCCAGTGATCGTTGACCCAGTAATCCGCGCCCGCCTGCAGGGCCCAGCCCACGCCATTGCCCACATTCAGATCGGTAAATCCACTGGCGGTATCTTCGTTATAAAATACGGTGTAATTGAGACCTGCGCCCAGATAGGGTGAAAACGCCTGATGCGGCTGAAAATGGTATTGCAGGGTCAGTGTCGGCGGCAAGGCCCATGCGCTGCCCAGATCGGCACCGCCGCTGTGCGTGAGTTTGTGTTTCGATGTCGCCGCGATCAGTTCCGCCGCCCAGTTGTCGGTCAGGAAATAGGTCAGGTCGACTTCGGGCACGACCTGATTATCAGCATCGATTTCGCCGCCGATATTGACCCAGCTGTCTTCATGCGGGTGCACCTGAATACCGCGCAGGCGAACCTGAAAGCGTTCTTTCGCCGTCAGTGATTTCCCCGTCACATTCGCGGCAAACGCCGGCGCCGCAAGAACAGCCAGCGCCACACCCACACCAATAGAAACCTTTAACCCGGACATTGCATTCCTTTCGTCAAAACAAGTGACGAAAGAATGCGCCGCGCGATCAAAAAGCAATTTGACCTTTGTCAAACGAGGGTGATTTTTTCACCGATCATAAATAGTTGCGCAAACGGTTTTTCTTTTGAATGAATCAGGCAGAATGCCGGCTATGCGACTGATCCTCCCCGGCCTGTTTCTGGCCACGCTCGTTTCCCTTGCATCCCCTGCCCGCGCGGATATCCATGATGCCAACGCCATGATGGACGGACTTAAAACCCGCGTCGTCAGCAGCAAGGGCGTCAAGGAAGTCGCGTCGATGCCCGCCTGGATCAAGTCCGAACTGGCACGCCAGACCGCCGCCAACAAAAAAGACAAAAAGGCCGCGAAGATTTCAAAAATCTCGAAGGATAAAAAAGCCGTCGCGGCCAAGACCACGGTTCGCGCCATCACGGTCAGCCAGCTGAAGGGACCGGATACGATCGAAAATCAGGTCGTCGCCACCACCGGATACACGCCGCGCAGCTATTACTCGCAGCACTACATGCCCTATAGCGGCCATGTCAGCCGCCCCGAGCCCGAGACGGATTACCGCGAAGATTACGCGGATTACCAGTAGGCAACCGGGCGCCCATCCGGCGCCGTCAGATCAAAGATAGTATTCTTTGGTCACTTTGCCGGTCTTATCCATTTCCATCACCAGCGGCGCGCCAGTGGGCAGTTCGGTTTCGTTGATGTTTTCCGGCGTACGCACACCCAGAATGATGAGCAGCGCGCGCAGCGTGTTGCCGTGCGCGGCGATAAAGACATCCTTGCCTTCCAGCACCAGCGGCTTGATCTTGCGGTCGTAATACTGACGCACGCGGTTGACGACGTCTTTCAGGGACTCGCCGCCCGGAGGGGCGACATCATAGGACCGGCGCCAGATATGCACCTGTTCATCGCCATACTGCTTGGCCGTTTCGGCCTTGTTCAGGCCGGTCAGATCGCCGTAATCGCGTTCGCGCAGATCATCATGCATCGTGAATGCGGTGCGACGGACATTCAGCGCCAGTTCGGCCGTGTAAATCGCACGTTCCAGCGTCGAGGTAAAAATCCCCCCGAAAACGTTTTCGCCTTCGTCGTTGATGAAGCCAGCCGCCTCCATTTTCTCGCCGCCGGCAATGGCCTCCTCCTCGCCTTTTTCCGTCAACGGCACGTCCTTGAAGCCGGTAAAACGGTTTTCGAGATTCCACAGGGACTGGCCGTGGCGCATCAGAACGAGTTTGGACATCGGGGAGGCTTTCCTTCGCTTTTAAAAAAATGTAGTGCTTGCCTTATGGCTATAGCTCTCATTCCGCTGGATGTACAGACGGCGCAGCGCATGTCGCAGGACATGACCGCGGCGCCCCATGTCCGCGAGGCCGCTTCCATGCAGGCGGCGCTATACGAGCGCACCGGCGCGCCCCCGCCCTGGATCGGCTATCTGGTCCAGAACGACCAGCAGGACGTGGTCGGCATATGCAGCTTCAAGGAGGCCCCGCGGGAGGGAATCGTCGAGATCGCCTATGTCACATTCCCCGGATACGAGGGTCAGGGCTGGGGCGGCGACATGGCCACGGCGCTGGTCGACATGGCCCTTGGCGACGATGGTGTAGAAGCCATTATCGCGCATACCGTCCCCGGCGATCATCCATCGACCAAGATCTTGAATCGGCTGGGATTTGAGCATGCCGGCACGCTGGAGGACCCGGATGGCGGAAGCGTCTGGCAATGGGTGCTGGAGCGGGCGTAAATCTTTTGACTTGGGGGGCAAAGGGTGCGATATCTTACGCGGCTTTTGAAAAGAGGGCCGGATACCGGTGCACAGAAAAGAACAGACGCTTTTTATTGATCTGTTTTTCTCCGTCCACCGATACCCACTCTGATTTGGTTCGGGGCAGTCCCTCCACTTAAAAGCCCGGCATTTTTTTAACCCGCGATCGTCGCGGGACAGCCGTATACATAAAGGAAAATTACATGTTTAACGTCTTCCGCAAGGAAATCGATTTCGCGGGCAAAAAGCTCGTACTGGAAACGGGCAAGATCGCCCGCCAGGCTGACGGCGCCGTCATGGCGTCCATGGGCGGCACCACCGTCCTCTGCACCGTTGTCGGCGCGAAAAAAATCAAACCCGGCCAGGACTTCTTTCCCCTGTCGGTCCACTACATCGAAAAATTCTATGCTGCCGGCCGCATCCCCGGCTCGTTCCACAAACGCGAAGGCCGCCCGACGGAAGGCGAAACGCTGATCAGCCGCCTGATCGACCGTCCGATCCGCCCGCTGTTCCCGGAAGAATTCCTGAACGAAGTGCAGATCGTCTGCACCGTCGTCAGCCATGACATGGTCCACAGCCCGGATATCGTCGCGATGATCGGCTCCTCCGCCGCGCTGACCATTTCGGGTATTCCGTTCATGGGCCCGATCGCGGGCGCCCGCGTCGGTTACATCGACGGCCAGTACGTCATCAACCCGACCCTTGCCGAGCAAAAAGACTTCGTTCTGGATCTGGTCGTCGCAGGCACCACCGAAGGCGTGCTGATGGTTGAATCCGAAGCACAACAGCTTTCGGAAGACGTCATGCTGGGCGCCGTCATGGCCGGCTGGAAAGCCTTCCAGCCCGTCATTCAGGGCATCATCGAACTGGCCGAAATGTGCGCCAAAGATCCGTGGGATGTTCCGGAAGTCAAACAGGAAGTCAAAGACCTGTACAAAGCCCTCAAGGCCGACTTCGAAAAAGACCTGGTCAAAGCCTATGGCAACACCGCCAAGGCCGAGCGTTACAAGGCCGTCGGCCTGGTGCGCGAAGCCGCCACAACCAAGTACGCCACCGAAGAAACGCCGAAAGAACTGGTCGGATCGCTGTTCCACAAACTGGAAGGTGAAATCGTCCGTACCGCCATTCTTGAGACCGGCAAACGCATCGATGGCCGCACCACGGTCGATATCCGCCAGATTGTTGCGGAAGCCGGCGTATTGCCGCGCACCCACGGTTCGGCCCTGTTCACCCGCGGCGAAACCCAGGCGCTGGTCGTCACCACGCTTGGCACCGGCCAGGACGAACAGCTGATGGACGTGCTCGAGGGCGAATACCACGAGAACTTCCTGCTGCACTACAACTTCCCCGGTTTCTCGGTCGGTGAAGTCAGCCGCATGAGCAGCCCCGGCCGCCGCGAAATCGGCCACGGCAAACTGGCATGGCGCGCCATCCACCCGATGCTGCCGAAAGCCGATGAATTCCCGTACACGCTGCGCGTTGTATCGGAAATCACGGAATCGAACGGTTCGTCGTCGATGGCAACGGTCTGCGGTTCTTCGCTGGCCCTCATGGACGCCGGCGTTCCGCTGGGTGCACCGGTTGCCGGTATCGCCATGGGCCTGATCAAGGAAGGCGAGAAATTCGCCGTCCTCTCGGACATCCTGGGCGATGAAGATCACCTGGGCGACATGGACTTCAAAGTGGCCGGCACCGAAAAAGGCGTCACCGCACTGCAGATGGACATCAAGATCACTTCGATCACCGAAGAGATCATGAAGATCGCACTGGCACAGGCCCAAAAAGGCCGTATCCACATCCTGGGCGAAATGGCGAAGGCCATCAAAACCGCCCGTTCGGACGTGCGCGACACGGCACCGAAGATGACGGTCCTGAAAATTCCGGTCGACAAGATCCGCGAAGTCATCGGCACGGGCGGCAAGGTCATTCGCGACATCTGCGAAAAATCGGGCGCCAAGGTCGACATCGAAGACGATGGCACGATCAAGGTTGCCGCGACCAGCACCGAGTCCGCTGACATCGCCATCAACATGATCAAGTCGATCACGGAAGAACCGGAACTGGGCAAAATCTACACCGGTAAAGTTGTGAAGACCGCCGACTTCGGCGCCTTCGTCAACTTCATGGGTGCCAAAGACGGCCTGGTCCATATTTCGGAACTGGCTGCCGCACGCGTCGCCAAGACGACCGATGTCGTCAAGGAAGGCGATGTCGTGAAAGTGAAACTGATCGGCTTTGACGAGCGCGGTAAAGTGAAGCTTTCCATGAAGCGTGTCGACCAGGCCACCGGCCTTGAAATCGAACTGCCGAAAAAAGAATCCAAAGGCGAAGACGAACAGGCTGCCTGATCGCTCTCTCTTTAAAAAATTCGAAGCCCGCGCCCTTTAAGGCGCGGGTTTTGTTTTGCGGCTAAACCAAGTTCAAACCTTTTAATCTTTGTTATTTATAAAGAATTACTTTTTATTTGCACAGTTTTTGGTGCGGGCGTAGATTTCCGATCCCTTGAGGAGACAGCGCCCTTGCCAGTCCATTTTTCGCGTGAAGATTTTGCCGCATTGCTGACAACCGACATTATGCCGGGCGCGTTGAAACAGCTCTGGGACGTGCATGTGGTACGCCGTGCCGCGCCCGTGCTGCCGCGCGATGTTGTCAGCAACGCGTTTTATTCTGTCCGCATCGGCCAGAACCGCCGCGCGGGCGAAATGCATTACCGCGGTAAACAGACTGCACATATTGCGCGCGACCTTATCGCAGGCAGCGCGTATTACCGCATTTCCAATACGTACGCATCGGCACAACTAGAAATCGGGCGCGTCGTTGCGCCCACGCCGATCGATACGCACATCCATGAACCGCACGCAGAGCTGCATCAGCACGAAACCGTGTGCAGCTTGCTTCCGTATGCACGCGTCGTTCTGGATTTCATGAAACGTTCCAACATTCTGTTCGACATTGCGCTGGACGGGCAGAACGTTACCGGCCCCATCGACCCGCAGGAGATGAATGCCGCAGAACGTAAATCCATGCGCTGTGTTTTTCATGTCATCGGGAAAACAGTTACAAAAATTCGTGCGCAGGAAGACGTGCGTTTCGATCACCTGCGCTGGCACCTTCTGAAGGCGAGCCAGCCCAAGGGGATCGCTTCCTATCGCCACAGCGCATAACCGCCCTAACAGTCCAAGAAAGAATATATTCATGCAATTCACCTTTTCACGCGACGCCGTCAGCAAGGCCCTGAATGTCGATATCGTGCCGAGCCGCCTTCAGGCGCTATGGGCCAAGGTCAGCGGCGCCCCCTTCACCGTGCGCATGCGGCAACACATGCTGGACGAGGAAATTGTCTACACGCAAAGAACAAGCCCGGTGCGCGTGCGCAACGTCCTTTTAGCCGATAATTTTTATTATCAGATCGCCACGCGTTATAACGGCATTGCCGAAAGCAATATCGAAGTCGGTGTTGTTCGTGCCGGGCGCAGCTCCCTGACCGATCAGGGCGCCGCCAATGACAATCTGCAGCTTGTGCCGGCTGCGAAAATCTATGTCTGCGGCCTGGGCAATGAGCTGAAACTGGTGTTCGTGGCAGGACGTGCCACACAGTCATACGGACACATGATGGGCCTTGCCGGCCCCGGCAGTCAGGCACAGGCGGAGACGATGCTGCGCATGATAGGTGAAGTTACCGGCGATATCATGCACGGCAGCAGCGTTGATTTCGGGCTGGTCAGCCAGATTCTCGAGGCAAACGGGTTTCAGAAAATCGGCCGTCCCGACCGCAGGCTGGGCGTATCCGCCGGATCACCCCTGCCCCGCATGGCGTAAGTGTCCTCCTGCCCCCCTTTTCCGGATGGCTGGCGCGCTATATCCTTGCCATCTGGAAAGATCTGAAAGGAACAGCATGCGTAAAGCCCTGAAACTGCCCTCCATCATCGGTCATCGCGGTGCGTGCGGCTATGCGCCCGAGAACACGATCGAAAGCATTCAGACCGCCGCCGACATGGGCGTCAAATGGGTTGAAATCGACGTCATGCTGACAAAAGATCTGGTGCCGGTGATCTTCCATGACGACACGCTGGAGCGCACGACCAACGGCGCGGGCAACATGGCCGATACGCTGTACAAGGACCTGGTCGATCTGGATGCGGGGTCGTGGTACGCGGACAGTTTTGCGACCGCCAAGATTCCGACGCTGGAAGAAGCCATCGACGTCATCCTCAAGCACGACCTTGGGCTTAACCTTGAAATCAAACCCACCGCGGGACGCGAAGTTGAAACGGCGGAAGCCGCGCTGGACGTCTTGAGCCGCATCTGGGACGATCCGGAAAAACTGCTGATCTCCAGTTTTCAGCATGTGAGCCTTGAAACCGCGCTGGACATGGCGCCGGAATGGAACCGCGGCCTGCTGATCGACGAGCCGTTGAAAAACTGGCAGGAACTGGCCGAATACCTCGACGTTGCCACCATCAATATCGACGGGCGGGACATGAGCCTGACGCGCGAGGCGGTGGAGGCGTATATTGAAACCGGGCGGGGCCTGCTGGCCTATACCATCAACGACCCGATGCGCGCGCGGACCCTGTTTTCATGGGGTGTGGACGGCGTGTTCACGGACGTGCCCGATGTGATCGAGAGTGTCGTCACGCGGCATTAATTATCTGTAGTCCCTGGGGTCTAAACAGGTATCGTATAGCGTCTTTTCGATTTTGATCCAGTCGGTGCCATTGATTCCTCGACCAGCAGAAGCCTTTGTACCTGCGGGATAAGCAGAAGCTAATCTAATCCAGCGTTTTTGACTGTTAGATATTTGAACAACTTCTTTTACCACTTCGGCCAAATCTTGATCTTGGCTAAAAATTACCCCTACATCAAACCTATCATCTAAAGCCAACCTTATGATGTCCAAGGCAATTCTTATATCGATACCTTTTTCTGTAGGCGTCTCTGTAACTTGATTACTTCCATCGGGAAGGATTGTTTCAGTAGAACGATAACGAAGAGGTCTACTTTCTACCATTATGCCGGATCTACGCATTGCTAAAAGTTTGCGCGTCCAGAAATTGTGCCAAAAAGGATCTTTAGTCACTGAGGGTACGCCTGTGTAAAATCTTACAGCGTGCGGTGTCCATCCATTCTCAGCACATATCGCTTCAAATAGTTTTTTGGGATCGTAGTTTGGGTAGTGGTAGCCGAAAGCATCTTTCGCGTGCATGTACAGATTTTGCCCGTCAAAAAATCCTATAGCCTTTTTAGCTTTAGGCTCTTGCATATTCCCCTCAAATAATAACCCCACTGGGAGCCTCGCGGCATAGCCAGTGGGGAGCAAGTACTACCTTTATAACATATGCTTATTAACACAAAGTCAACAGGCAATATTATATTATATATCAATATGTTATACCATAAAAAAACCCAATGAAAATACACTGTTATTGCTTTACGTTATGTAATGCTCAAGGTCAACAAATCAATCATCACTTGTGACTAAATCAGGCTTTTTCATGCCCATCACGTTGTAGCCGCCATCGACATAATGAATTTCGCCGGTTACGCCGTTCGACAGGTTCGAGAGCAGATACAGGGCCGAGCCGCCGATATCCTCAAGCGTCATCGGGCGTTTAAGGGGGCTTGTGTCGATCGCTGTGCGGAACGTGGCACGCGCGCCGCCAATGGCGGAACCAGCCAGCGTGCGCATGGGACCTGCCGACAGCGCGTTGACGCGGATATTCTGCGGACCCAGATCGGCGGCCAAATATTTGACCGACGCCTCAAGCGCGGCCTTGGCCACGCCCATCACGTTGTAGGACGGCATGACTTTCTGCGCGCCGTAATAGGTCAGCGTAATCGCAGCGCCGCCGTTTTTCATCAGCGGCACAGCGCGGCGCAGACACGAGGTATAGGAATAGCAGCTGATCTGCATCGTCTTGGTGAAGTTGGCCAGCGATGTATCGAGAAAGCGACCTTTAAGTTCATTCTTGTCGGAAAACGCGACCGAATGAACAAGGAAATCGATATGACCCCATTTTTTGGACAGCGCATCGAACGCGGCGTCAATCGACCCCTCGTCCGAAACGTCGCAGGCGATCAGCGTATCGGATTTTACTTCCTTCGCCAGCGGCTCGAGACGTTTGAGAATGGGATCGCCCATATACGTGAACGCCAGTTCGGCGCCCGCATGGTGCAGCGACTGGGCAATGCCCCAGGCGATGGAAGCGTCGTTGGCCACACCCATGATGAGGCCGCGCTTACCCTTCATTAAACCGGATACGCTCATTTCAATCAGCTTTCGTAGGTTTGCATCGCAAGCGTTGCGTTGGTGCCGCCGAAGCCGAAGCTGTTGGACAGGACCGTCTGATGCTTGACGTTATCAATGCGTTTCAGGGCGACGGGCGTACCTTCGGCAGCCGCGTCGAGGGTTTCAATATTGGCGGACGCCGCGATGAAGTTGTTTTTCATCATGATCAGGCTGTAGATCGCCTCCTGCACGCCGGCGGCGCCGAGGGAGTGACCGGTCAACGATTTGGTCGACGAATAGGCCGGCATGTCGACGCCGGCATCAGCGAAGACCTTTTTCATCGCGCCGAGTTCTGCCACGTCACCGACGGGGGTCGAGGTACCATGCGTGTTGATATAGCTGATCGGCGTGCGCACGGTGGACAGCGCGATTTTCATCGCACGTTCCGCGCCCTCGCCCGACGGGGCGACCAT
>CALBME010000169.1 GCA_937896295.1 uncultured Micavibrio sp. | reverse complement strand
GCCCCAAACGCGCAAGGAGTTCTGGGAGGGCAAGATTAACGGAAACGTTGTTCATGACGCGGGGGTTATGCGGAAGCTGGAGGCTGAAGGCTGGCGAGTACTGACTGTCTGGGAGTGTTCCATAAAAGGGAAGACCCGGTTACAAACCGAGGATCTGCTGAAAAGGATTTCAAAATGGCTGTTATCGGACCATAGTTCCTTAGTTATTGCGGGGAAGAGGTAATGTCAGTATCCGATATTGGTAAACTCAAGGACATGATGCGGGCGGCGGGTGCTGAAAGGCTCTACGTCAAAAAACTTTCACCCAATGACAACAGCAAAAACCAGCCATATTTTGGTGGCGACTTCTCCGCGCTGAACATTCTTCCATTCGGAGAGGTGCATTCTGAGACTTTGGGCAAGGTTCCCAATTTTAAAGCTGCTGTAGAGTTTTACTGGCTATTGGACAACGGGACTCTGGAGCATGCCCGACATGCCCAGCTTATTTTATATCCAAAGTATCCTGAGGTACGTTTCTCCGGTTTTCTGAAGGCATGCAGGAATGCTCCAAACGATCTTATGAATACGAGGGCTGAGGGGCGCATTCTTTTCTTAGGAGTAACAGGGGATGGGCGCATTATAGGATATGCAACGTCTGGGAATACTTCACTGGCGCGGTCCTATCGTGCATTGGACAATCTGCCCATGGTGGGTGTCTTCGATGAGGTTGCTATCGATACTATCCGTATAGATACGCGCAGCTTGCTCCTCTCAGAGCTGAGGAGGATCGCTGGCAAGGGCTGGATAGATTCCAAGCGTCTAATTGGTCCGGGAGAGTTTGGACCATGCGTAGCGCCCCATTGCGGAGGGATGACGCTTGAAGCTGAACTGGGTATCCTGCCGAATGGATACTCGGAACCGGACTTTCATGGCTGGGAGGTCAAGCAGCACGGTGTGACCAATCTGGACAGGCCTGACAGCGGCGTTCTTACGCTGATGACCCCCGAACCTACAGCCGGATTTTATCGGGAGCACGGTGTAACAGCCTTCATTCGCAAGTATGGATATGAAGACAGAACGGGGCGCGAAGATCGTCTGAATTTTGGTGGTGTCCACAGAGTGGGGGAACGTCAGGCTTTAACAGGGCTTACTATGACATTGTGCGGTTTTGACGCCACAACTGGCAAAATTATGGACCCTTCAGGTGGTGTCGTGCTGATGGATGACAAAGGCAACAACGCTGCTGAATGGAAGTTCACAGGTATCCTTGAGCACTGGAAGCGCAAGCATGCAAAGGCAGTGTATGTCCCGTCAGTCAAAAACAATCCACCTCTCCAATATCGCTACGGCAATAAGATTAGACTTGGGGTGGGAACAGACCCGTTGAAGCTTTTGGAGGCAATGGCTCTGAAAAGCGTCTACTATGACCCCGGCATTAAGCTTGAGAATGCCTCTGGACCCAAACCTTTATGTAAGCGGAGAAGCCAGTTTCGAGTCAGTGTAAAAAATCTGAATAGCCTGTATGAGGTTATGGACAGCGTTGTCGTCTAACAGCTAGCAAGGTTTGATGCACTGGTGATGCAATCGGGCTTGCCAGTATGAAATGGCTCATGTTATAGGGAGTGTAGAACAGGTTGTTTTTGTTATGTTTTGAAAGTGCTTCTTCAGGTGCAAAAGGTAGCGCACTTGCATGGGGTGCAAGGGGTCGGAGGTTCGAATCCTCTCATTCCGACCATTTTTTCTTCTCGGACCCTTTAGACCTTCCACATGCTAGACCGGCTTCTATACATCGTGCTTGGGCTGTGTGGCGTTCTGGTTCTGGCGTTCGCGCTTTATTTCTGTCAGTTCGGCCTCGACTACACGGATGAGAGTTTTTACATCCACTGGATCACCGATCCGTCGGCATGGTCGATCCATGTCCCGCTGACATTTTTCGGTTTCGTCTATCATCCTTTTTTCGTTCTGCTGGACGGCGATATCGTCCTTCTGCGGCAGCTCAACGTTCTTTTCATTTTCGTGCTGGCGGGTTTTTTCAGTTACGGGACGATGCGCATGCATCTGAATTTCCCGCGCCGGATTGCGGCGTCGTTCGCGCTGGCGCTGGCGGCGACGGCGCTTGCATGTTTTCGCATCTGGGCCGTATCGCCCAGTTACAACACACTGGCGTTTGAAGGATTGATGATCGCGCTGACCGGTCTTGTCCTGTCGGCCAGCCCGCACAGGCGCATCATATGGTCGGCGTGGACGCTGGTTGCCATCGGCGGGTGGCTTGCGTTCATGGGCAAGCCCACGACAGCCGCGCTGCTGGGGCCTGCGGTGCTTGCGTATCTTTATATCCTTAAAATCAGGGAGTGGGGTTATGCAGGCTATGCTGCGGCGCTGGCCGGAATCCTGACCGCCGGGTCGCTGCTTGCGATCGATCACGGGTCGATCCGTGGCGTTATCACGCGTATTTCCGACAGTCTTGAAGCGGTGCGCCTTCTGGGCAGCGGACAGACGATCAGGAGTGTCATCCGTATCGACTGGCCGGATCTAAGCCTGATCGACTGGGGCATGGTGGCGCTTGGCTGCGCGATCGTGGCGGCGTTTGCGCAAATGGCCGTGCGGCATGCCAAACCATGGGTGCAGGATGTGTTCTGCCTGTTGATCGTTGTCACCGGCGCGGTGTTTCTTTTCACGGGGCTGCGCCCGTTTGATTTTGACGGGGTCGAGCAGATCGGCTTTGTCCTTGCAGCCCTGGGCGCATGCCTGTGGCTTAAGCGCACGGGCACCCAGATCATATGGCGGCGCAATCTTCTGGCGCTGGCTGCCGTGTTGTTTTTCGCGCCATATTTTTATGCCTTTGGCACCAACGGCAATTACTGGGACGCCGGGGGGGAGGTATGCTTTTTCTGGGGGCTTGCGGCCATCGTTCTGATGTGGCCGGCGGCCCAGACGCAGGCCGGTATTCGTGTCATGCTGCCGCTTATGTGTCTGGCGCTGTTTTTCGGTATGGCGCAATTGAACAAGGGGCTGATGGAACCGTTCCGCCAGCCGGAGCCGCTGCGTACGATGACCGCGCCCGTGCCGGTGGCGGGCAGTTTTATCATCAAGGCGAAGGGGTTCGCCGATTACGACCAGGCCCTGCGTGACATAACGGGCGCTGGCGGGTTTTTGCCGGGCATGCCCCTGATCGACCTGACGGGACGGTCGCCAGGTGTTCTGTATGACCTGAAAGCCAAGGCGCTGGGCCAGCCATGGATGGTCGGCCGGTACGAGGGCAGCAATGAATTCGCCGTTTTCGTGCTGGAGCGCGAAAGCTGCGCCGATATCGCAAAGGCATGGCTTCTGGCCGAGCCGGACGGTCCCCGGCACCTGAACGGCGCGATGGTCATGGCCGCCTTTGGCGCGGATATAAACAGAGACTATGCAAAAACGAAGGATATCCGTACACCTGAAGGGGCGGGCGGCTATACAGAAACCTATACCCAGTATTTCTTGAAACCGACCCGGCCTTTCGACAAGGCGGTCAGCGCCTGTGAAAAGGCGCGCGGCCAGAAACAGGAGTAGACATGAAAGCAGTTATCCTTGCCGGTGGACTTGGCACCCGAATTTCGGAAGAGTCGCACCTTAAGCCCAAACCCATGATCGAAATCGGCGGCAAGCCGATCCTGTGGCACATCCTGAAAATCTATTCCCATTACGGCATCAACGATTTCGTGATCTGCTGTGGTTACAAGGGCTATCTGATCAAGGAATATTTCGCCAACTACTTCCTGCACATGTCCGACGTCACGTTCGACATGGCCAAAAATTCGATGGAGGTGCACCAGCGCAACGCAGAGCCGTGGCGGGTCACGCTGGTCGATACGGGCGAAGAAACCATGACGGGCGGGCGCCTGAAGCGCGTGGCACCTTATATCCAGAATGAAGAGAGTTTCTGCTTTACCTATGGCGACGGGGTGAGCGACGTCGATATCGGCGCGCTGCTGGCATTTCACCGTGACAACAAGGTCAAGGCCACGCTGACGGCGGTGCCGCCGCCGGGGCGTTTCGGCGCGCTGGGGATCGAAGACAATCATCGTGTCACGTCGTTCAAGGAAAAGCCCAAGGGCGACGGCGGCCTGATCAATGGCGGATTTTTCGTGCTTTCGCCCGAGGTCCTGCCGTTGCTGAAAGACGACCAGACTGTGTGGGAGCGCGAGCCGCTGGAAACGCTGGCCGCGCAGGGGCAACTGGCCGCGTATGAGCATGACGGGTTCTGGCAGCCGATGGATACGCTGCGTGACCGCACGCTTCTCGAAGATCTGTGGAAATCCGGCAAGGCACCGTGGAAGCTGTGGTCATGAAACCGGGCTTCTGGAAGGACAAGCGCGTTCTGGTGACCGGTCATACCGGTTTCAAGGGCGCGTATCTTTCCCTGTGGCTGCAATCGCTGGGCGCGCAGGTGACAGGGCTTGCCCTTGAACCCCCGACTACCCCCAGCCTGTTCGACGTGCTGAAACTGGACAGCGGCATGATGTCGGTGATCGGCGATATCCGCGATGCGAAGACCGTGCGCGACGTGATGGAGCGTGCGAAGCCCGAGATCGTCATTCACATGGCGGCACAATCGCTGGTGCGGTATTCGTACGCCCATCCGCTTGAGACCTATGCCACCAACGTCATGGGCACAGCCCATGTGCTTGATGCCGTGCGCCATGCTGGCGGCGTCAAAGCCGTGGTCAGCGTGACAAGCGATAAATGTTACGAGAACCGCGAGCGGGACGAGCCGTACCGCGAGGACGAGGCGATGGGCGGCCACGACCCGTACAGCAACAGCAAGGGATGCGCCGAGCTGGTGACGGCCGCATACCGCAATTCATATTTCAGCGACGGCGCGGTCGCGGTGGCATCCGCGCGCGCGGGGAACGTCATTGGCGGCGGCGACTGGGCGGCGGACCGGTTGATCCCGGACATGGTGCGCGCGTTCGAGGCGGGCAGGCCCGTCCTGATCCGCTCGCCCCGATCCATCCGCCCGTGGCAGCATGTGCTGGAACCCTTAAACGGTTACCTGACACTGGCCGAGCGCCTGTATGAACAGGGCGCCGGTTACACGGAAGGATGGAATTTCGGACCGCAGGACAGCGACATGAAGCCGGTCGAATATATCGTCGAGCGCCTGACGTCGCTGTGGGGCGAGGGGGCGTCATGGCACCGCGATACCGCGCCGCAACCCCATGAAGCCAAGATCCTGAAACTGGATTCCGGCAAGGCGCGGCAGAAACTCGGCTGGAACAATGTGTGGCTGCTGGATATGGCGCTGGAGCGCATCGTCGCGTGGCACAAGGCCCATGCCGCGGGCGACGACATGCGCGCCCATACGCTTGCGGATATCGCGGCCTATCAAAAGGGCTAGGGCAGCATGGGATATTTACGCTTTTACTTGGCGCTGACGGTGGTGATGTGCCACGCCAGTTATGCGTGGCCCGGTATCGGCGGGTGCGGAGCGGTGGAGGCGTTTTTCGTTCTTTCAGGGCTGTACATGGCTGCGGTCTATGAGGCCAAGTACAGCGTTCTGGCGAATGGCGCGCGCGTCTTTTACCTGAACCGTTTTCTGCGGCTTTATCCCACCTATCTGTTCCTTCTGGCATTCACGGGGCTGTGTTACCTGGCGATGCGCGCCAGCGGCGCGGTGGAGTATCCCGGCGGGTTATTCCAGCTGTTTACGGACTCGGCCGCGTTGCCGGATTTGAAAAAATGGTTTGTGTGGATCAGCGCGTTCACCCTGTTCGGGCAGGATTTCCAGTCCGTCGATGTCGACCTTCATTACATGCTGCCCGTCCGGCAAAGCTGGTCCATCGCAACGGAGCTGATGTTTTACCTGACGGTGCCGTTTTTATTCCGCGTCATGACATGGAAGCGCGCGCTGACCGCTGCGGTCATCTTTTTTGCGATCAAGACGGGGTTGTCTGTCAAAGACTGGCGGCTTGCGTATTTTCTGCCCGTGGGAAATTTCGGTTATTTCCTGTTCGGTTACGCGCTGTACGGCCTGTCGACGCATGCGGTCATCGAAAAGGTGAAAGCGCAGCTGGCGCCGTACCGGCTGGCCGTGGCGCTGGCGCTGTATATTCCGCTTGGGGGAGGCGAGTTTCGAGCTTGCGCCCGCCCGGCATGTCATTGCCATTGCCTGCGTTGCGGGGCTGGCCCTGTTGCTGTTTGAAAAGACCCCGCGGAAGCTGGACCTGTTTCTGGGCAATATTTCGTATGGGGTTTACCTCAATCACCTGCTTCTGGTCGTACTGGGCAAGACGATGGGGCTGGAGGGTGTATTACTGGCCGGATGGGCGGCCACGACCAGTCTTATTCTTGCTTTTCTTATGGAAAAAACACTGCAGGAGCCCATCGATCGGTACCGCCGCCGGTTTACTACCTTGCCAGCACCGTCCGAAACCCGGTAAACAAGTCCCCGACTTCGACTTTTTACTTAAGGGATAGACAGATATGGGTGATTTCAGGCTGGTCATGGTTTCCGCAGGGTTCGAGCATGGCGGAAACGTCACGCACCGCCATCTGGACGGGCATTCGCAACTGCTGGTCTATCCGTTTGAATCCCAGCTGGGCAACCGTAACTTCAACGACTTCCTGGCGTCGGTCGAGCGGGTTCAGTACCGCTATCCGGAATTTCCGGAAGGCATGACCGCCGAAGAGCTGTACGAGCAGATGATCGACGAGGAAATGAAGACGTTCCTGCGCAAGCGCAACGGTTCGAAATTCAAGGACGCAGATTGCCAGCTGGTCGAAGCCGACCGCGTGGCCGCCTTTAAAAAGTACCTGGGCACCGGCCCGTACCGCCGCGCGCAGGTGATCGAGGCGTTTTTCCGTTCGACCTTTGATGCGTGGACCAATTACTACGTCAAGCCGACGGACAAGTCGGTCTATGTCGGTTATTCCCCGGCGATTGGCATCGACGCCGACCGCATGGTCCGCGATTTCCCGAACATCCGCATCATGCATATCGTGCGTAACCCGTTTTCGGCCTACCGCGATACCAAGCGCCGCCCGTTCCCGCAGCCGCTGTCCAAGTACCTGATCACCTGGAACATCTATCATTCCACGGTTGAGATGTACGCCAAGATGTACCCGAAAAACGTGCGCGTCTTCCGTTACGAAGACCTTGTCGAGAACAAGGAAGCGTTCATGAAAGACGTATCCGGTTTCATCGGCGTCGATTTCGAACCCGCCATGCTGTACCCCAGCTGGAACGGCAAGGAAATCAAGGACAATATCGCCCCCTGGGGCACCGTGCTGAAGAGCGACAAGGCCTATAACCAACAGGTCCTGAACGAACTGAACGATGCCGAGAAGGCGCAGATTGTTGCCGGCACCACCGCGCTTGCCCGTCATTTCGGCTACGACAAAATCGATTACCTGAAGCCCTATTATGGTGCTGAGTAAGCTTGATCGCGTCATGTCCGGTACGGGGGCTGCACAGGCGGCCCCACCGGGCGACGGTGATTTTGCGGCGCTCAATCTTTCCCTGACCCATGTCTCGCCTGTGCAGGGCGGGACATCGGGCCAGTGTTACAGGGCCGATATCGGCGGCGTACCCGTTTTCCTGAAAACACATGCCAACATCGCCCGTGAAGCGGCGGTAACGGCGGCGGCGTACCCGCAGATGAATGTGCGTCTTGCCGGATCGTGGATGATCAGCCCATGGCTTGCGCATGCCAAACCGGCGCCGCAGGACGTGAAAACGCTGATCGCACAATACAGCGCCAATCTTGCGGGACGTTCGCCCGTGGTGGCAGTCCCGCCGGAAGACGATATCAGCCGCCTGCTGGAGTATGGGTATCAGGCGCTGGATACGCTGGATATCGCAGATGGCACGCGCGCGGCGCTGCGCCTGCTGTTCGACGATCTGAACGCCGCGCTGCCCGGTCTTGCCCGCGTGATTTGTCACGGCGACCTTGGGCCCAAAAACATCATGGCCGCGGACGGCGCGTTCGTTGCCATCGACTGGGAAGACGCATTCTGGGGCGTGGCGGGGTATGATTACCTGTTCTGGCTGACCTTTTTTGAAAACCGGCCGCATCTGCACCAGTACAAGCCGGGGGGAACGCCCCTGGGCGCCCGGCTGGAGCGGGCGGTTCTGGCACTGATCGTCGCTTTGAAATGCGAATTGTCGTATCGTCAGAACACCCATACGGGCAACGCCATCACTTTCGATGCGCGCATCAGGGAAGTTCTTGATCTTGGCTAATGTGAAAACCATTCCTGTCTCCGACCTCGACCAGATCGTCACACTGGCCGAACGCGACCTGCGCGCGCTTGCGGGCAAGCGCATCTTTATCACCGGCGGGACCGGATATATCGGCCACTGGCTGGTCGAAAGCATTCTGCATGCGAACAGGACGCTTGGTCTTGGCGCACAACTGA
Organism: uncultured Micavibrio sp.; assembly: GCA_937896295.1. Classification (GTDB taxonomy): domain Bacteria; phylum Pseudomonadota; class Alphaproteobacteria; order Micavibrionales; family UBA1664; genus UBA6145. The sequence goes on along the minus strand of CALBME010000169.1, from coordinate 2,898 downwards.
CCATTTTAAGCCGCAGGGCGCAGACGCCGCTTGACGGGGTTACGTTTGTTCAGGGTGACGTGCGCGATTTCGCGTTTCCGAAGGATGCGTTCGATTTCGTCATTCATGCCGCGACCGACGTGATTGCGCAGAATACCCCGCTGGAAACCTATGACGTGACGGCGGCGGGTACGCGGCGGGTTCTGGAATTCACGCGCATCTGCGGGGCAGGGCGTATCCTGATGCTGAGCTCGGGCGCGGTATACGGCGACATTCCGCCGGATGTCAGCCACGTGCCGGAAGATTTTCGCGGCGGCCCGCGGGTGGACCGCGTCCAGTCAGCGTATGGCATCGGCAAGGTGGCGACCGAATGGATGGGCAATGCGTATGGCGATGCTTACGGATTTGTCTGCACCACCGCGCGTGTCTTTGCGCAGGTCGGCCCGCATTTGGCGCTGGATAAACATTTTGCCGCCGGCAATTTCATCCGCGATGCGCTGAAGGGCGGCCCCTTTACCGTTAACGGCGACGGCACGCCGACCCGGTCATACATGTACGGCGTCGACCTGGCCGTGTGGCTGTGGGCGATACTGGTGCGCGGGGCGCATGCGCGCGCCTATAACGTGGGATCGGACAAGAGCCTTTCCATTTACGACCTGGTGGTCGAAACGGCGCGGGCCGCGGGGCTTTCCGCCCCCGTTATTACCGTGCGGGACCAGCCCAAACCGGGCGCTTTGCCAGCGCCGTATGTTCCCGATATCATGCGGGCCGGGACCGAACTGGGCCTGCAGATTACGGTACCGTTGCAGGATGCCCTGCGCCGGACCATCGACTGGTATAAGGATTAGAACATGGATAGCGTGGCTTTCGCCCAACAGATCCGCCTTAAGGCGCTGACGCTGTGTCATACATTCAGGACATCGCATATCGGCGGCGCATTTTCGATTGCCGACGTGGTGGCGGTTCTGTATTCGGGCGTCCTGTCGGTGGCACCGGACCGCGTGAACGACCCCACGCGCGACCGTCTTTTTTACAGCAAGGGCCATGCGTGCACGGCGCTGTATGCGGCGCTGGATATCAAGGGTTTTTTTGAAAAGGGCGCGCTGGATCAGAATTTCACCAAGGACGGCACGTATTTCACCTCGCATATCAATCACAAGCTGCCCGGGATCGAACTTTCGACAGGAAGTCTTGGTCATGCGCTGGGCGTGGCGTGCGGATCGGCGCTTGCAGCCAAGCGCCGCAAGGACGATTACAAGGTGTTCGCCATTTTAAGCGACGGTGAACTGGACGAGGGGTCGAACTGGGAGGCGATTTTGTTCGCCGCGCATCATCGCCTCGACAATCTGGTGATGATCGTCGATTTCAACAAAATCCAGAGTTTCGGATCGGTGGCCGAGGTCATAGCGCTGGAGCCGCTGGCGGACAAGATGCGCGCGTTCAACTGGGATGTCCGCGAAATTGACGGGCATGACCATGATGCCGTGACCAGCACGTTGCGCGATGCGCGCGCAAAACCGCAAGGAAAACCCATCTGTGTCATTGCCCATACGGTCAAGGGCAAGGGGGTCGATTTCATGGAAAACAAGCTGGCCTGGCATTACAAATCACCGGTGGGTGAGGATTTTGAAGCCGCCCGCCGCATTCTGGGAGGCAGCGATGCGTAACAAGTTTATCCAGACGCTGACCCAACTGGCCGCAAAACATGACGATATTTTCCTGGTCTGCGGCGATCTTGGTTATTCCGTGCTGGAACCGTTCTCCGAACAATTCCCTGACCGTTTTCTGAATGCGGGCGTGGCCGAACAGAACATGACGCAGGTGGCCGCCGGTCTGGCGCGTGAAGGATATAACGTCTTTACCTATTCGATCGGGAATTTCCCGACCTTACGATGCATGGAGCAGATCCGGTACGATGTCTGTTACCACCAGTCGAACGTCAAGGTGGTCGCGGTGGGCGGCGGTTACGCCTATGGCCCGCAGGGCGTGTCGCATCATACGACCGAAGATCTGGCGATGCTGCGCGTGTTGCCCCACATGACCATGTGCATCCCCGCCGACGCGGCGGAGGCCGAAGGCGCCGCGCGGTTCATGGCGACGCATAAGGGACCCGGTTATATCCGCCTGAACAAGGCTGGCGAACCGGCCGTGCATGCGCAGCTTGATACCATGGCGCCGGGCCAGTTCATTCAGGTGCGGGACGGCGCGGGCACCGCGCTGGTCGGTACCGGTGCGATTTTGCACGCCGCGATCAGGGAACTGGACGCCGCCGGAAAGGCATGGGCGGTTTATAGCGCGCCGTTCGTGGGCAGTTACGGCGCGGACGTGCTGAAGCCGCTGGCAGAACGATATGAGCGTATCGTCACCATTGAGGAACATCAGCTGAATGGCGGGTTCGGCGCATCGGTCGCGGAAGTGTTCAGCGACATGTTCGATGCCGGCACGCTGAAGGCGATGCCGCGCCTGAAACGCATCGCCATTCCCAACGCGTTTACGCCCAACGGCGATGGCCGTAACGATATCTTCCGGCCAACGATCAACCATACCATACTGGCCTATCATTTCGTGCTGTATAACCGCTATGGCGAACGGATTTTCGAGACCTTTGATTACGGAACAGGTTGGGATGGCACTTACAAGGGTAAGCTGCAACAGTCCGGTTCCTATGTGTACCGGATACGTTTCACCAGCATCACCGGCTGGCAGTCGGACAATAATGGTTCGGTATTGCTGATACGCTGACCGGCGCCTGATGCAGCGCTCTACCCGGTCATCTTGCCTTAGGCACCAAACCTTTACCGGATTTTTTACGTTTACTATCCAGATGCGGATCCTTTTAGCCATAATCTGCCTGATCGTATTGTCGCAGGAACTGACTGCGCAATCGGCCAAACTCGTTTGGGCCTCCCAGATGAAGGG
>CALBME010000168.1 GCA_937896295.1 uncultured Micavibrio sp. | reverse complement strand
CGGACACCGTGATCGTGGAGCCGACCAGCGGCAATACGGGCATTGCGCTGGCCATGGTGTGCGCGGCGCGCGGTTACCGATGCATCCTGACCATGCCCGAGACCATGAGCAAGGAACGCAGGCAGCTTTTGCGCGCTTATGGTGCCGAACTGGTCCTGACGCCGGGACCGGATGGCATGGGCGGAGCCATCAGAAAGGCCGAGGAAATCGTGGCGGCCACCCCCAACGCCTTTATGCCGCAGCAGTTCAAAAACCCTGCCAACCCGGCCATTCACCGCAGCACCACGGCCGAAGAAATCTGGGCCGATACGGACGGCAAGGCGGATATCCTGATTTCAGGCGTCGGCACGGGCGGGACGATTACGGGCGTGGGCGAGGCGATCAAAAAACGCAAACCCGAATTCAAGGTCATAGCTGTCGAGCCGGATGCATCGGCCGTGCTGTCAGGCGAAGCAAAGGGCCCGCACCCCATTCAGGGCATCGGCGCGGGTTTTGTGCCGGATATCCTGAACACGGGTATTTATGATGAAATCATCCGCGTTAAAAATGACGATGCCTTTGACGTCGCCCGGCGCTGCGCAAAGGAAGAGGGGATACTGGTGGGTATTTCGTCAGGCGCGGCCCTGTGGGCGGCGCTGCAGGTCGGCAAACGTCCCGAGAACAAGGGCAAGCTGATCGTCGTGATCATCCCGTCATTCGGCGAGCGTTATTTGAGCACGGCGTTGTTCGCCGACCTTGCGGGTTGATTAAAGACCCAGATAATCCATCTTGCCCAGCGCCACGCCGTTATGACGCAGAATGGCGTAGGCGGTGGTGCAGTGGAAATGCAGATTGGGCAGAACGAAATCGGTCAGGTAGGGAAGGCCCTTGAAATTCCAATCCGGCCCGTTGCGGCGTTTGAACGTGATCTGTCTGTCTTCCTGTCCGTCGATCTGTTCGGGCGTGATGGTCTTCAGGAATGCGATGGTTTTTGCAAGGCGTTCCTGTAATTCAGGAAAGGTGTTTTCGGTGTCCGGGTAGCTGGGGACGTCCATGCCCGCCACACGCGCGCCAAAGCCCTTCACCTGATCGGTTGCGATCTGCACCTGCTGTTTGAGGGGGAACATATCGGGCGCCAGACGCGCATTGGCGAAAATCAGCGGGTCGATGCCACGTTCCGTTGCGCTGTTTTCAGCCTTTTTCAGAATGGCGGAGAGGTTTTCGAGAGCGCGGATAAAGCCGGGGATGGATGCCTGATACAGCGAGATGGTCATTGGTGATCCTTTCGAGAGTGACAGGCAGGCATATAGAGAATAGAGCGATAATGGCAAATTGATATTATCCGGGCTGAATAGTCGCATTTTATCCTGATAAAACATCGGTCTTCCGGGCTGGTTTTTTCATTGGTGCCCCGCTATGTTTGGACGGCCATCAGAATCGTGCCCTCTAACCATAACCAAGAAGCAAGCGCATGCATTTCGACGCACAGAGGGCCAAGGCCTGGATCCAGCGCCACGGACGCATTCCCTTACTGGCCCTTGGTGGTTTTATCGTCGGTCTTGTCCTGGTGTTCGGTATTCTCAGTGTCATGCCCGGGAGCGAACCGGCACAGCTGAACCGGATTGAAAGCGCATCGGGGGTGCCTGCGCCTGCCGCCCAGCCTCAGAAGAACGACAGCGCGAAAGGCGGCCTCAAAAAGCTGCTGACCCGCGACAAGGACAAGGGGCCAAAAGTGCCGCCGCCATCCGTGCGCGTAGCCCGGGCCGAACGGAAAAACGTGGCACCCGAACTTACGGCGGTGGGGAACGTCATTCCGAACCAGAGCGTTGCGCTGGTCGCGCGCGTCAATTCCCAGATCACTGAAGTCAAATTCAACGCCGGCGACGACGTGAAGGCGGGGCAGGTTCTGTTCATGCTGGACGACCGTGAAATCAAGGCGGCGGTGGCGCAGGCGCGTGCGAAACTGGCCGGAGATCAGGCGCAGCTTGTCGCGCTGAAGAAAGAACTGGACCGTCAGCAGCTGGGCGTCAGTAAGGGGTTTTCGTCTAAATCCGGTCTTGATCTGGCGCAGGCGCAGTATGCCAGCGGCCTTGCCCTGATTGAAAGCGATCAGGCGCAGCTTGAGGCGCTGGAGGCGCAGGAAAGCTATACCACAGTCACGGCACCCATCGACGGGCGCACGGGGACAATTAATTACACGCTGGGGAATATCGTGCGCGCGAATGATACGCTGCCGCTGGTGACCATCAACCAGATCAAACCCATCGCGGTGCAGGCGGCCCTGCCGCAGAATTCCATCGACCAGATACGCGCGGCGATGAGGGGTGGGCAGGTGCGTGTTGCCGCCACTACGAATACCGGAAAGACGGTGGAGGGCGCCCTGCAGTATATCGATAATGCGATCAACCCGGCGACCGGCACCTATGCGGCGCGGGCATTGTTCGATAATGCGGACGAGACGCTTTATCCCGGCACGCTGGTGAACATCACCATCGCGCTGGCGCAGGACCGACCACAGATCACCGTGCCGGAAGTGGCGATCCAGCATGACCAGAAGGGTGCAGCCTATGTCTATGTGATCGATGAACAGAAGATCGCGCGCATGACCCCAGTGAAGGTCACCCGCATCCAGGAGGGCATCGCCGTGATCGGCGAGGGGCTGACCGGTGATGAAACGGTGGCGACCGACGGGATGATGAGCATCAAGGATCAGGGGCCGGTCGAAATCAACACCGCGCCTGACGACACCACCAAGGACGAAACCGGCGTCGCGGAAGAGTCATGACATTATCCGAATTCTGTATCCGTCGGCCTGTTTTCACCACGCTGCTGATGGCGGCTTTGTTCGTGGCGGGGATTGCGGGATACAAGGCGTTGCCGGTGGCGGCACTGCCCAGTGTCGATTTCCCCACCATTTCGGTCAGCGCCAGCCTGCCGGGGGCCAGCCCTGAAACCATGGCGTCATCGGTGGCCACGCCGCTGGAGCGCCAGTTTTCGACCATAGCCGGCGTCACGTCGATGACATCGACCAGCCGGCTGGGCAACGTCAACATCGTCCTGCAGTTCGACCTCGACCGCGAAATTGACGGTGCCGCGCTGGACGTACAAACCGCGATTTCAGCCACGCTGCGCCGCCTGCCGCAGGAAATGACCACGCCGCCAAGTTTCCGCAAGGTCAACCCGGCGGATGCACCGGTCCTGTTCATCGCGGTGTCGTCCGACACACTGCCCTTAAGCCAGGTCAATGATTTTGCCGATAACGTGATGCTTCAGCGCATTTCGACCGTACCGGGCGTCGCGCAGGCGCAGATTTACGGTGAAAAGAAATATGCGGTGCGCATCCAGGTCGACCCCAACCGGCTTGCGGCCCAACAACTGGGTTTCAACGAGGTTCAGAATTCGGTCGCGGCGGCGGCGACCAATGCGCCCATGGGGTCCATTTACGGCCCGCAGCAGCTGTTCAACATCCAGATGGAGGGGCAGCCCAAGGACGCGGATGATTTCCGTGAACTGATCGCCGTATGGAAAAACGGCGCGCCCATCAGGCTTGGCGATCTGGGGACCGTCATAGACGATGTTGAGGACGCCTATCAGGCGGCGTCCTTCAACAACAAACCCGCCATCATGATCGCGGTCCAGCGCCAGCCTGACGCCAATACGATTGAAGTGGTGGAAAAGGTGCGCGCACTGCTGCCCGAGTTTGAGGCGGAATTGCCGGCGAGCATCAAGCTGACGCCGATGATGGACCGGTCCGTCGCGGTCAGGCATTCGGTCCATGACGTGCAGTTTACGCTGTTCGTCACCTTTGCGCTGGTCGTGGCGGTTATTTTCTGTTTCCTGCATTCAGGGCGCGCGACCATCATTCCGGCGCTGGCTGTGCCGCTGTCGATTGCGGCCACCTATGGCGGCATGGCTTTGTTCGGATTTTCGCTCAACAACATATCGCTGCTGGCCATTACTTTATGCGTAGGATTCGTAGTGGACGATGCCATCGTCATGCTGGAAAACGTGGTCCGGCATATCGAGATGGGCAAGAAGCCTTTCGAGGCAGCCTTGCAGGGGGCGCGCGAAATCGGATTCACCATTATTTCCATCACCTTTTCACTGGTGGCCGTGTTCATTCCCGTCCTGTTCATGGGCGGGATCGTGGGCCGATTGTTCAGGGAATTCGCGGTGACCATTTCCATTGCCATCCTTGCCTCCGGCCTTGTGGCGCTGACCCTGACCCCCATGCTGTGTTCGCGCATTCTGAAAGAAGGCGCGCATGCACCCAAGGGACGTTTTTCGCAGAAGATGGAAGCATGGTTCGATGCCGTTCTGCGCCAGTATGACCGGTCGCTGAAATGGGTGCTGGGCCGCCAGTTCCTGACCCTGATGGTCACGCTGGCGCTGGTCGTGGCCACGGCGATCGCCTTCGTGGTTGCGCCCAAGGGGTTTTTCCCGACGGAAGATACCGGTTTCATCAGCGTATCGACCGAAGGGGCGCAGGATATTTCCTATGATGCGATGCTGGTCAAGCAAACGGAAGCGGTCAAACTGATCCTTCAAAATCCGCATGTGGATCGTATTTTTTCAGCCGTGGGTGGCGGTGGCGGCGGATCGCTGAATTCCGGGCGTATGAATATTGCGCTCAAGGACGGCGACCGTCCGGGCGTGGCCGCGATTATCCAGTCCCTGCGCAGGGATGTGCAGGTGACGGGGCTGAAAGTATATTTCCAGCCGATCCAGAACATCCAGATCGGGGGACGCCGCGGCAAAAGCGAGTATCAGTACACGTTGCAGTCCAGCGACCTGAAGACCCTGTATGAATGGTCGGACAAGCTGCAGGACAAGCTGGCGTCGGACAGTAATTTTCAGGATGTGACATCCGACCTGCAGCTTAACAGCCCGCAGGCGGTGGTAAAGGTCGACCAGGCCGCGGCTGCGCGTGCGGGTGTGACGTTTGAGAATATCCGGCAGGTGCTTTTTGGTGCTTATGGCACGCAGCAGGTCGCAAGCCTTTACACTGCGGCCAACGACTATCCGGTCATTTTTGAAGTGGCGCCGGACTTCCGCCGTTCGGTGGATGATATCGGCCAGTTGTATGTGACTGGTTCGACCGGGGTTGCCGTGTCCTTAAGTTCGGTTGCGACGATCGCCCGCGGCGTTGCGGCCCTGACCATCAACCACCAGGGGCAGTTGCCGGCGGTCACGCTGTCATTCAACCTTGCACCCGGTGTGTCTCTGGGCGAGGCCGTACAGAAAATTCAGGCGGCGCAGAAATCGATGAACATGCCCGCGCAGGTGACCGGTTCGTTCCAGGGAACGGCGCAGGCGTTTCAGGACTCGCTGGCCGGGCAGGGCATGCTGCTGCTGTTCGCGGTTCTGGTCATCTACATCATTCTGGGCATGCTGTATGAAAGCTTCATCCATCCCATCACCATCCTGTCCGGCCTGCCGTCGGCGGGGCTTGGCGCGATCCTGACCCTGATGCTGTTCGGGATGGAGATCAGCGTCATTTCGATCATCGGAATCGTATTGCTGATCGGGATCGTCAAGAAAAACGCGATCATGATGGTGGATTTCGCCATCCAGGCGCGCAGCGAAGGCAAACGGCCGGATGACGCGATTTACGAGGCGTGCCTTTTGCGGTTCCGTCCGATCATGATGACCACCATGGCGGCCATTTTCGGCACATTGCCCATTGCGCTTGGTATCGGTGCCGGCGCCGAACTGCGCCAGCCGCTGGGTGTGGCGGTTGTGGGCGGGCTGGTAGTGTCACAGCTTCTGACGCTGTTCATCACCCCGGTCGTTTACTTGTATCTGGAACGGTTTAATTCCGCTGCAAGGTCCTGACGACCACGGCGAGGCATTCGTCCTGTACCGTCAACAGGCCGCCATCGGCGGCGATTTTCATGGCATCGTCGTTGACGACACCCAGTTGCAGCCACAGGCATTTCGCACCGCGCGCCACGGCTTCCGCCGCGATGGCGGGTGTGAATTCGGCGCGGCGGAATACGTCCACGACATCGATGTTGATATCAGCGGGAATGCTGGCCAGATCGGGGTAGCATTTTTCGCCCAGTATCTCGGCCTCATTCGGGTTGACGGGAATGCAGCGATAGCCCGAGCGTTGCAGCGCGCCCATGACCCCGTGGCTGGACCTTGAGGGATCATTCGACGCGCCGACCACGGCGATGCTGTGCGCGTTTTTCAGGAAGGTATCGATCGTCTTGTCATCTGTCATATATAGAATGTAGGCATGAAAACCATTTATTCCATAGGGCATTCACGGCATCACCCGGATGATTTTGCCAAACTTTTGAAAATGCATCAGATCGATGCGTTATACGACGTGCGCTCGCGGCCCTATAGCCGCTTCAACAGGCAGTTCAACCGCGAGACATTAGAGGATGTCCTGAAAGATATTGGGATCACGTATGTGTTCATGGGGGGCCAGTTAGGCGGCAAACCTGAGGACCCGTGCTGCTATGATGCCAACGGTATTCTGTCACGGGCGCTTCAGATCCAAACACCGGCTTTCCAAAAGGGGATTGCGCGACTGCGCCATGATGCCGCGCAGCTGCGCGTGGCCATCATGTGCGCAGAAAAAGACCCCCTGGACTGTCACCGTACATGGCTGATCGCAGAAAATGTACCCGACATGACCGTCATACATATTCATGCGGATGGACGCACCGAGCGTCACGCCGACATGATGGCTCAAATGGGCCCGAAACAGGGTGTTCTAGGCTTCTAGCGCATTCAGCGCCGCTTCGTTCTTGCGGATCAGATTGTAGAGGTCGAAGATTTTCTGCCACTGGCTAGCTGGGATATTCACGTTGGCCAGCGCGCAACAGGCGCGGACGATGTTGGACAGCATGATGCGACCAAGGTCAAGACGGCCTTCGACGCCGTAGTTTTTCAGGAAAAGGCGGGCGTGGGACAAATCGGCGCCCGTCTGCAGAAGGTGATGTTCGATCACGCGGGCAAATTCGAATGCCGCCGGCAGGCAGGCATGGGGAACGTTGCGAAAATTGAAAAACACGATGTCACCCGTTTGCGCGTCCACACGCGCATCACCCATATGACATGCGATGCGCGGACTGCCATGCATGACGAAATCGTAACTTTCATTGCGTGCCAGATCGGCCACGCCATCGTAATAGGGGCTTACCTTTAATTCCCCGCTGGCAATGCGTACACGAATGGCTGTGAGGTCTAGGAGCAGTTTGTCTGTAGCATTCCGCCAGCGTGATGCATCAGGATGACGGCCCAGCGCATTATGCAGGCGCCTGAGCGCATGGCCAAGCGCGGGCAGGTCCGTGGGTGTCAGCGGACGGGTGTCACGCCAAGGATAGGCAAGGATATGACCGCCTTCAAAGTCGCGGGGATAGCCGGGCAGGGGCACATTGACGTTTACGCCCTGTGGCGCAACCCATGCCGCGATGGCGTTGCCGGTGGCGTGCGACTTGTCCTTATCAACGCGAATGAACAGGTCGTGCTTGTCGGAACGCAGGCGGAAGGTGTGGGGGCTTAAAGATTCCAGCGAGCCTTCGATGCCAAGCGCCTGAAGGATCTTATCCTGCATGGCTTATACGGCCATCATCATCAGGGCCATGGCTATCATGGCGAAATCTTCACCCAGCGTAACGGTGGACAGCGGGACGCTGAGTACGTTGCCCATGCAGGCGCAGTTGACGTTTAAGCCTTTGCGCAGCGCGATCAGAACGCCCACGGCGCCAAACCCGAAGACTGTGATGGAAATGACGCCGCAGATAACGGGCGACAGGCGTGCGAGATAGAGCAGCCCCAGCGTCAGCTCGATATAAGGATAGATATAGCCATAAGGACGCCAGTGTTTGCCCAGCAGGTCGTACTTCGCAAATCCATCCGCGAATTTGTCGGGGGTGAACAGTTTGAGCATGGCGAGTGCGACGAGGGCCAGCCCCATGAAAACCGACATGAAGGCGTGGGTAAGGGGCGCCAGCGCATACGCCGCAGCAGCGGACACCAGTGTCAGGACAATCAAGGGGCGGTAAGGCGAGCGTTCCATCAGATGGCGTTAAGAATGCCCTTGGTCAGCGTTTGTTTCAAGGTGTAGCGTTCGTAATTCTGCTTTTTAGACAGGCGGCGGATGGCATCGTCTAGACTGATTGCATTGGATTCTTTAAGTTTTTTAAGCTCGTTCCACTCCAGCGCGGCCGCCACCGGCGCGCCCGGGCGCGCGCGGACGCCGTAATCGACCACGGCGGTTGCGGTATAATCGTTGCGAAAGAAATCGAGGAAAATTTTGCCCTTCCGGATCGCCTTGGTCATTTTGGTCAGATAGGCATCCGGCGTATCGGCTGCCATCTGTTCGCAGAAACGGCGGGCAAAATCTTTCACTACCGGCCATTCGGTTTTAGGTGCAATGGGAACGCGAACGTGTAACCCCTTGCCACCGGTTGTTTTCACAAAACTTTCAAGGCCGATTTTCTCCAGCCGTGCACGGATATCAAGCGCGGCGAGCTTGACGGCCTCGAACGGGACGCCTTCACCTGGGTCGCAGTCGAAAATGATACGGTCGGGACAATCAATATTTTTTACAGCAGAACCCCATGGATGCAGTTCGATCGCCCCCATCTGGATCATCTGGATGATGCCTTCGGCGGTATCGGTATAGAAATACGCATGATCTTTTCCCTTGTGCTTCCAGCCAAAGGTTTTGATCGCCTTGCCCATGCCGGGTTTCGGATTGCGCTGATAAAAACACTCTTTCTCAGCCCCTTCAGGGCAACGTACCAGCGTCACGGGGTGGCCTTTTAAATCCATCAGCATGGTTTCCGCCGCGAGGGCGTAATAGCGTGCCAGATCGATCTTGTGAATGCCCATAGGCTCGAACAACAAGCGCTCGGGATGGGTGATTTTTACGCCGAGTACGGTGTCGCCTGTCGTTTCGGTCTTTATGGATTTCTTCGGCATGGGTTTGGGTTTTTCTATGGTGACATCCTTTGGGTTCTTATCATCGCGCAGGGCATGGAAAGCAGCGTGACGGATGCGCCCTTCGTCTGTCCACATGGCGAAGGACACTTCGGCCAGCTGCTGCGGACGGACCCAGTGCGATCCGCGCCGTGCCTCGCGCGGGATAACGGCAGGCACGTCGACTTCGGGCAGTTTGTCGAGGGTTCTTTTAATATCACGGGCAGAGGCGGCCGTGTATCCTGTGCCGACTTTTCCAGCGTAATGCAGTTTACCGGCCTTGTAATAACCAAGATGCAGGGCGCCGATCATCGATTTTGAGACGGTGGAATCTGTATAGCCCAGAATGACAAATTCCTGACGCTTGATGCATTTTACTTTAAGCCAATCTTTAGAACGTTTGCCAGAGTAGGGAGCATCAGCGCGTTTGCTGATAATACCCTCCACCCCCATCTGGCAAGCCTGCGCGGACATTTTGTCGCCTTCACCTGCGTGGTGTTCGCTGTAATGTAAATGGGCACCGGCAATAATCGCTTTCAGTTTTTCTTTGCGTTCGAGCAGTGGCAGGCTGCGCAGGTCTTCGCCGTCGAGATGAAGAAGATCGAAAGCGTATGCTTCGATCAGTGCACTCTTGCCGTCCTCGCTTAAAGTATTCTGCAATTTCTGAAAATTGGTTTTGCCGTCAGGGTCCCTTACGACTGCTTCCATATCGATGACGGCATCGTCGACACTCATTGCCTTTATGCTTGCAACGATATCTGGGAATTTTCCGGTCCAGTCATTACCATTGCGGGTGTAAAGGCTGACCGCGCCGCCTGAAACGTATCCCAGCAGGCGGTAGCCATCGAACTTGATTTCATGAATCCAATCTGTACCCGTGGGCGCGGTTTCCACCAGCGTTGCAAGCTGGACGTCCGGATATTTTCTGATGAGTGTCTTCGTGTTACCTTTGCTACGGCTTTTAAGCTTTTTCCCGTGCCCTTTGGAGCGCCAGACATTTGAATTGGCAGCACTGGCGATTTCATTCATCGTGCGCCTGGTTGTAACCGACAGCGCGTTTTTGTCGAGAAAGGTTTTGGATTTTTTGGCTTCTTTGTCCTTGTCCTTGATGAGCAGCCAGTTTTCACGCTTTTCGCCTTCACGCGGGTGCATTTTTACCAGCGTCCACATTCCATGCAGTTTTTCCCCGTGCAGATTGAATTTCAATTTGCCTGATTTTAGTCCCTTGCGCGGGTCTTCCAGCGGTTCCCATGTGCCGATGTCCCACAGCATGACAGTACCGCCGCCATACTGGCCCTTGGGAATTGTGCCTTCGAATGTGCCGTAATCGACTGGATGATCTTCGGTGCGCACCGCAAGGCGCTTGTCGGCCGGGTCGAGGGAGGGGCCCCTGGTCACTGCCCAGGAGAGCAGGACACCGTCGAGTTCGAGCCGAAAATCATAATGCAGGCGCGTGGCATCGTGTTTTTGCACGCAAAAGAAGTCACCGGTGCTGGTCCTGGTTTTTTTGCCAGCAGGTTCGTTGGTGATTTTGAAGTCCCGCTTCTGATTGTATTTTGAAAGTCCCATTACGCGGCCTTTTTATGCGCTGTTTTCTTTTTGGTTGTGGTTTTTTTAGCAGGTGCTTTTTTGGCCTTTGGCGCCGATTTGCCCAGCGACTGGCGCAGTGCGGCCATGATGTCGACCACGTTGTCAGGCGTATCCTCCCCTTCGTCTTCGGGTGCTACGATTTTTTTGCCCTTCATCTTGGCGTTGACGATATCGCGTAAGGATTCCTCGTAATGGTTTTTAAAATCCTTGGGGTCAAAATCCTTGTCCTTGGCAGCAATCAGCTGGCGGGCAAGGTCGATCTGTTCCTTGCCGACCTTGGTCTTTTCCTTGATATCTTCGAAATAGGTCTGGCTTTTGCGGATTTCGTCGGCGTAACGCAGGGTTTCAAGGATCATGCCTTTGCCGCAGGGGCGGATGGCCGCAATGCGTTCGCGGCCTGCTAGCACGATCTGGCCCAGAGCGACTTTCTTTTCCTGACGCAGGGCATCGCGCACGGTAATGAACGCTTCCTGTCCCATGTCGTCACCCGGAACTACAAAATAGGGTTTATCGAAGTAAATAGCGTCGATATCGGCTATATCCGTAAATTGCACCAGATCGATGGTGTGCGTGCTTTCAAGGCGCAGGGCCTTGAGGTCCTTGTCTTCGATGGGGACGTAATGTCCTTTTTTGTATTCATACCCTTTAGCGATATCGGTGGCGGCGACTTCTTTTTGGCTGTCGGTGCGGTTGGAATAGTGGATGCGTTCGCCCGTTTTTTTATCGATCTTATGGAGGCGGATTTTGGCGGCCTCGCCCTTGCCGCTGAA
>CALBME010000167.1 GCA_937896295.1 uncultured Micavibrio sp. | reverse complement strand
CCAACAAACTGGTCGGGGTCATCTATTATATTGCCTATATGATCGGCGCGGTCGGTATCGGCCTTGGCCTTGGCGACATCCGCAAAACCGTCGAAAGCCCGCAGCAGCATTCCTGGCGCCATGGCTTCGCCAAGCTTCTGGCGGGCGGCATCTTCCTTTCCCTGCCTGCCTTTGCCGGTATTGTCGCAGGCACCATGACCATCAAGAATGCTTTTTCGCTCAGCATTCTGAACACATTCACCTTCAGCGGCCCCAAAATCACCGGCGGTATCGGCGATTACATTATCCATGGCATCAACCAGGCCAGCGTCCTGATCAATGTTGCCGCCTTCGTCGCCTTTATCATCGCTGTCTTCTTTACCGTGCGCGGCATTCAGCAGGTCCGCAACCACATCGACAACCCCGGCCAGGCCCCCCTGGCGGAGGGTATCAAGCGCCTGGGCGTCGGCGGCGCGCTGTTCAGCTTCCCGATGATCGTCAACGTCATCGCCAAGACCTTCGGCATGTCGGGTTCCGGCATCGCCAATAGCGGCTGGTCGTCCAATTCGGGCACCAATGGCGGCCTTGACGGCATGATGGTGCATTTCATCGCCGACATCGTGAACCCGGCCTTCAAGGGGATCGAGTATTTCTGCTATATCGCCGGCATCCTGATGATCCTGTTCGCCATGCAGCGCCTGGTGCGCACGGCGCAGGACGGCCCGCGCGGCCCCCTGACATTCGGTACCATCACCATGTTTATCGTTGCAGGCGCGCTGCTGTCTTTCCCGCAGCTTTTGACCTCCCTGAACCTGTCCCTGACGGGGACGGCCGGGGCCAGCACCAACGTGGCCTTCATGTCCCTCGCGGGCGTGGATGCGGCGCAGGTTCAGAACGCCAAGAACGTATTTTCGGCCATTCTCGCCTTCATGGCGGTGATCGGCTTCCTTTCCGTCGTGCGTGGGCTGTTTTTGCTCAAAAGCTTCGCCGACGGGGGGCAGCAGGCCAGCATGATGTCCGTCGTTACCCATATTGTCGCAGGGTCTCTCTGCATCAATCTGGGGGCATTTATTAACGCCGTACAAACCTCTTTAGGTGTGACTACTTTTCCCGTAACATTCAATTAGTATTAAGGCAGGAGGAATAAACAATGAAAGTATCTATTGCTAACCTGGGTCATCACATTTCGGCTTCGGTCGGCTCTGTGATGCACGCTCGTACCAAATCGGCCGCAAAAATGCGCGCTGGTGTCATGTTCGCCGTCAGCGGCGGCGTGTTCATCTTCTCGACGATGGGCGTCGCTGAAGCCGGTAACACGCTGAACGATTACGCCTCGACGGTGTCGGGTCGTACCAACTCGGTCGTCGACGTCATCACCTATATCTCGTATATCGGTGGCGCTGCTCTCTCGGCTCTGGGTATCGTTGACCTGAAGAAGCACGTTGAAAACCCCTCGCAGACGCCGATGAAAAACGGCATTGCGAAACTCGGTTTCGGTGGCATGCTTCTGGCTCTGCCGTTCCTCTCGGGCATCGTGCAGAACACGATGAAAGACGGTTCGGAAGCCGACTTCCAGAACTGGTCGAACAAACCGACGATTAACTAAGTTAAAGGAACGATGGCGTATTTACCCATCACGCTCGGCCTGGCCGAGCCTAACGGAAAAGCCGGCGCTGCAAGCGCCGGCTCTTCTGCTTCCGCGCCCGAAATCACCGAAGAGGTGCGGGCCAAGGTATTCGAACGCGACAATCATACGTGCCAGTATTGCGGTTTTTCCGCCCGCAAGTATCAGATCGTCCGCGCCAAAGGGGCCAAGGCCAACCCGGAAAATCCATCCGACCTTGTGACCTCCTGCATTTTCTGCGACCAGTGCTTTGCGCTCGACCGCGTCGCTGCCATGAAATCGGGTGTGCTGGTATGGCTGCCTGAAATCGACCAGTCCATGCTTCATCATCTGGCCCGCGCCATCTATGTCGCCCGGATCAGCCAGGGCCCGGTGGCCGAGGCCGCGCGCCGCGCGCTGGAAGTCATCACCGCCCGCAGGGAAGAGGCGAAGGTCCGCATCAAGACCGACGACCCCGCCGTCCTGTCCATGGTTTTGCGCGATTACATCGACCCCCGCGCCTACAAGACGCGCGGCGACAAGCTGGAGGGCGTGCGCCTGTTTCCGCTCGACCGCCGCATCATTTCCGAGGGCGATCTGGAATTTAACCAGTTCCCCCAGATTCTGGCCTACTGGCGCTCCAAGGACGGCCCCTTCGGCCAGTGGCAGCCCGCCCAGTGGCTTGAGGAGTTCAAGCAGCTGAAAGCTGCGTAGAACGCCGAGCGGGGGCGAACGCCAGTGAGCGGGCCGGCGAGGCCCCGCATCCGGCTGGGAGTTCAAGCAGCTGAAAGCTGCGTAAGCCCTTAATCCCACTTCGTTTCCCGTCTAAATCAAGGTACAATCGTTAAGATTTACGACAGCGCGATTCGATGTCCTTTATAGACAAGTTTTTCTCTCCTTTTGTGACCGGCTTCAAACAGCCGGTGGAGTCGTTTATCCGCCTTGAAACCGCCGATGACGAAAACACGATGGTGTCGGCTGATGGCTCGCTGCTTACCTATCTGAAAATCGACGGCTCGCGCCAGATCATCGGCGAGGAGGAGTACGCCCACCTTGTCCAGTCATCGACCGTCAAACTGGGCGCGCGTTTCGACCGCCCCGGTCACGCGATGCAGATTTATTTCGTGCGCGATCCCGCGCGTGCGCGCGGCGCGCTGGAGGAACTGGTCCGTCCCTCCCTTCAGGCTTCGCGCAATATCGGTCTCGATCTCGAAGATCTGTTCCGCGAACGGGTGCGTCACCTTTCCCACTACATGGTGTGGGAAGAATGCTATTTCGTGCTGTGGACGCGTCCCAGCATCCTGACCAAATCCGACTATGCCCGCGCGGCGAAGGACGGCAAGAACAAGAAATGGGTCAATGCGCCGAATGCGCAGTATCCGCTGGCCGCGCTCGACGTTCTGCGCGCGCGTCATCGTTCCTATGTGACCGGCATCATGTCGGCGCTCGACGAACTGGGCATCCGCGCCGACATGCTGGAGGTGCACGACGCCCTGCGCGCCGTGCGCAACAACATGTTCCCGGATCATGTGAACGATAAATGGAAGCCGGTGCTTCCCGGCGATCCGATCCCCGTACGCGCGGCGAAGGATGCCAACGACCTGTCCGAAATTCTCTGGCCCTCGGTCAAGCAACAGCTGACCGCCGCCAGCGCCAAGATCAAGTCCGATCACATCGTTCAGATCGGCAGTATTCTGTGGGGTGGGTGTGACATCGTGCTCGCGCCGATGGACCCGTCGCCTTTCCCGATGCTGCTCAACCGCCTGTTCGAAACCAAGGTGCCGTTCCGCATCTCGTTCCTGATCGAATCCGGCGGCACCGAAGGTATCAACGCGAAAAATTCGATCGCGACATTCCTGACCATTACCAACCCCATCAACCGCACGATCAAGAATTCACTGGATTCGCTCAAGGCGCTGGCCCGGTCCGAACCGGTGGTGAAGCTTCGCATTTCGCTGTCCACCTGGGGGCCGGCCGACAAGCCCGAGGTGGTCGAAGACCGTGTCTCCGTCCTGATGCAGGCGGCGGAAGCCTGGGGGTACTGCCAGGTCTCTAACGTCGTGGGCGATCCGCTGGAATGCGTGGTCTCAAGCGCACTTGGCATTTCCGCGGCCTCGACCGCGCCCGCGGCCATCGCCCCGATGGCCGAGGTGATGAAGCTTTTGCCGTGGCAACGCCCGTCTTCGCCATTTGATAAGGGTGCGCTGCTTCTGCGCACGCCGGACGGCAAAGTCTGGCCGTACCAGACCGGCACCAGCCTGACGACGACGTGGTTCGACCTGATTTTCGCGCAGCCCGGTGCGGGTAAATCCGTGCTGATGAACTCGCTCAATCTCGGCACCTGTCTTTCGCCCGGTCTCTCGCGCCTGCCCTTCGTGGCGGTCATTGATATCGGACCCTCGTCATCCGGCCTGATTTCGCTTATCAAGGAATCGCTGCCGCAGGACCGCCGTCACGAGGCGGCGTATTACCGCCTGCAGATGTCGCCGCAATACGCGATCAACCCGTTCGATACGCAGCTCGGCTGCCGCTATCCGCTGATCGACGAACGCTCTTATCTGACTGAACTGCTAACGTTGCTCTGTACGCCGCCCGGTCAGGAACGGCCCTATGACGGCATTCAGCAGCTGGCGGGGCTGGTGGTCGATGAAATGTATCGCTGGCGCGATGATTCCATGGCGAATGCCGAGGCTCGCCCCTATCTGCCCCGCGTCGATCACGACATTGACGAGGCGATCAAGAAATACAACGTGCACCTGCCGCCGGATCCGTACTGGTGGGATGTCGTCGACCAGTTCTTCGACCGCGAACTCTGGCACCTTGCAAACCTGGCGCAGCGTCATGCCGTGCCGGTGCTGGGCGATGCCATCACCGCCGCCCGCCGTCCGCAGATCCGCTCGCTGCTCGAAGAAACCCAGATCGGCACATCGGCTGAAACCGTCATCAACGCGTTCGAGCGTATGATCACCTCGGCCATTCGTGAATATCCCATTCTGTCCAGCGTCACGCGCTTTGAAATCACCGATGCACGCGTCTGCGCGCTCGACCTCATGGACGTGGCGCCGCAGGGTGACGAAGGCGCGGACCGCCAGACATCCATCATGTACATGCTGGCGCGTCACGCGCTGGTGCGCAGCTGGTGGATGAGCATGGACTCGCTTCGCGCCATCCCGGAAAAATATCGCAAGTATCATGAAAGCCGACTGGTCGACATGGGCGAAACACCCAAGCGTCTGTGCTATGACGAATTTCACCGCACCTCGAAATCCAAATCCGTGCGCGGCCAGATCGTGCGCGACGTGCGCGAAGGCCGTAAGCGCGGCGTTCAGATCGTCCTGGCGTCCCAGCTTCTGGACGACTTCGACAACGACATGGTCGACCTTGCCACCGGCGTCTGGGTGCTGGGGACGGCCGTTTCCGAACGCGCGGTGGAAAACGTTCAGACGCGCTTTGGCCTGTCCAACACCGCGCGTCACGTCATCCGCCACCGTCTGACCGGCCCACGTGCCGGCGGGGCGCCCGCGCTGCTGGTGCTTGGCACCAACGAAGGCCGCTACGAACAGCACCTCATCAACACCATGGGACCAGTCGAACTCTGGGCGCTTTCGACCTCCTCCGAAGACGTGGCGATCCGCAACCGTTTGTATTCGCGTCTCGGATCCCGCCGCGCACGCCAGCTGCTGGCTTCCAACTTCCCCGGCGGCTCGGCCCGTTCTGAAATCAAACGCCGGGTGTTTTCCCGCGCTGAATCCGGTGAGACGCAGACCACGGCCGTTTCTGCGGTGGTGGAAGAAATCGTCGAGGAACTGGTGTCGATGTCCCACAATAATCCGGAAGTGGATGCCGGGGCGGGGAACTGAGCATGGCGCTTCCCGGCTTTCTCAATGACAAGATTATTGGTGTAAAAACAATCTATTGGCTGATCCTGATCGGGGTTCTGTCGATTGGCGGCATTTACTATGCCATGACCCGGCCCGTCCATGCCTCCTGGCGTTATGGCGCCTGCCGCGCACTGTTAGAGCAATATGTACGTTTCCCCATAACTGTGAATGTTGAACAGGGCGGCGAGACAAGGGGAAGCGCCTTCATCAGCTTCTCAGACATTAACCCTTTCGGCTCTCAGACGGTCCGTAACTTCGAATGCCATTTCTCGCAGGACGCAAAAGGCCACACGGTTCTCTCCAAGGTCACAGTGGACCGCAAATCCATCAAGGACGAACAGCTGCGTGTCTTCCAAAAACAGCTCTCCGTCCTCGTCACCCAGGAACTGGATACAGCTCTGCCCAGGGACCTGCCGTCCAACCTGCAGGATTACAAAGACTGACTGTCCGCGTCTTTCCCTGCGATGATATCGGCCTGTGGTGCGGTTTTGATGCGCGCGGACGATCAATCCGCCGCACTTTCCAAACCGGCATGTCTGCGCTAGGTAACGCTCCATCACAGGGGTTGTAAGGGATTGATCAGATGAAAAAGAACAAGCTGGGCCGCACCGGCCTTGAGGTGACGGATATCTGCCTCGGCACCATGACATGGGGCAACCAGAACACCGAAGCCGAAGGCCATGCGCAGATGGATTACGCGCTCGACCGCGGCATCAATTTTTTTGATACCGCCGAAATGTATGCGGTGCCGCCTTCTGCCGAAACATACGGCAAGACCGAAACGATCATCGGCACGTGGTTCGCCGCGCGTAAAAACCGCGACCGCGTCATTCTCGCCAGCAAAATCGTCGGCCCCGGTTTTGGCTACATTCGCGGCGGGGCCACGCTGGATGGCAAATCCGTTCACGCCGCCATCGACGCATCCCTAAAAAGACTGCAGACCGATTATATCGACCTGTACCAG
Organism: uncultured Micavibrio sp.; assembly: GCA_937896295.1. Classification (GTDB taxonomy): domain Bacteria; phylum Pseudomonadota; class Alphaproteobacteria; order Micavibrionales; family UBA1664; genus UBA6145. The sequence continues at coordinate 17,112 of CALBME010000167.1, read as the reverse complement.
CTGCACTGGCCCGCACGGCCGTTCCCGCATTTTGCATCGCACGGCGCGGGTAAAATCGATTTCACGGCGACCACGACGCAAAAGCAGGAAGAAAACCTGCTCGATATCCTCACCGCGCTGGACGCTGCCGTGAAGGCCGGGAAAATACGTCACTGCGGCCTTTCCAATGACAGCGCATGGGGCATCATGAAATACCTGTGGCTGGCTGAAAAACACGGCCTGCCGCGCATGGCCTCGACCCAGCATGAATTCGGCCTGCTCTGCCGTGTCGACGACCCGCATGTCGCGGAAGTCTGCGTCCGTGAAGATGTCGCATACCTGCCGTGGTCACCGCTGGGCGGTGGCATGGTTGCCGGAAAATATGCAGGCGGCGCCCGTCCCGCCGGTGCGCGCTGGACCGTTGATCCGCGCACCCCGCACCGCGACACGCCCGCCGCGCACGAGGCGGTGGCGTCTTATATCGCGATTGCGGAAAAACATGGTCTTGATGTCTGCCAGATGGCGATTGCCTTCTGCCGCCAGCAGAATTTCGTCACCTCGACCATCATCGGCGCGACCACCATGGATCAGCTGAAAAACAATATCGATGCGGGCGACCTGACGCTCAGCGCCGGCGTGCTGAAGGAAATCGACGCGGTGTATCGCCGCTATCCGATGCCTTACTGAAGGCGGCGATACCCATCGCCTGCTCCATGAAGAACTTCTTCGCAAAGGGCAGGCGGGCAACCGCCCGCAGGCCGATGCGGCGCAGGGCGCTGACGGGCAGAAAGTCGTTCGAAAACAGGAGCGTCAGCTGGTCCGTCGCAAGCGCCATCGCCAGGTTGTCGGCGCGGCGCCGGGCCTGGAACGTCGTCAGCAGTTTTTCATCCCCTGCATCGGGCGCGTCTTTCAAAAGATCGGCCAGCGCCGCAATATCGCGAAGGCTCATGTTCAGCCCCTGTCCGGCGATCGGGTGCATGCCATGCGCGGCCTCCGCCACCAGCACCGCGCGCGGCGCGGTGTAGATATATGATTTAGCCAGCGAAAGCGGGTAGGCCGCGCGCCTGCCGGCCACGCGGATCGCGCCGTAACGGTCCTGGCTGCGCAGCTGCAGGGCGGCGTTGAAAACATCCTCATCGCAATCGACCCATTGTTTGGCATCGCCGCCATGCACGCTCCACACCAGTGCGCTGCGGTGTGTGCCATCCGGCAGGTCGGTAAAGGGCAGAAGCGCAAACGGGCCTTCCGGGCGGAAATGTTCGACCGCCATGCCGTGATGCGGCTTTTCATGCGCGACCAGGCATACGACGGCGGTCTGCCTGTAATCGCGGCCCCATGTGCCGATGCGCATGACGTCGCGCAAGACCGACCTGCGTCCGTCCGCGCCAACGGCCAGTTGCACGTTTATCTTTTTGCCGCCTGCCATGACGATGGTGGCATGGTCGTCCGTGAACGTAACGTCCTGTACCTTCACCCCTGTCAGGTGGGTAACATTTTTTAAGGACTGCACGCGCTTGACCAGCGCGCGACGCAGATCAGCATTATCGACGATCCATCCAAACGCCTCCGCATCGATTTCGCGCGCGTCAAAGGTCAGGGTGTGGGTGTCGTCGCCGTCCAGAATGTCGATGGTCCTGATCGCCTCGCGGTTCGCGGACAGGCTTTGCCAGACACCGGCCCGTTCCATCACCTGGCGCGACCCGTACGAAATGGCCGTGGTGCGCACATCGAAACCCGCCGCCGCGCTGGCCGACAGGGTTTCGGCGTCGATGCATACGACATCGTGCCCCTGCTGTCCCAGCAGGGCCGCAAGCGTAAGTCCGGCAAGGCCGCCCCCGATAATGCCGATCGAATGATTCATGCCCATGGTTATACTCCCTGCCGGGCGCCGAACAAGGCCGAACCCAGGCGGATATGGGTGGCGCCGCAGGCGATGGCCGTCTCATAATCGCCGGACATGCCCATGCTGATATGGGGCAGGGCCAGCCGCCTTGCATGCGCCGCCAGTCCGGTGAAATGCGGGGCCGGATCGTCCCCGGCCGGGGGGATGCACATAAGCCCCGTGATGCGCAGGCCCTTGGCGGTGCCGTAATGATACAGCGCGTCCAGATCGTCCGGCGCCACGCCGCCTTTCTGCGGTTCAAGCCCTGTATTGACCTGGATATAACAGGCGGGCCGACGGTTCTGTTTGTCCATTTCCGCCGCCAGCGCGTCGACCAGCCGGGCGCGGTCCACGGTTTCGATCACATCGAACAGTGCAACGGCCATGGCCGCCTTGTTGGTCTGCAGATGCCCGATCAGGTGCAGTTCCAGGTCGGGATACGCCGCGCGCCGGTGGTCCCAATGGTCTTTCGCCTCCTGCACCCGGTTTTCGCCAAAGACGCGCAGACCCGCGTCCAGCGCGGCCTGAAGGGTGTCATCCCCCAGCGTTTTGGTGACCGCCACCAGCGTCACATGACCGGGCAGGGTCGCGCGGATGGTATTGATGCGGGCCTTGATATCCATGCGCCCAATTTGACAGGCAATCCGGCTTGTGACAATCACAAGGGATAAACGAAGGAAGGGTAAGTCATGTCTTTTGTACAGGAATTCAAGGCGTTCATCATGCGCGGCAACGTGGTGGATCTGGCCGTCGGTATCATCATCGGCGCGGCTTTTACTGCCATCGTCAGCTCCATGGTTGACGACATCATCAACCCGCTGATCTCGCTGGCCCTGAACGGCTTCGATTTCTCCAATATGTTCATCAACCTCAAGGATCCGCTGGGCAATACCTATGCCACCATCGATGCGGCCAAGGCGGACGGCGTGGCGACCCTCAATTACGGTCGTTTTATCAATGCCGTGATCAAGTTCGCCATAGTCGGTTTTGCCGTGTTCCTGATGGTCAAGGCCATGCACCGCCTTGTTAACCGCAAGGCGGCTGAAACCCCCACCCCGGCCGCCCCGCCGGAAGACGTGGTTTTGCTCCGCGAAATCAGGGATTTGCTTAAAAAATAGTTTTGCTTGAAATACGCCGCGGCCTGTCCTAAAACCGTGCGACCAGAAAATACGGGGATATAGCTCAGCTGGGAGAGCGCCTGCATGGCATGCAGGAGGTCGTCGGTTCGATCCCGATTATCTCCACCATTTCTTTCTAAACCAAGGGTTTAGGTACGTTGTTCCGCTGGTGAGCCAGCCAAGTGAGACAACGTACCATGCTGAACCCTCGTTATCTGGCCCTTTCACGCCACAACGTCTTCTATTTCCGATTCCCTATACCCAAGGCTTTGCATCCGCAGGCTAAGGTAACTCATATAAAAATTTCTTTGGAAACCCGGCATCCGGGGGAGGCATTGCAGTTAGCCCGCATTCTCTTTTACGTTGGAGGAGAAATTATTAAGGGTTCAAACATCGTGAGTGTAACGCTCGAAGAGATACGCCAAGTTCTTACAAGCCACTTCCAGCAGGTTCTGAGGAGACGCAAAGAGCATATCGCTATCAATGGTCCTCATAAGGATCGAGAATTACAGGCCCTTCAAGCCGCTAATAGAGCAGAGAGTGTCTTTGGCTATGATTGTACTGGTAATGACCGAGGTATCATGTGAGCGGCTATAAGCGCCTTATAGCGCCAGTCTCTTGACGTAAGACCCCCAAGTGAGACATTCTGGTGAGACATTAGAAACAATGCTCATCTATGAAGCCACGTATTCCTTGGCTCTGGAGGCATGGTGGAGTTCCCGATTATCTCCACCATTTTCTGAATAAAAAGGCCCGCTTCATGCGGGCCTTTTTATTTCATGCCGATCAGGGTCAGCCGCTGCAGGATCATCAGGTTTTCGTCTGCGCGGAACGGTTGCTGGTGAAGCACGTCGAAATGCTTGGGAATGACCTTCCACCGTACGACGATGACGCCGTCGGGATTTTTGACGAACCAGTCTTCCATCTGGTTGCGGTCGATCACGTCAACCTTGTGGGTCAGGCGCAGGGCATATCCGTATTCACCGTCATATTTAGGTGCGACCGCCATGGGCCGGTCGCGGTACGGCGCAATCGCATCACGGATAGCCATGAAGTCATAGCGTGGCAGGAAACGCTGCCCCAGCTGCACATGCATCATCACGGCCAGTAAAAGCGCCGCCATGCTTAAGCCCGCAAGCGCCCGTTCCGGTTTGCGCAGGGACCACCACGCGATGACGCCGGCAATCAGGATATGCAGATACGCGAAATGACCGCTCAGGTCCCCAAGCGGAATACGCGGGAAAGGCCGGTTCAGGATTTCAAATGCGATGATGGCGATGGACGGTGCCAGCATGGCCAGCATGGGTAGCACCAGGGAATTGACCCGTATGATGCCCGCGCGCGAAATCATGACCCCGATCAGCACGGCAAACCCGGGAATCACCGGCGTCATGTAATGAAACTGCTTGCTGCTGATCAGGGAAAAGAAAACGATGACGGGCAAAATCCAGCACGCGATGAAGCGCACGCCCGCATCGGCCTTGAAAACGGGGCGGATCTGTCGAAATCCGCGCCACAGGCTGGGCCACAGGATGAACGGGGCCAGATACGCCGCCAATACACCGATGTAAAACCATATGGGGCGGGCATGGTCGTTGGCGTTGATCATGCGGCCAGCCGACTGTGTGATGAAAATTTTATCGGCATATTCCGCCCCGCCGCTCAGGACCGCCGGAATCGCCCATGCCAGTGCGATGGCCGCGCCGACAGCGACAGCAACACCCAGCCCGGCATACCAGCGTCGGGTAATACCAGTGGCCCATACCGGGGCGAGCAGGGCGGGTGGTAATATATAGACAAGCGCCACCGGCCCCTTGGCCAGCACGCCGACGCCGATGGCCAGCCCAAGCCATATCCAACCCTTCAAGGGGCGCGCATCGGTTGTGCCCTGTCGCCAGATCATCATGACGGCGACCAGCACGCACACACCCATGAGCGTATCGAACATGATCACGCTGCCGTAAATCAGGAAGGCGGGCATCGCGCCGATGGCGAGCATGGTATAGATATCCGCATTCTGATCGTGCGGGAAAATCCGGCGTGCCAGTTTCCCACTCAGCCAGACAAAACTCGCCGTAATCAGGAACGTGACCACGCGCGCGGGCCACACATGCACCCCGCCAATCGCCCATGCGATATTGATCAGCCAGAACAACAGCGGCGGCTTGTGCGAATAGGGCTCAAAATTCAGCGTTGGCAAAAACCAGTTATGCCGTACCAGCATTTCCCACGCGACCGACATGTATCGGGTTTCATCGACGGGCATCAGCGGGCGGAAGGCCCCCACCACCGCGAACATCACAACCCAGCCCGCCGCCATCGCAATCGCCACACGCATGAGGCGCGGATTCATGCGCTGTCTCCGGCCCGTAGTTTTTTATTCTGGTGCACAAGCATGATGTTACGGATGTAAATGAACAATCCCACGCCCTGACCCAGAAGAAACACAGGGTCATGGCGGCTATAGGCGTAAAAGGTCAGGATGACCCCGCCGGCCAGCGAAAAATACCAGAACGTTTCAGGCACCACGCTTTTTCCTGCCCGTTCGGACGCAATCCACTGCACGAAAAACCGCATGAAAAACATGATTTGCCCGGCAAAGCCGATCAGGATCAGAACGTCCATGCCCGTCATCGGGCCCTGGAAAAGCGACAGGAAGGCATGATGCACGCCCGCGCTGGGACTCGCCGCCGTTACGGCGTGCTGATCGGACACGATGTTCATTATTTATCTTCGCTCACTACCAGGTTGACGGGCCGTGCGCGCATCTGGAGCCACCGTACCCCGAAAATATCAACAATGCCGACCCATACGCGGTTCCATACACCGTACTTGGACGTGCCGCGCGTGCGCGGGCGGTGCCGGACGGGCGAAAGCCTGACGGTGACGCCGTTACGGATGAACAGCGCGGCCAGAAACCGGTGCATGTGATTGAAATACGGCAACGCCAGGTAATCGTCGCGGCGGAACATTTTCAGGGCGCAGCCCGTGTCGCGCACGCCGTCATCCAGTATCCTGGCACGTATCGTGTTGGCGATGCGCGATGACAGGATACGAATAATATTGTCTTCGCGTTTCTCACGCTGCCCCGCCACCATCACATGCGGTGTGTGACGCGACGCATCCATGAATGTCTGGAACATCTGGACGATGCCCTCGGGATCGTTTTGCCCGTCGCCGTCCAGCGTGACGCATACGGGCTGGGTTGCGGCCTGCACGCCGCTCCATGTGGCGCAGGACTGCCCAGAACGCGGGCTTTGGTTGACGACGCGCAAAGAGGGTTCGATCGTCTGCATCCGGCGCAGGGCGGCCAGCGTGCCGTCCGTGCTGCCGTCATTGACATAAATAATCTCAAGGATGGGTACGCGGCTTTTCAGGGCTGCGATTTCCGTGACCAGCGGTTCGATGTTTTCCGCTTCGTTAAAGACCGGGACGATGACGCTCAGCATGCTGGGACGCTAAACGATTACCCGGCCATGAACAAGTTGCCCTGCGGCGCCTCAAACGGTTCGATCAGGGCGGGGGAGTCGTTGCTGGTCACGTTTACATCGCGGGCGACAGGGTGAAGAGACAGCGCCGGGGGTTCCGGCAGGGCGCCGCTTTCAAGCCAGGCCCTGGCATGCTCCGGCGTCAGGGTCAGCGGCATGCGCGGATGCACGGGCGCCAGATGCGGCAGGGCGGCGCGTGTCACGATACCGAAACGTACGGCGTTCTGGTCGTCTTTCGTCCACAATCCCGCAAGGGCTATCAGCGGGGCGTCGGGTGAGTGGACGTAAAAGGGCTGGCCGTCATTATCCCATTCGTAAAAACCGCTGGCCGGGACAAGACACCGCCGTCCCATCGCCACGGCCTGCGCGAACATGGGTTTTTCCGCCATGCCTTCCGAACGGATATTGATGACCGGGCTGTAGGTGGGGGCTACCGGCCATCCCCAGATCCCTTCGCCCGCACGGTCTTTGACCACGATCAGCTGCCGGGTTTCTGGGGCGATGTTATATTGCGGCGCACGCGTCTGAAGGGCGGTGGTGACATTGAACGCGGCGCAGATTTCCGCGAGACTCTGAGTTAACACATAACGTCCGCACATGAATAAAATCCTTATTGCACCGGCACTTGTCGCAAAGGGGCTTTAGGGTTAGTTTCGTGACCGAATTTAACGATCGACGTCGAAGTCTATGTCCCGCCAAGCCGCGCTCAAAGCCCTCCCGAAAAACGCTCCCGCCCTTTTTGGTAAATTCGCCCGTGCCTTCATCGCAGGGATGCAGGACCAGGATTTCGGTGAACACACCGCACCCACCATCGTGGAAATCCTGCGCGAAATTTACGCCTTCGGTGAACGCCGCCCCGGTACGGAAACGCTCGTCTCCGCCGAAGTGGTCGAAGGCAAAAAGCGCGGCTGGCTGCATGAACGCACCCGCCTGTTCATCGTCTCGCCCGACCGCGCCTTCATCATCGACTCGGTTACTGCCGAACTTTCGCGCCGCGGTCTTGTCATCCGCACGCTGTTCCACCCTGTTGTTTCGCTGACCCGTGATGACCGCGGTCATATCATCGGCGCGGATGAACGCGACAAGGGCCAGAAAGACGGCAAGGGCGGTCAGAATGAATCCTGGCTGGTGATCGAGGTGCAGGGCGCGCTGGGTGCCAATGCGCGCCGCCTGCTGGAACAGGACCTGCAGCGCGTTATGGCGGACGTGGTGCTGGCCACCCGCGACTGGCAGAAAATGCGCACCGAACTGCGCACGGCCATTGCCGATATTTCGCGCTACAAGGGCCCGCTGCTCAAAGGCGATGACGGCACGATCGATGAATACGTGGCGTTCCTCGAATATCTGCATAACAACAACTTCACGCTGCTGGGTTACCGCGAATACAAATTCACGGCCAGGGACGGCGACATCGTCTCGACCATCGTGCCGGGCCGCTCGCTCGCCCTGCTCAGCGACGAACGCACGCCGGTCTACCTCAATAAATCCAGCATTCCCCTGCCGCAGGACCTGCAGCAGCTGCGCCTGAACGCACCGCTGGTCTCGGTGTACAAGGTCAACCGCCGGTCCACTGTGCACCGTCCCGTGCCGCTGGATGCCATCACCATCAAGATCCTGAATGAAAAGGGCAAACCGGTCGGCGAAAAACTGTTCGTAGGCCTGTTCACCTCCGTCACCTATTCACGTTCGGTGGCCGATGTGCCGCTGATCCGCCGCAAGTTGCGCAAGGTTGTCGAGGATGCGCATTTTGCCTCCGATTCCCACGATTACAGGGCGCTTGCCCATATTCTTGAAAAATACCCGCGCGACGAACTGTTCCAGATGCCGGTCGAACAGATCCGCGATCATGCCATCGGCATCCTGCGCCTGCAGGACCGTCCGCGTGTGGCGCTCTACACCCGCGTGGATGATTTCCGCCGCTATGTCTCGTGCCTGGTCTACGTGCCGCGCGATCGTTATGAAACCAACCTGCGCATGGAAATTCAGCGCATCCTCGAAAACGAACTCGAAGGCGTGTGCGAAAATTTCTACACCACGCTCGACGATTCGCCGCTGGCGCGCGTGACTTATATCATTGCCACGGACCAGCGTATCCGCCGCAAGCACGATTTCGAAGCTCTTGAAAACAAACTGGTCGCGGCCTCGCGTACATGGACGGAACGCCTGCGTTTCGCCCTGATGTCCTCGATTGCCGATGAACGCCGCGCCATCGAGCTGTCCATGACATACGATACGGCCTTCCCGGTATCGTACCGCGATCATTATTCGCCTGATGAGGCGGTTTTCGATATCGAAAAGATCGAGGAGGCGCTGGCCCATCGCCGTATCGCGCTTGATCTTGCGCCCGCCGGCTCGTCGGCCGCCGACGGTCTGATGCGGCTGAAATTCTATCACCCTAACCACGCGGCCGCCCTGTCCGATGTGTTGCCCGTGCTTGAAAACATGGGGTTCCGGGTTGAGGCAGAATACCCGTTTGAAATCCGCCCGCAGGAAGGCGCGCGCGTCATCTGGATGCACGAACTGCATTTGCGTCTGCGCGGCGGTGCCCCGGCTGCGGATATATCCGACATAAAGGCGACGGCGGAAGCCGCGCTGATGGCCATCTGGTACGACCTGGCCGAATCCGACACGCTCAACCAGCTCGTCCTGACCGCCGGTATCGACTGGCGCGACGTCGTGATCTTGCGCGCCTACACCAAGTATATGCAGCAGGCCCGCGTATCCTATACCCCTGCCTACATCATGAAGGCGCTTGTCGATCACCCGATGCTCTCGGCCGCGCTGATCGGTCTTTTCCACGCGCGCAACGACCCGTCCCTGCCGAAAAACAAACGTAGAACCGCGGAATGGGAGGCGGCCATCGCCTCCGGCCTCGAAAACGTGGCGCTGCTGGACCAGGATCGCATCATCCGCTTCATGATGACGCTGATCCACGCGACCCTGCGCACCAATTTCTATCAGCGCGATGCGGAAGGTAACCCCAAGGCTGCCCTTTCCTTCAAACTGGACTCGGCCGTGGTCGCCTATCTGCCTGAACCGCGTCCGTGGCGTGAAATCTGGGTTTATTCCCCGCGCATGGAAGGCATTCACCTGCGCGGCGGCAAAATTGCGCGCGGCGGCATCCGCTGGTCCGACCGGGCGGAAGATTTCCGTACCGAGATTCTCGGCCTGATGCAGGCGCAGATGGTCAAGAACTCCGTCATCGTGCCCGAAGGCGCGAAGGGTGGTTTTATCCTCAAGCGCCCGACCGAGGGCATGAACCGCGAAGCCTTCCTGGCCGAGGGTACGGAATGTTACCGGATGCTCATCCGCGGCATGCTGGATGTGACCGACAACATGGACGGCGAAAAAATCATCCCGCCCGCCAATGTCGTACGCCATGACGAAGACGATCCGTATATCGTCGCTGCCGCCGACAAGGGTACGGCGACGTTCTCCGACATTGCCAACGGCATTTCGGCCGAATATGGCTTCTGGCTTGGCGATGCGTTCGCCTCCGGCGGCTCGGCCGGCTATGATCATAAAGAGGTCGGCATCACCGCGCGCGGCGCATGGGAATGCATCAAGCGCCACTTCCGCGAACTGGGTACCGACATCCAGTCGGAAGATTTCGAAGTCATCGGTATCGGCGACATGGCCGGCGACGTGTTCGGAAACGGCATGCTGCTGTCCAAACACATCAGGCTGATCGGCGCCTTCAACCACCAGCATATTTTCTGCGATCCCAACCCGGATCCGGCCAAAACCTGGAAAGAACGCGAACGCCTGTTCAAGGCGGTCAAAGCCTGGGGCGATTACGACCAAAAACTGCTCTCCAAAGGCGGACGCATTTTCTCGCGCAGTGAAAAATCGCTGACCCTGACCAAGGAAATCAAGGACCGTTTCGGCCTGACGGTGGACAAGATCGCACCGAACGACCTGATCCACGCGATGCTGAAAACGAAATGCGATCTGCTCTATTTCGGCGGTATCGGCACCTATATTGCCGGCGCACAGCAGACACCGGCCGAAATCGGCGACCGTGCGAACGACGCCCTGCGCGTCACCGGCTTGGACGTCAACGCCCGCGTGGTGGGCGAGGGCGCGAACCTGGCCGTCACCCGCAAGGCCCGCGTTGAAATGGGCCTGCGCGGAATCAAGCTGAATGCCGACTTCATCGACAACTCGGGCGGGGTCGACTGCTCGGACCACGAGGTCAACATCAAGATCCTCTTCCAGGACCTGATGGGCGGCAGCAAGCCGCTCGTTACCCTGAAACAGCGCAATGCCATGCTCGAATCCATGACGGACGAGGTTGCGGCGCTGGTCTTGCGCAATAATTACCAGCAGTCACAGGCGATTTCCGCGGCGGAAATGGATGCGGTCGAATGCCTGTCCAACCATGCCCGTCTGATCGACCAGCTGGAACAGAAACATAAACTCAAGCGCAACGTCGAAGGCCTGCCCACCAATGCCGAAATCGAAGACCGCAAAAAAGACCAGAAGGGTCTGACTCGCTCCGAACTCGCCACATTGATTTCGCTGGCCAAGATCCGTCTGACCAAGGATCTTTTGGAATCCGACCTCCCTGACGATCCGATCGCGGATGACTGGCTGCTGCACTATTTCCCCGCACGCCTGCGTGAAAAATACGGCAAACAGATCCGCCGCCACCGTCTCAAGCGCGAAATCAACGCGGCCATGATGACGGCGTCGATCGTCAATCGACTTGGCCCCACCTTCATGATGACCATGGGCGACAAGACCGGCGCCGATGTCGATGACATCGCCAAGGCGGCGTTTCTGGTCCGCGAATCGTTCAAGCTGCGCCCTCTGTGGCACGCACTCGAATCGCTGGATGGGCTGATCACCGCGCAGGCACAGCTCCGCGCGATGAAACAGATCGTCAAACTGGTCGAATCCCTGACTCTATGGATCCTGCGCTACGATCCGGCGCTGATCCGCAAAGGGTCGATTGCGCAGGCGGCCGAAGAAATGGGTGCCTGCGTGCGCATCATTCTCGAAAATCTCGGACGCGCCCTGCCGCCGCGGCGTCAGGCGCGTATTCAGGCGAATATCGTGGCAGCTGCCGAAAGCGGCCTGCCCGACCAGCTTGGCCTGATTCTGGCGCATCTGGGTCCGCTGCGCTCGTCGCTGGATATCTGCCGCATCGCCGGTGGCGACCGCAAACAGATTCCGCTGGCCGCAACGGTATTCTACCATATCGGTGAAGACCTTCACTTCGACTGGCTGCGTGAACAGGCACGGGCGCTTTCCGGCGCATCCTTCTGGCAGGCTGAGGCGATCGAGGGCGTTATGGGTCAGCTTTATGCGACCCAGGCGGCCATCACCCGCCGCGTTCTGTCCGAAACCGACAGGAAAAAGGATGCAAAAATCCGCCTGTCCAGCTGGAAGCAGGATAACGAGGAAACGCTGGCGGCTCTGGAATCGACCCTGGGTGACCTGCGCCGGGTGCCGCATCTGGACCTGGCTATGCTGACTCTGGCCGAACAGCGCCTGCGCCAGATCGCGGGTTAAGTTCTTCTCTATATCTGAATTAAATTTTTTGACAGGCGCGAAAGCGCCTGTTTAACTTTATTCAAAGATATAAAAAGAGTTGAACGGGAACCATGCATATCGACTATCCGCAAAAACTGCGGCTGATGGAGCATTTCTCCAGGCCTGCCCATTGGCGCAACACTTTCGACCTGAATTTTTTCACCGATCCGGGCCGCAAGGGCTCAACCCGCCAGGTCACGCCGGCCGCCAGCCGCTTTACCAGTACGGATGGCCGCAAGACCCAGGTGACGCACAGCTCCGGCGCATCGGTCTCGTTCGACCTGCAGAACAACATGGTCGTCGCCATCGACGAATCGGGCATATCCTTTACCGTGTCGGGCAAGACGCTTGTATCGGATTCTGCGCTGCCGGTTACAGATGTAAGATGTAATAATATTCCCATCGACATACCCGGTACGAATATCACCCTGCATTTTGATGATCTGGGCAATAAGGCCATTATTCTGGGCGACCGCCAGTTCACGCTTCCGGCGCCCAAGGAAAAACCCAGTATTCCCCTGACCAAAGGGGCACAGATTCATGTAGCCAGTATTTCAGATGCGCAGGCCTCGGACTGGGACATTCCCCCTGCCGACATGGCCGATGTCATCAAGATGGTGATCGCGCGTGATCTGGGGCTGGAAAACGACCTCGAGGCCCGAAACATCCCCGAACAGGTGGTCTACACGCTAGAAACCCACGTTCCCGGCACAGATATCAGGCACCTGCGCCCGTTTGAACGTGCCCGCTTTCTCGAAAAGCCGTGGCGGGATACCGTCGAATTCGAAGGGCATGACGTGGCCCAGCCGCGCACTTTCTTTGTTGAAAAAGATCATGACGGTTTCAACCTCATCACCTCCCTCGACCAGCGCGAGGCGATCTGGTCGCAAGGATCTGTCCTGCGCGCCGCCCTCAGCGGGGCGACGCCGCCGGTGCGCACCCTGACCGCAAAGGCGCAGGCGCATCATGTGCTTCAGCTTCTGGCGCACGGTGCGACGACGCGCGATGAACGCGCGCGCGAATGGAACTACGTCATCATCGAAACACCGGGCGCACTGGATGTTGCGGCGAAAATCCGTAGCGCCATGCGCCAGGAATTCGGCCTGACCGCGCGGCACTGCTCAGTCATGACGTTTGAAAAGGGTCTGTGCGTTCTGGCCATGGCGTCCCGCGTGATCGACGCCGCCGCCCGCCATAGCGAAGTGGCGCGCGATGAAACCCATCTTTCCCGTATGCGGGACGCGGCGCGTGCGGCCGGGCTTACACCGCTTTAGCCGAACAGAAAAATAACCAGCAGGACGATCAGCCCGGCATCGCGGTTTGATTTGAAAAACCGCAAACTGCTGGCAGGGTCGGCCATATCCCATGATTTAACCTGCCATGCGAAATGCGCAGCCGGGGCCAGCATTAAAAGACCGGCTGCCGGCGGCACGGCCAGCGCGAACAGGACAGCCGCCAGCGCATAAAAACCTGCGACATAGGTTTTGCTTCGCTCCCCAAACAGGCGCGCGGTCGATTTCACCCCCGCCAGCGCGTCGTCTTCCTTGTCCTGATGCGCGTAAATCGTATCGTAGCCAAGCGTCCAGAATATCCCGCCCGCATAAAGCAGGACGGCCGACCAGCTCAAGGCGCCGGTCGCGGCTGCCCATCCGATCAGGGCACCGAAATTAAAGGTGAAGCCTAAAAAAAGCTGCGGCCACCAGGTAAATCGTTTCATCAGCGGGTAAGTGCCGACAAACGCAAGCGAGACGACGCCAAGCCCGATCGCCAAAGGCGGCATGCTGATCAGGATGGCAAAACCGGTAAGCAGCAAAACGCCCAGAAGCATGAACGCCTCTTTCCGCGTGACGCGCCCGCTGGGCAAAGGCCGCGCCTTCGTGCGTTCGACCTTCGCGTCCATGTCCTGATCCCACAGATCGTTGACCACACAACCCGCGCCGCGCATCACCACCGCGCCGACAGCGAAAAGGGCATACAGGTCCCAGCGCGCGGGCGCGGCAAGGGCGATGGCCCACCACCCCGGCAACAGCAAAAGCCACGTGCCGATCGGCCGGTCGAGGCGCATCAGATGCGCAAAGCCCTGCGCCTTGGCGGATGCGGGCGCCAGCCATTTGGGAATGGTAATGTCGGTATGCGGCATGTATAAATCCATATCATGTCTGACGACCTGTACAAGTTCCCCCGTCTTTATATGACGGCGCCGCTGGCCCCCGGCGATCTGGCCCTGTGCGCCGAACATGCTCATTACCTGCGCCACGTCATGCGCCGCGAAGACGGCGAAAAGGTGCGTCTGTTCAATGGGCGCGACGGCGAATGGCTGGCCAGTCTGGTGTTTTCCGGCAAGCGCGACGCCGGCGTCACCATCACGGAACAGGTGCGTCTGCAAAAGCCGCGCACGCGGCGCGTGCACCTGTTTTTTGCGCCGCTGAAAAAAGACCGCCTCGAAACACTGGTGGAATGCGCGGTCCAGCTGGACGCAACCGACCTGCACCCCGTCATCACCGACCGGACGGAAGTGCGCGACATCAAGGAAGACAAGCTGAACGCCTATATCATCGAATCCGCCGAACAATGCGAGCGCCTCGACCTTCCCACCCTGCATCCGGTTCAGGCGCTGGGCCGCGTCATCATGCCCCTGTTTGCCGGACTGGAACGCAGTGATGCAAAACCTCTGCGCGACGCGCTGGTGCCGGCCGGCGATGTCGCCTGTCTGGTCGGCCCCGTCGGTGGCTGGTCCGACCGTGAACGCGACATGCTCAATAAAAACCCCAGCATTACGCCTGTAACGCTGGGGCCGAATGTATTGCGCTCTGAAACCGCCGTTGCGGCCATGCTTACAAGACTTGCGTCGCTGTAATCCCCTTCAGGATCAGGATAATGCCCAGAATGCCAATGACGCTGAAGGTCAGCGCCATGCCAAGGCCGCGTGCCGGAAAGAACCCGGTTTTAAGCGCATAGGCGTGTGAAAGTCGCCCCGCGACCAGCGCGATGCCGAACGCATGGATAAGGTAAAGGCTGCCCGCCTGCGTTTCATAAAGAACCAGAAGTAAAAGCGCGAGCGGTACGTATTCAGCGAAATTCCCGTGCATGCGCACCCGGCGCTGCAGGTCTTCGTTGCCGCCGTCGCCCAGCGGCGTGTGGGTTTTGTACCGCCCCATAATCACATAAACGCCAAGCGCCACGAATATCAGCGCCAGTATCCCTGCATATAAACTTGTAATCATTGTCTTGCCTCCTCGTTATGCCTCTGTCCCGCCGACCGTGATGCCGTTCATCAAAAGCGTGGGTTGTCCCACGCCGACCGGTACACCCTGTCCGTCTTTGCCGCATGTGCCGACCCCGTGGTCCAGCATCATGTCGTTGCCTACCATCCTGACCTTGGTCAGCGCGTCGGCGCCCTTGCCGATCAGCGTGGCGCCCTTGATCGGCGCACCGATTTTACCGTTCTCGACCAGATACGCCTCCGACGCGGCGAACACGAACTGCCCCGACGTAATATCGACCTGTCCGCCGCCGAAATGCGGCGCGTAAATGCCTTTCTTGACCGACGCGATGATGTCTTTCGGATCGTGCGGACCGCTCAGCATCATGGTGTTGGTCATGCGCGGCATGGGTTTATGCGCATACGACTCGCGCCGCCCGTTGCCGGTGGGTTTGACGCCCATCAGCCGCGCGTTCAGCCGGTCCTGCATCAATCCGACCAGCACGCCGTTTTCGATCAGCACGTTGCGCTGCGCGGGCGTGCCTTCATCGTCGATGGAAATCGACCCGCGCCGTCCCTCAATCGTGCCGTCATCGACAACCGTGACATGTTCGCTGGCCACCATCTTGCCCATCATGCCGTTGAAGACGGATGTGCCTTTGCGGTGGAAATCGCCCTCAAGCCCGTGGCCGACCGCCTCGTGAAGCATCACGCCGGGCCATCCCGGACCCAGGATCACGTCGATTTCGCCCGCCGGCGCCGGAATGGCCTCAAGTGCCACGCGCGCCTGCCGGATGGCCTCATCCACCGATGCCTGCCACCGTTCCCTGCTGCTGAACAGCAT
The DNA here is from genome assembly GCA_937896295.1 of uncultured Micavibrio sp. Taxonomy (GTDB): domain Bacteria; phylum Pseudomonadota; class Alphaproteobacteria; order Micavibrionales; family UBA1664; genus UBA6145. The sequence goes on along the minus strand of CALBME010000167.1, from coordinate 1,061 downwards.
GTAATCCCCGCGGCCGCCCCATCCTTCGTGTCCGCCCTCGATGCGTCCGCCTTTATCAAGCGTGACGCTGATATCCATTCGCACCAGCGGGCGCGTATCGGCATAGCGCGACCCGTCCGGGCGCACGATCTGCACCACCTGCCACGTTCCCGACATCGATACCGATACGGTTTTGACCAGCGGGTCGCGGCTGCGCGCGTAATCCTCGATCTCGGACAGAAGCGCGACTTTTTTATCGAACGGCATCGAATCCTGCGGATTCTCGGCGCCGTAATAATGCGTGTTGCTGGCCGCCGGGGGCAGGGCCAGCGTACCGCCATGCCCGCCCGCCACCGCCCGCACCGTGTCGGCCGCGCGTTTCAGGGCGCCTTCCGATATTTCGCCTGCATGTGCATACGCGGTCAGCTCGCCCGCAACCGCGCGCAGGCCGAATCCCGCATGCACGTCGAACGATGCGCTTTTGAGGACACCGTCATCGCGGGACAGGAATTCGGATGCGTCGTATTCCAGGAATAGTTCGCCGTCGTCGCACCCGTCCAGCGCGGTGCGCACGATTTTGTCGGCGGCCTCCGGGTCCAGCCCGGTACGGGCATAAAACAGCGCATTGCTAAGGGTCAAATCGGACATTATGATTATCTCTGGGTGTCGAAAGGCAGCCCATTGATTCTATTCGCAAACGCCCCAAAGACAAGAGGGGCATGACCCGGCCTTCCCATGAGCAATCCTCCCCGCGACTCCCATTCCGCCCAAGCCGATACCGATATCAGCCTCACCCAGCTGTCTCAGGGTCTGCGCAACATCATCGTGTCCGCCGGGTGGGAATTCAAACTGGCCGATGGCGAGGCGTATGACTGCGACCTGTGCTGCTTCATGCTGGGTAAAGATAACCTCACCCGTGAGGATGAGGATTTCGTCTTTTATAATAACCCAAACGGCGCACAATTAGCCGTCCGCCATCTGGGTGAGGACCGCGTGGGCTCCGACCCCGTGGATGACGAGGCAATCCAGTTCGATTTCGACAACATGTCGTTTGAAATCTGGAGATCGGAAGAGCACACGTC
>CALBME010000166.1 GCA_937896295.1 uncultured Micavibrio sp. | reverse complement strand
CCGATCTCATGGCCTCGCTGCGTTCTTTCGTGCGCTTGGCATCGACCTGGATATTGTTGAGATCTTCTGCAATCTCGGCCTGACGCGTCTGTTCCGCCTCGGTCAGGTTATTCTGCGCTTCGGCCAGTTCGGCCTGCACGATGGGGATCTCGGCTTCGTTCTTCTGGATCTTGGTAACAAAATCCTGCACGGCGCTTTGTGCATCCAGATACTGACTTTGCGAAACGGCGCCCGATTTATACAGGTTCCGTTTGATGATAAGTTGCTTTTGCGCCATCAGGGCCTGCTGGCGGATATTCTTGTCCGTCTTGCTCAGCTCATCGAGGCGCAGGGTCTTCTGGTTGATTTCCTGACGCAGTCCGTCGATCTTCTGCTTGAACTGCTGGGTCCGCCCATTGAATAGATTGGTTTCAGCCTTGACGATTTCAGGATAGGTGTCGATCAGGCGTTGATCGAATTCCGGCGTTTCCAATCCACGCTGCTCCGCCCGCAGACGCTCTTGTTTGATCAGCAGGTAATCGAGGCTGATTTCAGACTCGCGCAGTTCTGATTCTGCGTGACGGTTGACGATGGAAAACAGCGGCGCGCCTTTTTCTACCTCCTGGCCTTCACGTACCAGGATTTCATTTACGATACCGCCCTCAAGGTGCTGGATACTGCGCACCTTGCCAGATGGCACCACATGGCCTGTCGCATTCACATGCTGGTCGATTTTGGTAAGGCCTGCCCACAACAGGCACATCACGATCGTAGCCACCATCAAAAGAAGCGGGCCGCGATGCTGGGTGGATTTTTCAAACAGGTGGAAAGGATCCATGGTTACGCTGCCCCTCCCCCGAGCTTTTTAAGTATCTCATCCCGCGGACCATCGGCAACGATGCGTCCCTTATCAACCAGGATCAGTCGGTCGACCAGCGACAGAAGCGAAGTCCGGTGCGTGATCATCACGAATGTGCGGCCCTGCAGGTAAGAATCGAGGTTCGCCTTGATCGTATTTTCCAAGGCTGTATCTATGCCGTTGGTCGGCTCATCAAAAACCAGTACCGATTGATTGCGTACGATGGCCCGCGCTAATGCGATGGATTGTTTCTGGCCGCCGGACAGGCGTTCGCCATTCTCACCGACTTCCATGTCCAGCCCGCGCCCGGTATTCTTCATGACGGAATCAAGGCCTGAAAGGCGGATGGCACGGTTCAGGTCTTCAGGGCTGGCATCATATCCCATCAAAATGTTGCTCTCAATGGAGCCGGAAAAGAAATACCCGTCCTGCGGCACATAACCGATATGACGGCGAAGTTCATAAGGCGAATAGGCGCTCATGGCATACTGATCGATCAGGATGGAACCGGATGCAGGTTCAAGCATGGTCGTAATCATTTTGGCAATCGTCGATTTCCCAGCCCCTGTACGGCCGATCAGGCCCACGCGCTCCCCCTGTTTGATCGAAAACGACACTTTGTTCAGCGCCGGGAACTGTGCGCCATTATACTGGTAAGACACGTCCTCAAACGTGATATTACCTTTGATGCCTTCATGCGCGGGACGCGATACCACCCCGTCCATTTCGCTGGGCAGTTTGAAAATCTTGTCGATTGCCTCAAGAACGTCGCGGCAACGTTTATACTGCGAAACCACGCCAGAGAGACTGACGATCGGGCCGATGGCGCGGCTGGCAAGCGCCGTACAGGCCACCAGTCCACCGGTAGTCAGCGCGCCTTCGGAAATCTCGAACGCGCCAAAAAACAACACGAAAACTGACACCATATACGTAACGAAGGTCGAAAGATTGCCAACCAGTGCATTAATCGAATGATTGCGGCGCGCAGCTTCTGAGGATTGCAGCGACTGCACGCTCCAGTCAAAAAGCTTGGAGCCGCTGGCGTTCATCTGCTTGATGGTTTTGGTACCGGCCAGCGTCTGGAACAGAATGCTGGTTTTGGACTGCATAGTACTGAAATAGTTTTTGGTCGTCTTGTTAATGGCATTCTGTGCAAACCAGTTGAGCAGAAGAATAACGATCGCGCCGACAATCGGTACCAGGGCAAGCGGCGCGGAAATAAAGCATACAGTGCCGATAAACAGGAAAAAGAAAGGCACATCGACAACTGTCGGCGCCAGCCGCAAAGCGTAGAAATCACGAATTGACTGAAGTTCACGAAAAAGATTGGCGCGCTCACCCACCGAAAGGGTCATGTATGACGGCTTGATTGAAATGAGCCTTTCCATGAGGTCGGAATCATAGCGGCTGCCAATCTTGGAGGCGATGGCATCAAGAAGATGACTGCGCATCATTTTAAACAACACGTCGACCGAAAGGACGATGGCGATGCCAACGGTCAGTACCAGCAGCGTGGATTCCGCAAACGTCACGACAACGCGGTCATAGACGTTCATCGAATATAGCGGATAGGCCAGGATGAACAGGTTGATGAAAACCGTGCACAGCATGACTTCGCCGTACTGGGAATAGAACTGCTTGATCGGCGCCCAGAACCAGTCGAGGCTATGCCCCTGTGAAATATGACTGAGATCCATCAGCGTGGAAACTTTCAGCGGATAAACGAAACGCACCCTGAGCATGATGCCCTGACCGTCTACGGGCGTGGCCGGTGCTGATGGATAAAACGCCTCGCCTGCAGGTTTGGTGGGCAGATAGGCGTAGTAGTTTCCGTCCGCATCTTCGACCAGTGCCGGCAGCTTGGCGATCGCAAGTTCTTCGATGCTGATCATGCGTTCGTCGATGCCGAACTCGAACCGCTCAAGGATAAGCGGAATATCCTCAGCGCGGAATGCCGCCTGCTGACGCGGCAATGCAGTCAGCAATCCGTCAATGTCGGGACGCAGGTTGTAACAGGCCAGGACAGCGTCAAGGCACGCGCGCAAACGGGTAAGATCGGAAGTAAGAACGGTCATTTAACGGACAGGGGCTTTACGATTCAAAGACAGCCCATTGTACCAGAAGATTACATCGATTGTATAACGATGTGGGTACCGTCTGAGAACGTGACTTCGCGGTGCGAACCATCCTGCGTGTCGCTGGCAATGGTGCCGGACGATGCAGTGATGTTGAAATCATTGAAGCCCATCGTTCCAGTATTTACATAGAACGTCAGCGTCGAGCCCACGCCATTTGCAATGCTGGCGGCCTGTCCGTTGGTGATGTCGAAGGTATCGCCACCGGTAATCGACGTGTTGCGGAAATCCAGAACTTCAACGTTGTGGAAGACGTTGGCAAACTGCAGACCGTCCAGACTGTTATCGGTCAGGTTGTTACCGCCGCCGCCCAGAACCGCGACCGTATCGGAACCGTTACCACCGTTGATATTGGTAAAGTCGTTCAGCGCATCGGTATCAATGGTGATGCTGTCTGCGTTATTGGTCAGGCGCAGATCTTCAAAACCGCTGATCGTATCAGTATCGCCGCCGCTCGTCGAAATCGTACTGGTGCCCGAACCATGCAGCGAGGCGCTGGTGATCGAACCGGTGGCGTTATTGTAATTGAGGATGTCGGTATTGGCGCCGCCATCAAGAACGTCATTACCATCGCCGCTATTGGTGAAGATGGTATCAGCGCCTGCGCCAGACTGAATGGTATTGGCGCTGTTATCGCCGGTAATCGTATCGTTACCGCCCGTACCGACGATATGTTCGATACCGCTGATCGAATGTGTATATGTACCGCCGTTGATCGTGGCCGAAGACGTGGCGTTGTTCAGTACGACTGACAGGCTGGAGAAAGAGCCGTTCGAGTAATTGACCCAGTCGCCCGATCCACTTTGGCCATCATAGGTGTCGTTGCCCGTCGTGGCAAAGATGGTGTCATCACCGTTACCCGCCAGAATGGTGTTATCGGCGGCTGTACCCGTGATCTGGTCGTTATTGATACCACCAATGAAGTGCTCAAAGCCGGAAATCGAGTCAGAACCGCCCAGGCCGTCATTGGTGGTTGTGCCGGTGGTCATGTTGGCAATCACAGTACCGGTCGAGCTGGCGTAGGACAGCCAGTCTACGTTGTTACCGCCATCCAGAACGTCATTACCCGCGCCGCCCGAGATGGTATCTGCGCCGTCGCCGCCCGCAATGCTGTTATCCGATGCATCGCCGTGGATCGTATCGTTGCCGGCCGAACCCGTAACATGTTCGATATTCAACAGCGTCTGGCTGATGCTGCCGTTGACGGTTCTGGCTGTGGCCAGGACCAAAACCCGGTTCTACGCGCCGCCGGCGAAGCCGACTTCGTCGGCGACGAAGCCGGCGCCGTCCCGCGCCAGGATTTCGAACGAACCCTGACCGGCCGACTTGATCGGACCCAAGGGCGCGCCCGAATCCTTGCTGCCCCGCTGCACCGAGAGATTCATCGTCACGCGACTGATCGACG
>CALBME010000165.1 GCA_937896295.1 uncultured Micavibrio sp. | reverse complement strand
TCACTCTTGGTTTGGAAAATCAGGAAGAATCGCAAGCCTTTATAGTGCCTGCCGCAAAAGTCGTTCGGCGCGCTGAAGATCCTCGGGCGAGTCGACCCCGGTCATGGCGGGGCGGCCTGCATAATCCACGATCACTGCCTGAATGATCATGTTGTTTTCAATGGCGCGCAATTGCTCCAGCCCCTCAAGTTCCTCGTAGACGCCGGCGGGCATGTTGGTGAAACGTTCAAGCGTGCTGAGCTGATAGCCGTAAAGGCCCAGATGCTGGTAAACGGGCGAATAGGGGGTTTTTTCGCGCATCGCCGCTTCCTTGCGAATGCCGGGGATGATGGTCTTGGAAAACCACAGCGCGCGGTTCTGCGTATTGACGATGACGGTGGTGCCTGAGAAGGGCGTGGTTTTTTTGGACTCGCGCAGTTTGTCGAGTTCTTCCCAGCGCAGGCGTTTGACGGGGGTGGCGACCTTGGTGGCCGTGTGGACCCAGAATTCGTTCAGAATTGCGCGGATGGCCGAAACGGGCATCAGCGGGGCGTCGCCCTGCAAATTGATGACGACATCATCCGCCTTCATGCCCAGCTTGTCGGCGGCCTCGATCACGCGGTCGGAACCGGTGGGGCAGTCTTCCGGGGTCATGACCACGGTGAAGTTTTTGGATCTGCAGAAATGTGCGATGCGGTCGTCATCGGTGGCGACGGCGATGCGCACGTCGGGGTCGCCGCCCAGCGCCTCCACCGCCTTGGCATGGACATGTTCGATCATGGCCTTGTCGCCCAGCATGGCCAGCGGCTTGCCGGGAAAACGGGTCGATGCGTAACGGGCGGGAATAATGATGCTGATGGCCATGGACCGAAGTTTAATCATGTCAGCAGGTTATGGAAGCCCTTTATTTGGTGTCCTTCGCCCACCATGTATCCGCAATGCCCAGATCGTAAGGTGCCTGCGTGGCCGGGCGTTCGAACTTGTTCCAGTATGCCACTTTCCAGACATCGGTATACCATTGCGGGATCACGTAATAATTCCACAGCAGAACGCGGTCGAGCGCCTTTACCGACGCAACCAGGTCTTCCTGTGTCTTCGACTGCGTGATTTTTGCGACGATGGCATCCACCACGGGATTCTTGATGCCGATCAGGTTGCGGCTTCCCGGCGCATCGGCTTTTTCCGAGCCCCAGTATTCGCGTTGTTCGTTTCCGGGGCTTAAGGACTGGCCAAAGCCGGAAACCGTCATGTCGAAATCAAAATCATTCATGCGTGCGACGTATTGCGATGCGTCAATGACACGGAATGTCGCTTCGACCCCGATGCGTTTCAGATTACGGATGAAAGGCAGGACCCAGCGTTCGAATTCGGGCTGGTTTTCCATGATTTCAAACGACAGGCGGGTGCCATCCTTGACGCGGATGCCGTCGGGTCCGACTTTCCAGCCGGCGTCGTCCAGGATTTTCATCGCGGTGCGCAGGTTTGCGCGCGCATCGCCTGAACCGTCGGTGACAGGGTTTTTATATTCCTGCGTAAACAGTTCCGGCGGCAGCTTGTCCTTGTGTGCGCTTAAGATTTCCAGTTCCTTGCCCGTGGGCAGACCGGTGGCGGCGTAGATCGAGTTGGTAAAGTACGAATAATCGCGCTTATACGCGTTATGCGCCATTGCCTTGTTGCCCCATTCAAAGTCGAAGGCGTATTGAAGGGCCTTGCGCACCTCGCGGTCGGCAAAGACGGGTCTGCGGATGTTGAAGACGAAACCCTGCATCCCTGCGGGCAGGCCGTTTTTGATTTCTTCCTTTTTAATGCGGCCGTCTTTGACGGGCGGGGCGTCATAGCCGGTGGCCCAGACCTTGGCGATGTTTTCCTGACGCACATCATAGCGCCCGGCGAAAAACGCCTCCACCACCACGGTGCTGTCGCGGTAATAATCGATGACAAGGCGATCGAAGTTATAGCGTCCCTTGTTGACGGGCAGGTTTGCACCCCACCAGTTTTTGACACGCTCAAAAGTGATGCTGTGACCGGGGTCGATCACGTAAACCTTGTAAGGTCCCGATCCGATGGGCCGTTCCAGCGATGTTTTGGCAAAATCGCGCTTGTCCCAGTAATGCCTGGGCAGCACGGGCATCTGGCCGATGATAAGTGGCAGTTCGCGGTTGCCTGCCTGTTTGAATTTGAAGGTGATGCGGTGCTTGTTTTCAGCCGTGGCGCTGGCCACTTCACTGTAATAGGCACTGTAGAAGGGTGCGCCCTTGCTCATCAGCGTGTTGAACGACCAGACCACGTCATCGGCGGTCAATGGTTGGCCGTCTTCCCATACGGCTTCCTTGCGTAGGTTGAAGGTGACGGAAGACCGGTCTTCCGGCATTTCGATGCTTTCCGCCAGAAGGCCGTATTCAGCGAAGGGTTCGTCGGACGATGATGTCAGCAGTGTCTGGTAAATCATCCCGATATTCGCGGCCGGCACGCCCTTGACGATGAACGGGTTCATGGAATCGTACGTGCCGATGGCTGACAGGCGCATGGTGCCGCCCTTGGGCGCATCAGGGTTCACGTAATCGAAATGTTTGAAGTCAGCCTTGTATTTCGGCGCGCCGAAAACGGTCAGGCCGTGCACAGGCTCGGCAGCGAAGCTGGAAAAGGGGACCAGAAGGGCAGCGGTCAGCAGTAGAATGCGAAGCATGGAACCTCATGTGAAAGAGGAGTAAACTATAGCCATGAAAATCCTGTTTGTCTGCACCGGCAATATCTGCCGTTCCCCCACGGCGCACGCGGTTTTCCGCCATCTGGCGGCTGAAACCGGGGCGGATGTTTATGTCGAATCCGCCGGGACCCATGCCTATCATGTTGGACACGGGTCGGACCCGCGCTCAATCGCCGCCGCGCGTTCCCGCGGCTATGACATGTCGGATTTGCGCGCGCGGCAGGTGACGTATGACGATTTTGAGGTTTTCGACCTGATCCTCGCGATGGACAGCGGTCACAAGCTCACGCTTGAACGTGCGTGCCCGCCAGCCCTGCATCATAAGATCAGAATGTTCGACGATGTAGATGTGGGCGATCCGTATTACGGACCCGGTGACGGGTTCGACCGTGTGCTGGACCAGATCGAGGCTGCGTGCAAGCGCTGGCTTACAGCTATTAAAAAGTAATCAAAACGGTTTGCAGAAATCAGCACGCTGTTTTGTGGCGTGTGGATCTTCGCGCGCAGCCATTCCGGGGTCCGTTTTTTCACGTTTAATTACATGATGAACAAACTGCGCCTCCATACCGGGCAGGCGTTTGAATGTCCGAACCTGGACTGTGTCGCCCGGCTTGATGGCGCAATAGTTTGTTTTGAAGTCGGGCTGGGTCAGTAAGGGGATGGAGACCGTGTCATTTCGCAGCGTCCCGCATTCCTGCGTACGTATGAAATTTATTTTGCGCGAAAAGCCGGTATTTTTGACACGGCCGTATGCAGCAGACACGTAAGATTCTGTCACCGTGCATGTCTGTGTTTGCTGTGATGCGGTTTCATATAAGCGTAAACCACCCAGAATGCCTGCACCTGCACCTGCGAGTATGGCCACAGCGGCGAGGGAGCCGGCAGCCACATTGAAAACGGTTTTAATGCCTTTTCTCATGCCAGCTATTATAGCACAATGTAGTTTTTATGTGAATTAAACGGTAAAACCGTGAAGTAAACCAATGGGTTGCGGGTTTCCGTCGAGCGTGGACTGAAGCTTGGCGGTGTCGATACGGTTATTTGTTGCGACTTCGTCCCAGTGGATGCCTTCGACGTTCCAGACCACGTCGCAGCCGAAGGTGTTGGCGCCGCCGACATCGGTCAGAAGCCCGTCACCGATGGCAATCATTTTCGACTTGTCGGGCCTGCCCAGCGTTTCCCATGCCTGATCGTAGATGGGTTTAAACGGTTTGCCGAACCACACGACCTTGCCGCCTTTGCCTTCATAGGTTTCGGCGAGGGCACCCACGCACATGACCAGCGTATCGCCGTGTAAAACCACGCGGTCAGGATTGCCGCAGATGAACGGGATGTCGCGTGCGAGCGCACGGGTCAGAACATCGTCGTACATAACGTGCTCGGAATGGCCGGGAATGAGGGATGCATAGATGAAATCCGCATCATTCACATCGTAAACGCGGGTGACGTCGAGATTGTCGAGCGCGGTCGGGTTTTCATCGTCCCAGAAGGTATAGACTTTCTGTCCGGCGTGATGCTGCGCCATGTAATCATGCGCGGCTTCGCCGGAGGTCATGATGTGCTGGTACGTATCGGCCGGGATACCGATGGGGTTCAACACCTTTTGCACCACGCGGCTTGCACGGTTGGGCGAATTTGAGAGGAGCAGAACGGTTTTGCCTGCTTCCTTCAGGTAGCGCATGGCGTCGGCTGCTCCGGGATATGCCTTTTGCCCGTCATGCAGGACGCCCCAGATGTCGACCAGAAAGTAATCGTATTTGTCGGCGAAAACGGAGATGCCTTTGAAAAGGGGCGGGGTCATGACGCGTCCACGCCGATGGCGTCCGTGATGTTTTTGAAGCCATCCCGCGCGAGCAGCGCGCCGAGATCGCGTTTGATCCGGCCGATCAGGGCAGGGCCCTCGAAGACCAGCGCGCTGTAAAGCTGTATTAGGCAGGCGCCGGCGCGAATTTTTTCGTATGCATCCAGACCCGATGAAATGCCGCCGACACCGATGATGGGCAGTCTGCCCTGTGTCAGCCTGTAAAACGTGCGGATCATGGCGGTGGATTTGTTGCGCACGAAAGGGCCGGACAGGCCGCCGGTTTCATTCGCGAATGGCTTGGGTAGCGACGCGGGCCGGTCGAGCGTTGTATTGGTCAGGACCAGCCCGTCGACACCGGATTCCACCACCACCTGTGCGATGTCTTCGCATTCATCGTCGGCAAGGTCGGGGGCCAGCTTGATCAGCAGCGGTGTTTTACGGGTACCTTTGCACACTTCGTCCCTTTTTTGGACAAGCGCGTTCAGCAGCGGCAGCAGAATGGCGCGCCCCTGCAGGGTGCGCAGGCCCGGCGTATTGGGGGATGAAATATTGACGGTCAGGTAATTCGCGGTCAGCGCGAATGCCTCGATCAGCGTCAGGTAATCGGCAGCCGGATCTTCCGTGTCCTTGTTCTTGGCGATGTTGATGCCGATGATGGCGTCGCAGTTGTCACCATAGCGCCGGAAGTCGCTGTACCGTTTGGCAAAGGCGTCCATGCCTTCGTTGCTCATGCCCATGCGGTTGATGACCGAACGCGTGCCCGGATCGCGGAACAGGCGCGGGCGCGGATTGCCGTATTGCGGTTTGGGTGTTACCGACCCTGCCTCCATGAAGCCGATGCCAAGGCGCTGTACTTCATCCAGAACAAAGGCGTTCTTGTCGAACCCGGCGCTGATGCCGACCGGATTGAGAAAGTCGAGGCCCAGGACCGTCTGGCGCAGGCGCACGTCATGCGGCGTGCGGTCCGCCGGGACCAGTTTCCATTTCAGGGACTGCAGGGCAATTTTATGGGCGGTTTCCGCATCCATGCGGAAAAGCAGAGGGCGGATCAACGGGTAGAGGTCGATGCTCATACCTTGCCGTCATCCATGTCCTGAATGGCTGCAAGACCCTTTTTCATGTAGTCCCAGCCTGTGATGACGGTCAGCGCGGCGGCAATGGTAATGCCGATCTGGCCGATGAGAAGGTTGTGCGGCACCAGTTCTTCGCCGTGACCGCCCATGATGAGGAAACCCATGGCGACCATCTGGCTTGTCGTCTTCCATTTTGCAAGGCGCGATACAGGCAGGATGATGCGGTGGGGGCCCAGAAATTCACGAAGCCCCGCGATCAGCATTTCGCGCATCATGATCAGAACTGCGGGGATGGACCACAGCCCGGGCATGCGGTCGAAGGCGGCCAGCAGGATCAGCATGGAGGCAACCAGCAGCTTATCGGCGATAGGGTCGAGGAAGCGACCAAAGGCCGACATCATGTTCCAGCGGCGGGCGAGGTAGCCGTCGAAGAAATCGGTAATGCCGCCGAGCGTGAACAGGGCCAGCGCGCACCACAGGCTGATGCGGGTCTGCATGTAAAAGAGGATCATGACCACGGGAATCACGGCGATGCGCGAGAGGGTCAAAATATTGGGGATGTTCAGGCGTTTACCCATGAACTGGTTCTAGGGCAATTTGGGAAAAACTGCAAAGCCGGAATAAAAGACCCGCCGGGAAGGGCGGGTCTTTTTTTATATCGTTTCCGGTCTGGAATCAGGCGGTGGCCTTTTTCTTGGATTCGGCCTTGGTTTCGCCTTCGCCGGCCACTTCCGGATCGCGCAGGACGTAACCGCGGCCCCACACCGTCTCGATATAGTTGAGGCCGTGCGATGCATCTTCGAGTTTCTTGCGCAGCTTGCAGATAAAGACGTCGATGATCTTGATCTCCGGCTCGTCCATCCCGTTATAGAGGTGGTTGAGGAAGGTTTCCTTGGCGAGGGTAGTCCCTTTACGCAGGGCCAGCAGTTCGAGAATGCCGTATTCCTTGCCGGTGAGATGCACCGGTTTGCCGTCGATGTCGACGGTGCGGGAATCGAGGTTCACGATCAGGCGGTCGCCGACCTTGATCTGGTTCTGGCTGTGGCCTTTCGATCGGCGGATGATCGCCTGTACCCGCGCCATCAGTTCGCGCTTGTCGAATGGCTTGGTCAGATAGTCGTCGGCGCCGAAGCCCAGACCCTTGATCTTGTTGTCCAGTTCGGCAAGGCCGGAGAGGATGAGGATCGGCGTTTCGATTTTGGCGGCGCGCAGTTTTTTCAGCACGTCATAGCCGTCCATGTCAGGAAGCATCAGGTCGAGGATGATGATGTCGTATTCATAGACCTTGCCGAGGTCGAGGCCTTCTTCGCCCAGATCGGTGGTGTCGACGACGTGGCCGTCGGATTTGAGCATCATCTCGATGCTCTTTGACATGGAGCTGTCGTCTTCTACGAGCAGTACGCGCATGTATACCTTCCTGTCATTACGTTAACCTTAGTTAAGATTTTAACAAAGTTTAACATGGTGCACAAATAGTTTCGAGTCTTCTTAAAGAGCAATATCCACAAGGGGTTGCGGCAAATCGCGGCAGGGTGAATTCGTGAATCATTACAACGTGCTGGCGTACGATGTTATGGCGCGGCTGGTGCGGTTGTGAAGTCGTTTGCCCTGACAAAACGTCCCGTGCAGCGCAGGGTGTGGAGGGCCCCCAGCCCGATTTCACCGAAAAGGCGGCTCAGCTTGTAGGCATAAACATCAATGGTTTTGGGGTCGCGGCCCTGTGCCAGTTCGGCTTGCGGGTAAATGCTGGACATCATCAGGGGGGTGGGCACCCAGGAATTCTGGTACGCGGCATAGGTGCCAAGCATCGCGGCGGCGTGCGGCGTCATATCCAGTTCTGTATCGTGCAGCGTCACCGTGCGCTTTTCCCGGTCGATGGCCAGATCGCCCAGCGTAACATGATGGCGATACGGTTCCGTGTCCGCCAGCTGGGGCGATATCACCCGACCTTCGAAACGATTTCCGATCAATGCCTCCAGCACGCGTCTCAGATCGCGGTCGGGACGCGGGTTGCGGCTTACGCTTCGGTCCTTGTTGGCCAGCGGGTTAAAAGTCAGGGACAGCGGGACATTGGCAAAAACAAGATCGACATCCGTACTCAGAGCCGCTGCCTGAAACGACGGAAGTCTGCGGATGGTGTCGGCTGCGGCTTCATGCCTGCCCGTATAGTAGAAAACAATTTTGACGCGGGGGTTGCGGGCTTTCAAAGCGGCGAGGTCGTGGAAAGTCTGTTCGCCCGTGGTGCTGCAGATGTCTTCGAAGTTCGGGTCCTGCGCGATCACAACCACATCCGGTTTGGTACCGTCATTCAGGTCTTTCATGGTCACGATGCCGACATCGTGCTTATGCGTGTCGCATACGCTGGCTTCGATCGTCGCGGCCAGGTGCGTACGCTCGCCGGCGGAATACGCGGGGGGTATGAAAAGGCCAAGGGTGATCATGAGGTAACGGTCTAACGACCGTTTGTTATTATGTCAATGATTCTGGCTGCTGCGGCGGGGCGGTAAAATGTGTTAAGATTGCTCTGCCCGCATGACGTCCACACCCGATCAAACCGCCCGCCGCCGAGTCGAGTCCATTATTTCGGACATCGACGCGCTTGCGCCTGTCACCGTTTATGGGACGGTCACCAAGCTTTTGGGGCTTCTGGTCGAAATCACGGGCTTTCCGGAGACGCTTTCGCTGGGCGCGCGCGTGACGCTGATGCCCGATGACGGGCGCAGGGTTTTGTGCGAGGTCGTGGGCTTCAAGGAGGCGCGGGCGCTGGTCATGCCCTTCGGCCAGCTTGATGGCATAGGTCTGGGATGCAGGGCCGTGATCGGCGATGCGCGCCCGATCGTCATGCCATCGCGCGCATGGCTGGGCCGGGTCATCAATGCGCTGGGCGAACCGCTGGACGGCAAAGGGCCGTTGCCGCAGGGCGATATTTCCATGCCGCTGCGCGCGCAGGCGCCGGCCGCGAACAAACGCATGCGCCTTGGCGAAAAACTCGATCTTGGCGTGCGCGCGGTCAACACCTTCCTGACCGTCGTGCGCGGCCAGCGCATGGGCATCTTTTCAGGGTCGGGCGTGGGTAAATCCGTCACGCTTTCGATGATGGCGCGTTACACGGTGGCCGAGGTGTCGGTCATCGGCCTGATCGGGGAACGGGGCCGCGAGGTGCAGGAATTCATCCGCGACGATCTGGGCGAGGAAGGCCTTGCGCGTTCCGTCGTCATCGTGGCCACGGGGGACGAGGCGCCGTTGATGCGCCGTCAGGCCGCTTACCTGACCATGACGGTGGCGGAATTCTTCCGCAAGGAAGGCAACGACGTTCTGTGCATGATGGACAGCCTGACGCGCTTTGCGATGGCGATCCGCGAGATCGGCCTAAGTTCGGGCGAACCGCCGACGACCAAGGGCTATCCTCCGTCCATGTACGGGGAAATGGCGCGGCTGCTGGAACGGGCCGGTCCGGGCGAAGAGGGGCAGGGTTCCATCACCGGCATTTTCACCGTGCTGGTGGAAGGCGACGATATGAACGAACCGGTCGCGGACGCCGTGCGCGGCATCGTGGATGGTCATATCGTGATGGATCGGGCCATCGCCGACCGCGGGCGTTATCCCGCCATTGATATTTTGAAAAGCGTTTCGCGTTCCATGCCCGCCTGCCAGACGCCGGGGCAATGGGCCGTCGTAAAACGGGCGAAGCAGCTGATTACGACGTACGAAGACATGGCCGAACTGATCCGCCTTGGCGCTTATCGCAAGGGTGCCGATCCGCTGGTGGACGAAGCGGTGCGTTTCTATCCGCAGATCGAGGAATTTTTAAGCCAGATGAAAAACGACCAGACATCTCTGGATGACGGTTTCAGGCGTTTGGCGAAGATTCTGGAGATGCCTTACAATGGCTGATCTGGCACCGCTGATCCGCTACCGCAAATTTCAGCTGGATGAAAAGCGCCGCTTCATCGCGCGCCTGTACGCCGAAGCGGACAAGGTTTACGGTTTCAAGCAACGCGCCCTCGACGAGGTCGCACAGGAACGCGCCTTTGCCGATAACACGGACGATCCGCATGTTATTACCGGCTTCCTTGCCTATCAGGGACAGATGAAGAAAAAGATATCGATGATCGATGTTGAGATCAGGCGTATCGATGCCCGTATCGAACTGGCGCAGGACGATCTGCGTGAAGAATTCGCAGAACTGAAGAAATTCGAAATTGTGCAGCGCAACCGCCTCCGCAAGCGGCGCGAGGAAATGGACCGCCGCGAAGCCGCGCTGTTCGACGCGCAGGCGCTGGAAATCTATCGCCGCGCCTTCGAAAACGTCTGATTTTCCAAACTTTTAAACTCCGGTGGATTTTTGAGCCCGTAAAGTTGCGGGCTTTTTGGCGTTTGTGCAGAATGCGGGAAATAATAAAAATACGCAGGAACAGGGATTGTTTTCCATCACGCCAAAAATGCGCCGTAACGGCGTTCTGCTGACGTTGGGGCTGACCACGATCTTCAGCCAGTCCAGTGCGCAGGACCATATCCCGCTGGTCCCGGCCCAGCCTGCTGACCCCATTGAGGTCGTGATGAATGATTTCGAACGGGACGAACGCTTAAGCCTGTTCGATGCCGCCATCAAAATCGTGCGCGCCCAGCATTTTTCACAAGACCGCGTCAGGTTGATGGACGGACGCATCACCATGGCGCGTATGAATGTCAGGGCTGGCAGCAAGACCCCGTTCGATGCGGTGAATGATGTCCTGAACAGTCTCGATCCGCATTCCGCCATCACGCAGATTGATCCGGCCGAACCCAGGGGCGAGGCGGAGGGGTTTGCCGCACTTGGTCTGTTTCCCGCGCGTACCGATGCAGGCCTTCGGGTCGAGCGCATTTATCACAATGGCAGCGCCATGCGCGCCGGACTGCGTGTGGGGGACCTGATTACGACCATCAATGGCCGTTCTGTAACGGGGCAGGATATGAAGACGATCGAAGATCTTGTCTGCGACACGGTGAGCGAGCGCCTGCGTATCGGTATCAGGCGGGAAACGGCGTCTGCCGTAACGGAACAGGATATCCAGTGTGATTACGACCATCGCCGCGCGGTCAGCACCAGGGTGGTGGACGGGCGCATCGGTTATATCCGCCTGAACGAATTTTCCCGCGGGTCTGCCGACGATGTGCGCGACGCGGTGCGAAGCCTTGCGGGGCGCGCGGGCGGGGTGGATGCCTATATTCTGGACTTACGCGACAATCCGGGCGGTTTTGTCGATGAGGCGCACGCGATCATCGATGCCTTCGTGGATTCGCGCCAGACACTGTTTCAGGAAACGGGACGTGCGGGCCTGCGGTCGCGTTTCGCGGCAACGCCCGGTGATGTGGCCCGGGGCAGGCCGCTGATGGTCCTGGTCAATCATAATTCATGGTCTGCGGCGGAGCTGACGGCGATGAGCCTGCAATACCAGAGCCGCGCAGTGATCATCGGTGGCATCACGGCCGGCAAGGGCAGCGTGCAGAATTTGAATATTGTCGCATCGGCCACGTCCGGTCCCATGCGGCGCGGGCTGGTCGGTGAAATGCGCCTGACGGTCGCGCTTTACTCCATGCCGAACGGCCAATCTCCGCAGCAAAGGGGGGTCGTGCCCGATCTTCGCGTCGCGCAGGAAGAGCCGGTGGATACGGCGCGGCGTGAATCGCAATACCTGACCGTTATCAATAACCCGAACGGGAATGCGCTTACGCCGGCGGACACCAGCCGGGCGCAGTCTTGCGTTCTGCCCGTGTCCGCTTCATTCGCGCCGGACATTCAGCGCGACCCCGCCCTTGCGTGTGGCGTTCAGGTGTTCCGGTCATGGAAATACCCCGTCAGGGCACGTCAGGCCAGGGTTGCGGCCTTTACGCCGCGGTGATCGTCGATATTCACCCAGTTTTTACGTGCCGGATCGGCGCTGAAATTCAGTTCGCCTGAGAATCCAATGCCTGAAATCGCATCGAAGTAGCGTTTACGCATCGTTTCACGCATGGCGGCGCTTAAGGTCTGTTCGCTGCGCAGGGTGACGTCCATTTTTTTGCCAAGGGAAAACCCGTCGATCTGCATATCGCCCATACGGGTCAGCGATACGTCCATGACGAAACGGGTGCCGGATTTCTTTTCCTTTTCACCCATACCTTCGCCCTGCTGATCGAATGATTTGTAATGCATCTGCAGGCGCGAAATTTCGCCGCCATACAGCATGGGCAGGTTCAGCGATTTCCATTCACCGGGCGGGCGCGCCTCTTCTTCGCGGAAGGTGCGCACGGCGGATGCAAAATCGCCTGCAAGGCGCGACAGGGCATCGGCACGCTTGCTGCCACGGACCAGTTCGATACCCTTTTCACCCATCCATGATGTGATGTCGCCGCCGCGCAGGGCTGCGACAAACAACAGAACCGGCCCGGTAAATGCCGCGGCGCCCGGCTTGGGCAGGGCCAGCTGAACCGGATTCATGTGCGTGGTGTTTACACCCTGCGGGTCCAGCGCCAGACCGTGCAGCAGATCGTCAAGGCTGGTGAAGGAGGCACCGGGTATGGCCGCTGGCGTGCTGAACGGCATACCCGGCAGGATATCGAGTTTGAGGACCGTGGCCGGTGCAAGGCCACGTGCCGGAAACTGCAGGATCATGGGCATGGGCATGGCGCGTGCCGTGCCGTCAGGGGCCAGCGTGAAGGTCGGTAATTGTACAATCGGAAGCCCCTGAATGGTCTGGCTGGTGACTTGCGCGAAAATCACGGGCGTGGACGGCGCACCGTGCAACAGGTTTGCGGTGGCGGGATTCTGCAGCACCTGTGCGGATGCGAATGGCATGATCGCGGCAACACGTACGTCGAGGTTCTGCGGCGTAATCAGATGCGGTGCATGATCGGGCGCCGTGCCGATGATGAATTGCTGCGCCGCCGGGGTCGCACCCTGTGGCAGAGACAGGCCGGGGAGTGGGGTGGTCATCTGCCCTGTAACGGTGATGCCGGGGACGATTGTCTGCGGCTGCGTGCCGGGCGCGGGTGCAAGTGTCTGAAGCGCTACCTGCGGCGGCAGCATATTGCGCAGGATAGCCGGGATACCGGCCTGCGGTGCGATCTGGCCTGTAACCGGGGCGTCGGTATTTATGGTCTGAAACGGCGGCTGCCCTGCGCTGGCGGGTTGCGGCAGCAACGGCGCTGAAAGATTGGAGGGCGCATTCATCCCCGGGCTGGTCGATAGCGGCACAGCGTTCTGACCGACCGGCAGCGGGGTCAGGCGCAGCATTTGCCCAATCTGCAGCGGACGCTGCGCAGTGGTGGCCAGATTGGGCTGGTCCATGCCCAGTCCCAGCGTATTGCCTGTCGCCTGCTGCGGCAGGGCCGGGGTCTTCATAAAAGCCTGCAGCGATGTTTTTAAAAAACCGAGCAGGTTTTGCGGCGTCATGCCGTCACCGCCTGTTTGCTGCGTTGCCTGTTGCAGCAAGACGACTGCCGATGGGAGGGCCTGTTGAGGCTGCGGCGCGGGCGCATCCCCCGGTACCGGAATACCCGGCAAGCCGCCCGGCGTGGCGGCAGCCGGGAGTGATGGGGATTGTGTGGGGTATTGCGGTGCGCCCGTTGCGGAACCGGGGGGCAGGGGCGTGCCGGGCGGCTGGTTTACGCTTCCCGGTACGGCGGGCGGCGTTGCGCCGGGCTGTCCCGGTATCGGCGTTGCAGGGGCGGATGGACCCGCCTGAGGCGGTACAGGCGCCTGCGGCAAGGGTGACTGGGTTGCCGGTGACGTTTGTGGCGCCGGCGGCTGGGCGGGCAGCGTGACCGTCGCGCTGCGCGGCGGGGTGCCGGCGGCGACCTCGACCGCGACTTCCGTGCCGCGCGCGGGTACGGGGGCGGGCAACGGGACATCCACGGGGCCGCGCGGCGTGTTGATGCGTGTGGTGCCGTCCGGATTCTGTCCGCCGACTGTGCCGCGCAGGGTCACATCGCGCGGTACATCTTTAAGTGCGGGGGGAAGGTTTTCGACCGGCACATCCACGGTTTCGCCGTTTGGCGGCGTGGACGATCCGCCCGCCGGTGTCACGGGTGGGACATAAGAAGATGGGGGCGTGACCGATGCCATACCCCCATTCTAACAAAGAAACGTTCATTCGCCTACGCGACAGCCATTTTTCGCAAGGTTTCGTCGACGTTGCGGGCGATGCGTTCGATATCGACGGCGGCTTCCGAGTTGGGAGAACGCACCAGAAGCGGCGTCTGGTGGCGGATGCATTCCTTGACCTTGGGGTCGTGGCGGATCATGCCGGCGAGAGGCGGCGACAGGCGCAGGAAGTTTTCGCAGGCCTTGAGCAGGGTTTTATAGGTTTTTTCGCCCTCAAGCGTGTTCTGCGCCTGATTGACCACAATCGAAACGGCCTTGGACATGCCGGCGGCCGAGCCGAGTTTGATAAAGGCATAAGCATCGGTCAGGGACGTAGGTTCGTCCGTCGTCACCAGCAGGGTGCGGGTGGCGGAGGCTGACATCATGCGCACAGTGCGGTCGATGCCTGCACCAAGGTCGATCACCACGGCGTCGTATTCGTGCGACAGGTCGATCAGTTGATCGCGCAGCATGATCAGGCGCTGGGTGGGAAGGGCGGACAGCGCCGCCTGGCCGGAACGGCCCGCGATAATGTCGAACCCTCCGTCTTCGTAACGCTGCACCACCTTGTCGAGGGACAGGCGGCCGCGGATGACGTCGTTCAGGTCGCGCTTGGGCATCAGGCCCAGCTGAACGTCCACGTTGGCAAGGCCCAAGTCACCATCGAACAGCAGAACCTTCTTGCCCTGTCGCGCCAATGCCGTGGTCAGCGAAATCGAAAACCATGTCTTGCCCACGCCGCCTTTGCCGGAAGCCACCGCCAGGATGTTGTGACCGCGCGGGAACGTTCCGCCGGTGGCGGTGGAATTACTGATGGGCTGGAGTATCGTGTTCATGGCCTCGGTCATTTTTTATCCTGTTTGACGCAAGTTTTTAGGGAAGACGGCACTTTCTGTGCCGGTGGATGGTTTGCCGCGATGGGAAGGCGACAAGAGAAGCGTGGACAGCGATTGTGCGCTTAAGGTGAGGACGCCGTTGGCGACCATGGGGGTGTTCGATGAATCGGAAAACGCAATGCCTGCGCGCCCGGCAGCGGATAAAAGACCGCCCAGGCGGCGTGCCACGTCAAGACGTGTGGGGAACAGGCGCTGAACGCCCAGTACGGCAAAACAACGCGCGATTTCCGCGGATTCTTCAGCGTCGCCGCCCGCGGCCATGACCAGCACGGGTTCGATCGTTCCGGCTTCCAGCAACTGGCTCTGGCGGCGCATGTCGTCGACGTCGAACGGGTTGGTGCCGCCGGTGTCGACCAGAATGATGTCGGCGTTGCGCGCATTGTCGAGATGAATGCGCAGGTCACCCGGCGTGCGCGCCTTGAGAAGCGGGGTGTTGAGCAGTTTCGTGAATGCTTCCAGCTGTTCGACCCCGCCCGCACGCTGCGTATCCGTGGTGATGACGCAGGGCTGCAGGCCCGCCATGGCGGCCCGTGCGGCCAGCTTGGCCGTGGCCAGCGTTTTACCGGCGCCCGGGGCGCCGATCATCATCAGGGCCTTGGATTTCGTTTTCATCGGCAAAGGCGCAAAGCGGAAGGTATGCTCGATCGATTTTTTCATCGCGCTTTGCGCGTCGTTCAGGCCCAGCATGGTCGCCGTGGACATGACCATGTCGGCAATGTCGGCGGGCACGCCGTGGCGCAGCAGCGTATCGGTCAGAATTTCCTGGATCGCGTCTTCCGCGTCTTCTTCGGCGTCGTACTGAAGATAATCTTCCGGCACGATTTCCTTGGGGCGGACGCGCACCTGCGCGGTGCGGGGTTCGCTGCGCTGGCGGGGAGTCGGGGATTCGAACCCCGGCACTTCGTCCATGCGTTCGACCGCGGCGGTCACACGCACGGAGCGTCCGCCATTTTCCTCGCGCGTTGCAACAATGATGGCTTCGTCGCCCAATTGCTCGCGCACCATCTGCATCGCTTCGGTCATTGTCTTTGCATAAAAGGACTTTAGCCGCATGAGATCGCAGCCCGTGTACGAATCATAATACTAAGTATCCAAAGCGATTCGAGATAAGTCCAGCGTTTCAAAGGCTTCCATGACTCCGTCAACATGGCCAACTCTCCCGCGGTAAAAGTAAACAAAGCGTTAACGCCCTGTTTTCGCCCATCATTTTCGTAACGGGTGCCTTTACCATAGATAGGGTCCTGTTGCGGCGTGGCAACAGGCGGCGGGCCGTCTTACAGCGCGGATAGACGGGGGGAGCGATTCGTACCGGCAGAGGTCAGGGGGACTGCCATTGCGGACAGGCGCGGCTGGAAAAAGCTGCGCCGCTGACGCAGCAGCGTGGCAATGTGGCGCGGAACCTGGGTCATGCCCGCGCCGGCGTCGTCGGTCGCATATTCCACCGGTGTCCATTCCAGGGCGTTTTGAATCGTTCCGTGACAGCTGGTGCAGGCGGCGCAATTGAACGGACGTCCGCAGAGATGGGTCGCGGGTGCCTGATCGGTACGCTGCCAGAGGCCGTTTTCCACGTCGAAACGTTCCATATGGCTTTCCTGACCGGTACCCTGTTTCATCACATGATAAAGCGGGATCATGTCCAGATGGCGTTCGCGCATCTGCCGGTCGATATAAGGATAGGCGGACACATTGGCCAGCGACTGCAGCACAAGGTGGCGTGAGAGAAGATTGGCCGCATGGGTTTTGTTGCCTTCCACCGCGCGCAGGAATGCATCTTTCAGGCGCGGAAGATCGGCGCCGCTTTGTGCCAGGCTATAGACGATATCCCTTATTTCCGGGTTTTCGATGGCATCGATGTCGGGATTGCCGATGACGGTTTCCGCCCCGCCGCAAAAGCTGTGACCAACGATTTTGATCGTGGATATGTTCTTGAGCTTCGTGAAACTGAATTTGGCCCGCAGTCCCGCAGGGGCCTGATCGTAAGGCGGGATGACGGAAGCGATTTCAGTGATGCGTATCGCCTGATCGCCGAAATCGAAATACCGCCCCGCGCCTTCGCGCCCGTCGATGCAGGTGATGCAGCAAATTTCCGGCTTGTGCGCCTCATTTACACTGGGCTGAAAATTCTGAAGCGCCGTAAGGGCGAGGGAGGGTTTTGTATCGTGCATGGTTCACACCTGTGTTTTTTGCCGAGTCTTTTGCCCGGTTCGCGGCGCAATATAGTCACGCATTCCCCTGATAAATTGATTATGATCAATCGGCGCCACATTTTTCCGCCTAGTTTGTGCCTGCCTTTAAACCTTAATTTTCTTTGGCCATGACCTTTATATCCTTTTTGCAAAAACCGCCCCTGTCCACCGCTCTCATCGAAACTTTTGCCCAGGGCTATGACGGTAAAAGCCTGCGCAAGGACCTGACTGCGGGTCTGATCGTTTCGCTGGTCGCGCTGCCTTTATCCATGGCTTTGTCGGTTGCGGTGGGGCTGCCGCCGCAACACGGTTTATATACCGCCATCGTCGCCGGTATCGTCGCGGCGCTATTTGGCGGTTCGCGCAGCCAAGTGACGGGGCCCACAGCCGCCTTCGTGGTCATCGTGGCGCCCATCATTGCCGATTTCGGTTTGCGCGGCATCGTCTGGTGCCAGATCCTTGCCGGGGCAATGCTGATTGCGCTGGGGCTTGCGCGTCTGGGCAAGGTCATCGCCTATGTCCCTTACTCGGTCACCATCGGTTTCACCGCAGGCATCGCCGTATCCATTGCCGTGATCGCACTGAACGATCTTCTCGGGGTTCCCGGTGTGTCCACCGGGCATCTGCCGCATAAGGTGGCGGTGCTGGCGGAAAATATCATGTCGTTTCATCCTGCCACGCTGGGGGTGGGTCTGTTTGCCCTGGCCGTCATGTTTTTCCTGCCGCGGTTTGCGCCGAAAATACCATCGGCCATCGTGGGGATAGCTGTGGCCACGCTGGCCAGCATTTTTTTACAGCGTCACGGGTTTGATATCGCCACCATCGGCAGCAAGTTCAGCTTCATCGACGCGCAGGGCGCCA
The DNA here is from genome assembly GCA_937896295.1 of uncultured Micavibrio sp. Classification (GTDB taxonomy): domain Bacteria; phylum Pseudomonadota; class Alphaproteobacteria; order Micavibrionales; family UBA1664; genus UBA6145. The sequence continues at coordinate 5,070 of CALBME010000165.1, read as the reverse complement.
CACAGCACGGCATTCCGCCGATGCCGCCGCGCCTGCATGTTCCCGGCCTTTCCAGTGACCCTGTTTATGCATGGCCCAGCCTTGCCGAATTATCCGCCTGGTTCATGCCGGCCGTTGTCATCGCCCTGCTGGGCGGGCTTGAGTCCCTTTTGTCGGCAACGGTTGCCGATAGCATGACGGGCACGCGGCATAATCCCAATGCCGAACTGAACGGTGTCGGTCTTGCCAACGTATTTTCGGGCATGTTCCTGGGTATTCCTGCCACCGGCGCCATTGCCCGGACCGCCACCAATATCAATGCGGGCAGCGTATCGCCCATCGCATCGGTGACCCATGCCGTTCTGCTTCTTTTTTTCATGGTCAGTCTTGCGCCGCTGATCGCATATGTTCCCATGTCCGCGCTTTCGGCGCTGCTTCTGATGACGGCATGGCGCATGAGCCATGCACGTCAATTCGTGCATCTTATCCGGCGTTCATCCAAGTCCGATGCTGCCGTCGCGCTTGTGTGTTTTGCCCTGACGGTCATGATCGACATGGTCGCCGGGGTGGTGTCCGGGGTTGTCCTTGCCATTCTGTTGTTCATCAAGCGCATGATGGATGCGACGGAGGTCAGCCATCATCACGCCGACAGCAACGCCACTGAGTATGTTCTGCCGGCAGGCGTGATGCTTCTTCGGTTCGACGGTCCGCTGTTTTTCGGTACTGCCAATAAGGCGTTCAGCATGCGTCCTGAACTGCTGACCCGCGACATCACCCATGTCGTGGTGGATCTTGGGGATGTGTCCATGATCGACGCAACGGCCATGAACATGCTGGAGGATTATCTGGCTGAAATCGTGAACGGGAAACGTACCCTGACGGTCTGTGCTGCGGGTAAAATATCGGCGCGGATCCGAAAAGCGCTGGATATCACGCTATTGTCACGCATCGATTTCGTGGATACGCCCGCCAGCGTTCTGCCGCGCCGATAGCGCTATTCGTCACTGAGGTTTAAAGGTCCAGCCGGGCGCGGCGTAACGGCCCGACAAGGACATCGGCAGGAAACCGTTCTGTTTGAGAATTTCGGCCAGTCCGGTCTGGCAGTTATGCCGGTTCCGGCCACAGCCAAAGCGGTCATAGGGGCGCATTTCCCTGTCGATCTTGGCGGCGGATGCGCGCAGATCCTGCCAGAACTCGATCATTTCTGCGTAATAACCGCTGGCGATCACCTGGTGTTCAGGTGCGGTAGGGTACTGGCGCGGGCCATAGGTCATGACACTGTGCAGGGTGGGATAGCTTTTCGCCAGCCGGGTTTTACTCAGAAGGTTACGGATCAATTTGTCGATGCCGATCGGCACGGTGGCCGCCGTGGACAATTCGAACAGGCGATTCAACCGTGTTCTTTTGCCTCCATGCGTTGCACTGGAACTGTTGTCGTAGGGTACGAAATGCAGTTCGCTTAAAACACGTTCGTTTTCATCGATGAGGGCAAGAAAGGGATGGGCCAGCGGTTTGCCGAACAGGATGTAATCGACCTGACGCGCCAGACGCACGGGGCGTTCGCACAATTCGATACGCAGATGACGCAGGGTTAATGCACCAGTCATCCCTTTTTATGTCAAAATTATGAAAACCCGTCAAGTTTTGGGCTAAATCTGGCCGACTGTCTTGATGCGCACCTTGGGGTGCACTTCGTTCTGGCTCATGACGATGGTGGACGGGCGGAAACGTTCGATCACCGAGCGCACATAAGGGCGGATACCGGGCGATGTCAGCAGTACAGGCGCTTCGCCGCGGCTCTGGAAATCTTCGTATATGTCGCGCACGCGGGCGATGAATTGCTGCAACTGGCTGGGGGCCATCACCAGCTGGCGTTCTTCGCCTTCGCCCATCAGTGCCTCGCTGAAGGCCTGTTCCCAATCCGGGGACAGGGTGACCAGCGGCAGGACGCCGTGAATATTCATGTGGGACGTGCAGATCTGGCGGGCAAGGCGGGTGCGCACATGCTCGGAAATCAGGGCGACTGATTTCGTATACAGGCTGGCTTCGGAAATGCCCTCGAGAATGGTGGGCAGGTCGCGGATGGAAATGCGTTCGGACAGCAGGTTCTGCAGCACGCGCTGCAGGCCGGAGAGGGAGATCTGCGACGGGATAACGTCGGCCACCAGTTTCTGGAACGGTTTGCCCATTTCATCCAGAAGTTTCTGCGTCTCGGTGTAGGAGAGCAGGTCGGCCATGTTGTCCTTGACGATTTCGGTCAGGTGCGTGGTGACGACCGTGCTGGCATCTACCACGGTGTAGCCGCGGAAATTGGCTTCCTCGCGGTATTGTTCGTCGATCCACATGGCGGGCAGGTTGAAGGTCGGCTCCAGCGTGGCTTCACCGGGCAGGCTGATGGGCTCGCCGGACGGGTCCATGCACAGCAGCATGCCGGGACGGACCGTGCCGCGGCCTGCCTCGATCTCTTTGATGCGCACGACATAGTCGGATGCCGTCAGCTGCAGATTGTCCTGAATGCGCACGCTGGGCAGGACAAAGCCCATTTCCTCGGCCAGCTGGCGGCGCAGGCCCTTGATCTGGTCGGTCAGCTTGTGACCCTCGGCATTGACAAGGGCCAGCAGGCCGTAACCCAGTTCCAGGCGGATAATGTCCATGGCCAGCGATTTGCTGATCGGTTCTTCCGGCGGTTTTGCGCGCGCGTTTTCCTGCGCGGCGATGGCCACGCGCTGGGTTGCAATTTCGCGCGTTTTCTTGTGCAGGTAAAAAGACAGGCCCCCCATGGCGCCCGCCAGAACGGCGAACGGTACGAAGGGCAGGCCGGGCATGAGCGCCATAAAACCGATCGCGCCCGAGGTCAGCGCCAGACCCTTTGGATATTGCGAAAACTGTTTGAACAGGGCCTTGTCGGCCGAACCCGCGACTCCGCCCTTGGAGACGAGAAGGCCCGCCGCGATGGAGACAAGCAGGGCAGGCATCTGGCTGACCAGTCCGTCGCCCACGGTCAGGAAGGTGTAGTTATGGGTGGCTTCGCCCAGCGACATGTCGTGCTGGACGGTGCCGATGATAATACCGCCGATGATGTTGACGAAAGTGATGATCAGGCCGGCGATGGCGTCGCCGCGTACGAATTTCGCCGCGCCGTCCATGGCGCCGTAGAAATTCGATTCCTGTTCCAGTTCGCTGCGGCGGGTGCGGGCCTGGTCCTCGGTGATGAGGCCCGCGGACATGTCCGAGTCGATGGCCATCTGTTTGCCCGGCATGGCATCAAGGCTGAAACGCGCGGCCACTTCGGCAATACGGCCCGAACCCTTGGTGATGACCACGAAGTTGATAATGATCAGGATCGCAAAGACAATCAGGCCGATGACGAAATTGCCGCCCATGATGAATGAACCGAATGCCTGAATGACATGACCGGCCGCATGCGTGCCGTCATTGCCGTGCGCCAGGATCAGCCGTGTGGTGGCGACGTTGAGCGACAGGCGCAGCATCGTGGCGATCAGAAGCGTGGTGGGGAAGGTGGTGAAATCCAGCGGCCGTTCAATGAACAGCACCGTCATCAGGATCAGGACGCTGAAGGTTATGGACAGGGCGAGAGCCATATCCAGCAGCCATGTGGGCAGGGGAAAAATAAGCCCGCAGATAATGCAGATGATGCCAAAAGCGAGCAGCACGTCGCCGCGCATGAGAGAGGCTCTCATGCCGCCGAAATCCATTCTTCCCGGTGCGGTGGCGGCTGGTTCAGCCATAGATAAAAAAACTCCGATTCCCCGAACGCCCCAGTATAACAGGAATCGCAGGCTGCTTCACCCCCGAAAATGTTATGGCAAGGGTCGGTTTTGCGGGCTGCCAATTACGTTCGGGCGGCGGTTTTCATCGTATGAAAGATTGCGCATACCCAGAATCTCATGGGCGATGGATGGCAGGAAACGTCCGAAATACAGGGCGTGTTCCCCTGCATGCCAGCGTGTGGCTTCGTCCGTCGTTTCCATGCGCGTGGTGGCAGGCATGTTCCTCATCTGCGAGATAAGGAAACGCTCCCATGCCATCATCTTTTTAAACATGTCGGCTTCGGTCAGGTGCGTGCCTTCGAACGACAGTGGGGATGCCTCACTATCATTTCCGGCGCGTTCGCACAGGGCGATGTCCCACAGTCCGTTCAGTATATCCTGACGGGCGACGTAGTAGACCTGGCGGCTGAGTTTTTTTCCCTGAGGCCCGTAAAATTCGTGGTGCTGTTTACGCGTGCGCAGAATATTGATGTGTCCGGCCCTGCGGCCAAAAAGGGTTGCCAGACGCGCGCCCATTTTTTGCATCATGCCGGCCTCGCGCAGCTGGAGGGGGCGGTCGGGCGGAAGGTTTTCGATATGGGGCGCATACAGGCTGTAATGCGTCCCGGCGGAAAGCGCGTCGGCAGAATCCAGCGTGTGGGTGCGTGCGCCGTTTTTGCCGGTGCGACCCTGCAGCCCGCCGTAAGAGGGGTTATCACGCAGGTCTTTGCTCATTACGCTCTCATAACCATGATAATTGACCATCGGGTCAGCGCCCAGTTCAAACCGGTCAAGCAAAAGCAGCGCATGATTATAATCGGTGATGATCGGAATGCGGACCGAGTGTGTGCGCTTGTCCGTTTTTTTATGATAGGCCAGCACATACATACCGTTGTTGAGGCGGCGCGCTGAATACCACTCAGTCGATATCAGCCGTTCTTTCGACCAGCTGGACAATGTCGATGTCACCATCAGGCGTGAGGGACTGGCTGTCATCATAGGGCCACCAGATGAGAGCCCGGGCTGTGCATTCCGGTAAAAACAGGCATACGGCGTTTATTGTGAATGATGTCGCTGCGGTCCGGGTTTTTCCGTTTGAAGTCCGCGAATTCCTGTTCGAAGCGTACCAGCATTTTTTCCATCGCGGTGCGGCTGACCGGCCCGCCGTCATATTCAAGGCTTTCTTTGTGTTCCACCCCGCGTACGGCCGTGGCTGTATGAAATTCTATCGTATATTTTTCATCGGGGCCTGCGGCGACGGGGGTGGCTGTAAAATGAAAATTCCTGACGCGTACCAATGCCCCGGTTGGGGTGAAATCGG
>CALBME010000164.1 GCA_937896295.1 uncultured Micavibrio sp. | reverse complement strand
GCCTCCCGTAGGAGTCTGGACCGTGTCTCAGTTCCAGTGTGGCTGATCATCCTCTAAGACCAGCTAAGGATCGTAGCCTTGGTGAGCCATTACCTCACCAACTAGCTAATCCTACGCGGGCTGATCCCTGGGCGATAAATCTTTGGTCCGAAGACATTATACGGTATTAGCGTCAGTTTCCCGACGTTATTCCGTACCCAAGGGCACATTCCCACGCGTTACTCACCCGTGCGCCACTAACCCGAAGGTTCGTTCGACTTGCATGTATTAGGCCTGCCGCCAGCGTTCGTTCTGAGCCAGAATCAAACTCTCAAGTTGAAAATCTGATCTGACCATATCACTGACGTTTATGTTTCCGGGTAGGAAACAAAAACTCATTTGATCGGTCTGATTAATAAAAATTGACTGACCTGCATGTATTGTACTTGCGATTGAATGCGAAATACTCATACAGCGATCAGTCGTCGTTGCGTCGTGAAGACGATCCAATCATGTAAACATGACTGAACACGGACCGCTGCCTGCGTATCTCTTTGATATCTTAAATCACGATGTCCAAAAACCGCGCCCGAAGCCGACCATCCTTTACTGCGGGATGGTCTCCCGGGCAAAAACTTCAAACCTTAAGTTTGGATAACCGCGTTGTAGTTAAAAACTTCTTCGCAGTCAAGACCGACTTGGCTTGTCACTCAACGTTAAAGCCTTTGTATTCTTGGCCTTGTGGGCCAGGGGCTTCGCCGTTGGTGTCCGGTCTTATAAGTGGTTTGGTTCCATCGTGTCAAACAACTTTTTAAAAAAACTTTAAGTTTTCTTTTTTCCTGCACGCGTCACCCGCAACACCAGGAAATCCGCGGCTTTGCGGACACACAATTTCAGGTTGCACGCCCTTAACATCCTCCAAAGACGCGGGAGGGATGTGTACAAACGCAGAATCCCAAGCCAGTCGATGATTGTGCACCCGGCATCGTTACCAAGACGTTAATTTGTATTAACTCATTGATAAAACTTATTAAAACGAAAGAAAGGCCGTGCTTTGCGGCCTTTCCCGGATGTTTTTACTGCGGTGCCAGGGCGACTCGCCGCCCCGTTACACGCCCCAGAGGCGGCGCGGATGGATCACAAAGCGAGCGCGCCTGAAAATTGATGCTGTCCAGATACGTGAAGGGAATTTCAGGCAGGCCGATCTGCGGCGCACTGACCTTTGCATGCACCTCCACGCCACTGACATAGGTTTCCCAGCGGCGACAACGCGCGCCATCCAGCATCACGCCGCTTTCGATTTCGTCGCCGGCCTTGATGGTGGAAGTCAAAGAGCGTTCGAGCGATTTGCCCAGCGAACCATTGAGCGCGCCGAAAATCGTCACGCCACCGCCGAAAGTGTTCGACTCGCCCGATTTCATTTCGAATTCGATGCTGAGCGATGATTTACGGCTTTTATAGACGGACGCATCCGATGTCAGTTCCACCACCTGCACCGGCTGCAGTTCGATTTCCTCGACATATTCGCGGGTGATGGTGAGCTGCGGATTTTCATTCGCCAGACGCGTGGCCACCGCCTGTATCTTCGGATCTTCGGCAGGCGTGTAGCGATTGATAGACGGCGGACGGAAAGAGGAGCTTGCGGAAATAAGATCGAACGACTCCACCCGGATGGTGCAATCCGATGTCGTCGTAAAGCCGGATTGCGTGCGCGACACATCAACCTTGTACGCCTTGCCAGAGTCGGACACGTAATAGGCGACCGGCGATCCGCGCGGACTGTCCATGGTTTTTCCATCGAAATAGACGCTGTAGCTGCATGTTCCTGTAGAACGGAACCACGGTGCGCGATGTACACGCAGCGCGAAGCGGCCTTCAAAAAGACTGGTTTTCTGGTTGGGAACAAACGCCCCCAGATATGTCCGGGAATCGATGCGATACGAATTCGAGCCCAGCGGCGATGCAACAGGCACATCGGAATAACGCGCGACGTTCAGCGTGCACCCATCCGGCACCTTCACCGTGTTACCCCAAGACTGAACGTCCTTGCTGATGACCGATATGGGTGTGACGACAAACAGATCATCCCGCACGCGCAGGGATGCGGTCGCGTCCTTTTTCACCTGATGCCCCTTGGACGTATTCACATACGCATTCGACGTGTTGAGCTGGGGCGAGAAAGACATGTAATAGCATTGCCCGCCACTGACACCGTCGCTGCCGCCGGCACTGACCATCTGCACACCGAAGCGGTCCTGATAGACATTCTTGAGTTCAGCCATCCTGAAATTGCTTTGATGGATGTCGGCATAAAGAATCGCGTCAGCCTCCTGCGCGGGCGCGATGGCTTTATCCGGTTGCGACGTGGCGATAAAGAAAGCGGCCGGCAGACCCGCAACAACCGCGAATCCGATCGCGGTGCCGATTTTTTCGGAAATACTCATTCAAACCTCCCATGAACGCTCATTTTTAAGTTTCGGCGTTATGGGATTCACCCTAGGAGGCGTTTTTGCAGAACGCAAATTTTCGTACAAAAAGCGGCGTTCAGCCCTTTAATTTTTACATAAATATCGAGGTCGTTGTAACAATATTACAAAAGCCCCAATTCTTTCAGTTCCTGCGCCATGTCATCCGGCAGGTTATCCTGTTCCATGTCACGCATAACACCCAGATCGCGGGGTGCCTTCAAGGGGTCCAGATAACGCCAGCCCTGAAACGGCTTTTGTGGGGTCGGCATGACGCGGATCAGCTGAGGATCCAGCACAATCCGGCAGTAGGCCGAGCCGTCGCTGTCCTTCCATTCCCGGATATCCAGAACCCTGCGCCGCACCTGGATTACGCTGCGGATGACGGAATAGACACTGCCCCCGTCGAGCAATTCCGCCGCGCGCTTGGGCCAGTTGCGGGTATAGATGGACACCACTGGCCCCAGTTTCCTGTCGGCACGGGTTTCGCCCTTAACGATAGCCTGCATCTGCGCGAGATCCTCAACGCCGGCGGCCATTCTTAATAAGTGGATAGTCATTGGATAAGCACTTTCCCTGTATCTTTTACCCCATATAATTGCATGTCTTAGAGCATTCAGAGGGGTTGGCCATTCGCAGAAGGCTAGCATTGCTGCTTTTCATGTATGTGGCCGCGGGCATGGTTCCGGTCAAGGTCCTGCATGCAGAAAGCGCGGGCGATCCACCGCTTCCCTCGCCGGCCGCGATGATGCCGGACGATGACGCCGCGGGCACCGCCGCTGATTTCAGCGTCGATGAACTGGAACGGCTTTTGCCCGCGCATCTGCGCAAGCCTTTACCGACTGACGATACCAAACTTTCTGCGCCTGTACGCGAAGCGCCGGTAACGCAGGCACAGAATGAAAAAGCACCGACACCGATTGAGCGTTTTTACCGCGAGATTTCAGGCGATCCGTCGCTTGCGCAGTTCGGGTACGATTTCCTGGGACGCCCGTCCGTCAACGCCAGAAGCACGGCGCCCGCCACGGGCGAAGTGCAGGATAATTATATCCTGGGCGTGGGCGACCGGCTGAACATCGCCTTTCTGGGCGAGCGCAAGGATCATGAAACCTATGTGATCGACCGCAGCGGCACGCTGAACATCGACCTGCTGCCGCCTGTCGCGGCGGCGGGCAAGACGCTGGGCGCGCTTCGCCAGGATGTGCAGAAGATGATGGAGGCGCAGACCTATCACGGCGAGATCTATATCAGCCTTGAACACATACGGCAGATCGGGGTGCTGGTGGCCGGATATGTCACGCAGCCAGGACGGCATGCCTTGAGCCCATTGCAGACGGTGCTTGAGGCGCTGGAGCAAAGCGGCGGTGTCAGCGCAGAGGGATCGTTACGTCAGATTCGCCTGATCCGTGACGGCACATCGACGCCGATCGACCTTTATTCCGTGATGAACGGCGCCGACACATCCACCCTGCCGACATTGCGTGACGGCGACCGGATCATCGTGCCGCCGCTGGGCAAAACCATCGCGGTGATCGGCGACGTCCGCAAACCCGCCATTTACGAGTTGCCCGTATCGGGACAGATGACGCCGCAGGATGCCGTGACAATGGCCGGCGGGCTTCTGTCGGCAGGCCAAAACCGCATGGTGATGATGTCGCCCAAAGGCAATGGCAGCCGTGTGGCCCAACCCGTATCGGTTACATCCGCAAGTACGCTTGGCGACGGCGCGATCCTGGCTGTCAACCGCACGCTGGACCGTGCAGCGGGGTCGTTTTCCCTTTCCGGTGAAACGCGCAGCCCCGGTACTTTTGCGCTGAGCCAGTACAAAAAACTCTCAAGCCTTCTGCGCAGCCCGCAGGCCTTTGGCGATGACGTCTATCCATTGATGGGCCTGATCACCCGCAGGCGCGAATCCGACCTGACGCAGGATATGGTGGCGTTTTCGCCGCAGGATGTTTTCGCAGGGCGCAGCGATATCGACCTGCATGAAGGCGACGAGGTGCGGCTTTTGTCCCGCGCCGACATTCAAAGCATTCTCAAGGACAAGGCCGTGAGCGACCTGCCGCCCATTGTGGTGACGTTCGTGCGCGAACACATGGTCAGCGTTCAGGGCGCCGTACGCCTGCCCGGCACGTGGCCGGTGGCAGGGCCTGTTCCCGTCAAACGCCTGATGGACGTGGCGGGCGGCGCCCTTTCGGATGCGGATCTAAGCCGCATTGAAATCAACCGCAACAATACCGGCCTGCAGGCCGATGACGGCATGATCAGCCACCGCGATGTCATCAACCTGGCGGGCGAATTTGCCAGCACCGTCACGGTCACCGCGGGCGACGCGGTGCGTGTGCCCGACCGGTTCGAGGCGGTGACACGCCAGAGCGTGACACTGAAGGGCGAAGTCAGAAACCCCGGCACCTATGACCTGATGCGCGGCGATACGCTGCTTACCCTGCTGGAACGCGCGGGAGGCATCACCGACCAAGCCTATCCGCCCGGAACGGTGTTTTCCCGCAGCGCCGAACGTAAACGCGAAAAAGAAAAATATAATATCGCCGCCCATGACCTTGAACGGTCCATCGCCATGGCCGCCGACACCAAGGACGGCAAGGTCAACATGGAACAGATGGCCATGGCCAAGGAACTGGTGGACGAGATGAAGACCATCGCGCCCGTGGGCCGCATTACCGTTCAGGCGGACCCCGGCGTCTTACGTCAGGACCCGCAGCAGGACATCCTGCTTGAGACGGGCGATGTCATCTATATCCCCAAACGGCCCCTGACGGTGCGCGTGGCGGGCGAGGTCATGAATCCTGCATCCCTGCAGTTCCGGGCTGAGAAAACCAGCCGCGATTACCTGGCCGAAGCGGGCGGCGTCACCATGCATGCAGACAATGCCCGCGCCTTCATCGTTTTCCCGGACGGATCGGCCCAGCCCCTGCGATCCACCAAGTTTGCGACCTATAAACCGCTGATGATCGTGCCGGGGTCGACCATCGTCGTGCCGCGCGATCCCAAACCTTTCGATTTCATCGATACGGCCAAGGACATCACACAAATTCTTTCCAATATTGCCATTACGGGCATTTACGCGGATGATCTTCTCAACAGGGGGGATTAATGCTTTTTTCCGTCATCACCATCACCAAAAACAACCCGGACGGGTTCGCGCGCACACGCGAGAGCGTCAAGTCGCAAAGCTTTTTCGACTATGAATGGATCGTCATTGACGGCGACATCGAAGAGGATGCCGGCATTTACGACGCTATGAACAAGGGCATATCGCGTGCGGGCGGCACCTTCCTGATTTTCATGAATGCGGGCGACACCTTTGCCGCGCCCGACGTGCTTTCGCGTCTGGCGTCGTATGCGTCTTACGATTTTCTATATGGCGACGCCATCGAAGACGGCCACCTGAAACCAGCCCATCATACCATGGCCTACGGCATGCCGACCCATCACCAGGCCATGGCGTTCCGGCGCGCCAGCCTTCGCTATGACACGCGTTACAAGATCGCGGCGGACTATAAATTCACGGCGCAGGCCATGGCCAATGGCCGGTCGAAGTATGTCGGGTTTCCGGTATGCGTGTTTGAAAAAGGCGGCATCTCGCAACAGAAGACAAAACTGGCCCGCGAGGAGCAGAAACAGATCCGCCGCGAACTGGGCATCAGGGCGCCGTTCGCGCCATTTATCCAGAATTTAAGCCTGTTCGTGAAAAAGACCGCACCCGGCCTTTACTGGATGGCGCGCAGCCGTCTGAGGACATCGCGCGCGTAGCCCGCCCGGCTGAGGGCGTAATCGAAACCGGGAACACCGTCGAGAAAGCCCAGCTTAACAATGTAAGACCATGCGAAAACCAGCGCAGGGCGGAGGATGCTGGCGCGGGTCAGCTGCTTGACTTCCTCGCGCCATGCGATCGGATCGGGCGGAAAGGCTTTACGCGCGATCATCCGCGCTTCCCATTCGGCATAACGCGCATGTCGGCGGTCCCATTCCCCCCTGCCCTTATGATTGTGGTGAATTACCGCGTGCTCAAGCTGGCCGATGCGGGCATCTGAGTCGATGGGTATGGGCTGGTAATGCCCCTCGATCTCGCCCATGCCGGGGATGTCCAGATCATTCACGCGAGGAAAGACGAATTTATCGCGCCGGAACAGGCACAGCTTGTTATTCGTCATGCCGTAACGAAGGCGTCGGCCCATCCACACATAGCGACCGCGCACGAAGTAACCGTCGGCCAGATTGCCCCGCGCAAATAACAGCCGCATTTCACGGATCAGGCCGGGTGTTACGACTTCATCGGCATCGATGAACATGATCCAGTCACCAAGGCCGAACAGGTTTTCGAGCGCCCACTGGCGTTTCTTGGGATATTTTTCGTTCCATGCAAAAGGTACGAAATCCGCCCCCATGGATTTGGCGCAGGCCATGGTGTCATCGGTCGAGGCGGAGTCGAGGACAATCACGCGCTGAAAATTGGGAATCAGCGGCAGCAGGCAATGCGCGATGTTATCGCCTTCGTTTTTCGTGACGACGATGACGGTAACGGGGATCATTTTCTGATTTTCAGACCGAACAGGCTTTGCACCAGTCCCGCCAGAAGGCCCAGCATACCGAACAGTGGCAGGAAAATCGCCGGATCCGGGAAAGACGGTTTGTTCCGGATCGAGGGCGGATCAACGTTCTCAGCCGCGTAATCGTCGTCGATGCCAACCATCATGCGGGTTCGTTCCTGTTCTTTCAAAAGCCCCACCAGCGCGTCACGATGGTCGGGATTGGACACCATGCCCAGCTGCGCGCGCAGATAGGCGATGCGTTCGTCCGTGCGGGTGCGGGCATCGGTGCGGATGGTTTCATCCGTCAGGCGGTGCAACGCCCTTAAAAGATCGGCGGCCAGTTCGCGGTCGTGCAGCTGAAGCGTAATCCGGCGCAGTTGTGTCGCACCGACGGGCATGATGCGGATATGGGCATCAAGCCATTGAGCAAGCGTGGCGGGGTCTTGCGCACATTTGCGGCAGAGATCGGCAAGACGCGGCAAAAGCGCCTCATCCCTCTGCAGGGCGCGGGCGACGCGCGGCGTCGTCATCAGGGTTTCGTACAGAGAAAAATCAGCCGCGGTCACAGACCCCACGCGCTGCAACACGTACTGAATGGTCGGGGACTCGGACGCCGGCAACAGAGACGACAGGTCGGCATTGGCGCCGCGTCCGGCGGGGCCTACGACCATGCGCGCCTCCCACCTGCTGGGCAGAATGATACACAGAAGAAGACCGATGACCAGGCCGAGCCCGAGGCCAATCGCGCCGGCACGGCGATGGGCCCATAAGAGGCCCCAGGGGTTATTTTGCAGATCGGTCAGAACGCTGCTCATGCAGCACTTTTCGTACCACGTTAGACCACAGGGCAAAAGCCTCTTGCGGAAGGCGCGCTTTCAGCGCCTTCCCGGCCCCTTCATGGGCCTGGAACCAGGCTTCCGAATCGTTGCGGTACAGGCTGATGGCAGCGGCCAGCGCCCGGCCATCGCCCGGTTTCACCACCCGGCCGCAATTATACTGGGCGCACAGGCGGGCAATATCGCATTCGGCCGGCCCCACGAAAACGGTGGGACGCTGCGCCCCCAGCGAGGCATAGAATTTGGACGGCATGAGCATGCCCAGCGCCTCGTCCCGCATGGTGACAAGATGAATGTCACCCGATTCCATCAGGCTTTTGAGTGCCGCCCGCGGCTGCGGCGGGATCAGGCGGATATTGTCGAGCCCCTGGCTTGCGCGCGCCTGTGCCAGCATCTCAAAACCGGCACCCTTGCCGACAAAAACCAGTTCGATATCGGGCTGGGATTTCAGCAGAATGCGCGCAGCCGCGATGATGGCGTCAACCGGATGGGCGCGGCTGATCGAACCGGCATAGAGGACGCGGAATTTCTGGCCCGCCGGATCGCTGTACAGGCGGCGTTCGCGCAACCTGTCCTGATCGGGCAATTCCTTCTGTGCGGGTGCCGGCGACGGCACGGCGGCGGCAGGAGCGACAATTTCCTGATCGGGCCAGTTTTCAATGACAGCCGTGCGGCGCATCTCAACGCCGGTACGCACCATGTTTCGTTGCATGCAGCGGCTGATAGCAATGACGCAGGCCGATCCGGCCAGCGCGTCACGGCCCCATTTCCATGCCAGCCGGTATAGCGGCGCAGGAATATTGAAATCGAGTACCGGCGCAAGATCGGGATAAAGATCGTGGCACCAGTGAATATGGGCGGATTGTTTGCGGCGCGCTGCGTGATACCCCGCAAGGTAGAGCATCGGCGGGTCGGACAGGGTGATTACCACGTCATGACGCGGCAGTTTTAAAATCGCGCGGTAAAGACGGAACAGGGTTTTAAGATAGGGAATGAACCCTGTACGCGTATCCACGCCGACGCGGCTGATACCGATGGGACCGCGGCGGCTATGCGTGGCCTTCCCGGATGTCGTGGTCAGGATGGTGACGGCATGGCCGTTTTTAACGAAGTGGCGGGCAAGATCATGCAGAAGACGCCCCGTCGATCCGCGCTGGGGCGGATAGACGCGGTTGACGATCAGGATGCTGGCGCGTTGCGTTGCCATGAGGGGGTTACGGTTATCATCCTTGCGCGGGTTTTGTCCATTGCAGGGCGGCAAGCCCCAGAAGCAAAAGGCCAAAACACAGTGATTTATACGACCCATACAGAAACAGGGCGGGCAAAAGCGGCAGGATCAGGGCCGTGAAGGTGACCATGTCATGACGAAGGCGGCGAAAAGCCGCGGCCACCAGCGTACCCATAGCCGCGATACTTAGGATAAATCCAACCCAACCGGTTTTCCACAACAGGGACGTGAACAGGGCGTGCGAAAATCGCACCCATAAATCGCCCACGGCCGGGGATTTGAGCATGCTGCCCCAGCCTGATCCGAATATCGCCGTCAGCGGATTGCCCATCGATGCGTTCATCAGCGCGCCCAGTTCGGCGCCGCGCGCATTCCAGCCTACGGCCATGGTCTTATCCGCAAATGACTGCGCGACGTATCCCGGCCAGGGGGCCAGCAGAATGCCGGTGATAACCAATACCAGCCCCAGCACAAGGGCACGCCGCGGATTGCGGACCACACAGACGGTAAACCCCGCAAGCCACGCGCAGGCCAGAAGCATCACCGTCGCGCGCTGAGTCATGGCGATCATGGCCAGAACGGGGATCACCGATGAAAGACACATGAGCGCCGCCCTGCCCGGCCGCGTTTCAGTGAACGATCCCTGCAACAGCATCCAGGCCCCGGCAAAAGCCACCAGCGGAGAATTGGCGAGATAAAGAAGATCGTGATCGCGAAGGAAACCCGCCGGTGTTGCCACCGATAGCAGGTAGCGGATGGAAAACAAAACCCCGATTCCAAGCAGCATCAAGAGCAGCATGCGCTGCGCCGTGCGATCGCCGGCAGGGTAAAGCTGCGTCAGAAGCAAAGGCAGGGCGAGCGCAGAGAAGGCCACCGCATCGCGCAGAATGCCGCCGCCCTCATGACCTGCGAAGGCGCCCATGATGAAGGGAACGGTAAGCCCGTAGAGGATGAACACGGTATAAGGCAGGACCCATTTTTCACGCGGCAGGCGCATGGGAAGGCCAGCAAAACCGATAAGCGCAACGATCAGATATTCAGTCATGCCCGGCGCATCAGGCGTGGGCGAACTGAACAGCCCATACATCGCGGCGGCGGCGAAAACGGCATGCTTGCGGGTCAACATCACAGCATCATGCGCGTTTAGCGGCACATGGCAACCCTTGCACTTTCAGGAATAACGATTACTGCGCCTGCTGGCGT
The DNA here is from genome assembly GCA_937896295.1 of uncultured Micavibrio sp. GTDB lineage: Bacteria > Pseudomonadota > Alphaproteobacteria > Micavibrionales > UBA1664 > UBA6145. The sequence goes on along the minus strand of CALBME010000164.1, from coordinate 401 downwards.
TTTTGTTCACTGGTCGTGCCGAAGGCGGTGGTACGCTTGGGCTGCTGCTGTTGCTGGCGGGCCTGCGCCTCGGCCGCATCCTTACGTGCATATTGTGCCGCACGCGCCGCCTTTACGCTGCGCAGTTCCGCCAAAGTCGGGGGCGTATAGCCACCGAACCATGACGGGAACGGATCCTTGATCAGACTGGTACCGGCGCTTTTCTGCGTGGTGACCGGTTTTACGTTGCGCGTCTGGTTATAGGTGCTGGCGGAATAGTCGGGCGCGTTGGCTGCCGCGGCTGCCGCAGCAGCGGGATCGATTTTCTGTGCGGGATTATAGACCTGGGCTGCCGCGCGCTGGGCTGCCTCGTTCTGGATCTGAGATCCGGCGGTGGCACCGGGTTTCAGGTTGATGGGGCC